>SCQD01000342.1 GCA_004299145.1 Methylococcaceae bacterium | reverse complement strand
CCGCGCCTGTCGCCAGGTTGGAAGTGCGATTGAATGAGTACCCATTCGGCGTCGGTTAGATTACTCGGATATGTCATGGTTTGCCCGCTACGCAAAAAATCCTTGATTTTACCAGATATTCTTTTGCCAGACAGCTTCTAAGGGAGCATGCAACGTTGCATGTAAGCCCTAACGCTACTGATAGCGCAGTTTCCATGGCTCTTGCAGTAACGTCTGGTCCAAAGACCGGACATCAGTGGCGCCTTCGATCCTGGCCGGATCGGGGGGATTGGTGATTACCGGTGGCTGGTCCGGTAATCCCAAAACCCGCAAAGTCGATGACATTGCGCTGTCCTGCGCCGTGGTCGCCAGTCCGTCCCCGGATTTGATCATGATATCGCCATCCGCCGGCTGGATAGCGGCGGTCAGCGCGGTGCCGGTAGCCACGACAGCGCCATCCGCGCCGGTCGAAACCAGCGCCGCCACGCTGCTTGACGTGGGCGTTTCGCCCCCGCCTTTCGCCGCCAGGGTGGTGGTGATTACGCCGTCCGGATCGATATGCGCCAGCGCCACGCTGAAAGCTTTGCCCACCGCGCCGCTCTGGAAGTTGAGCGAATTCCGCTGCGCCGCCATCAATTCCACCGACGCCGAATCGTGAATCCTCAGCAGCCAGTCGCCGACGCGGCGGGCGCCTTCGTCCGGCGCTGTTTCCGCCCAGTCCAGCAACACCTGGGTTGCGGCGGGCGATCCCACATTGGCCAGGGTCAGGCCGCTCACTTCGAAGGCCGGCGATCCCAGGCCGGCCTGGTGAAACCATCCCGCTAAAACGTCCACCGCCGCGGGGTTGCGCGCCGCCGGTATCGTCGAAAAAGCCGTGGTCTGTTTCAGGCGCGCCGTCTCGTCGCTAGCGGTGGCTTTGCCTGGCGCCGCCAGTGCCTGAAACAGCAGCTCCACGCCGCTGGGGGCGCCGATGGTCGCCAAGGCCTTGGCGATGGCGCCGGCATAGGCCGGATCGGCGACGGCCATGTCCACCCAGGCGGCTTCGAGGTCGGGAGACAATTCTTCGTGAAACCGCCCATCCCAGCGATTGTCCCCTATACGGGAAATCACTTGCAGGGCGGAAATATAAAGCGGGGAGTCCGCGCCGTTTTGGGCGATGTCGATGAGCTGGGCCAGCGCTTCGGGCGTGGCGATTTCGCCGAGCAGATCGATCACCGCCGATTTGCCGGCAACCGGGAGATCCGATTGCCGCAGCGCGTTGCCGATAGCCTGATAAACGCCGGCATCGGGGTACTGGCGCAGCTGTTCGGCGAGCAGGCTGCCGACGATGGCGTTTTGCTGGAAATCGCCGCGCGCCAGTGCTTTTTCCCAGCGCTGCCACAGTTGGGCGGGCAAACCACCCGGCGGGGGCGCCGGCTCTGCGGCATCCGGGCCGGACACCGCCGGCCCGGCTTTTGCCGGCCAAACCGGCCTCGCTGCTTCGGCCTCGGTGTTTTGACCAACGCCGGCCTTTCCGCTGAACTCCACCGCACCGTCGGGGCCGCCCCATAATGCCGTGGCCGGGAGCCGCGCGCCGCCGGGCTGGCCTTCCTGGATAGCCCTGAGCCACGCGGCCAGGATCAAAGTGAACAGCAACGCGCTCGCCAAGGTGGTCCGCACGACCTTGCTGTTCACCGCTCCAGCCACCACGTATTCATCAAAAGGCCGAGCACCAGGCTGATATTCGCTTCTTTTTCCGGTGCGCCGACGCCGTCGCCCGCCCCGGCCTTGACGGCGGGCGTTTTGTAAGACAGCGCGCCATAGGCGATGGGCGCCGATCCGGGTTCCCAGGGGGCAGCGGCTTGTCCGCTGCTTTCCAGGACCACTTCGAACTGGGCATATTGCAAACGCTCCACCGCCGGCAGCGGCGCTCCTTGATCCTGGCCGGGCGCGGCTTGCCGGGTGTCGATGGTCAATAGACCGGCGACCGTCCCTCGTTCCTGCGCGTTCGACAGCAGAAACTCGCGCGCTGCCTGTCCACCACGGTCATGGCCCAGCAACACCAGGCTGAGCTTGGGATGCCGGCCCAGTATGCCCAATACCGCGGCGCGAACTTCATGGCCCAGCTGCTTGAGCGTGGCGGCATCGTCCTGGGCGCGCGCGGCGGCGGCTTTGGGCGCCGTCGCGTAATAGCCGAAATCGATGCGGTAGCAGTAAACGCCGTTGCCTGGATCGAACGAGTCCCCCCCCAGCACGACGCCGCCCCGGATAATGGGGCATCGATCATTGAAGCGCTGCTTGACGAACTCGTTCCAGGCCGCGTAATTGGCGTTGGCGCCGTGCAACAGCAGCAGCGCTTTGGTTTGGCCCTGCTCCACGTGGTCTTGAACGAAACGGGCGCTTATGACGGTGCCCGGCGTGGCGGCCAGCGTGCAGAGCGGGCCGATGGCGGCTTCGCAAGCACCTTGCCAACTGTCGAAACGGTAGCCTGAATCCGCGACGGCGAACAGGCTGACCAAAGCCTGTTCTTGCGCAGCGACGGCGCAACTTGCAGGGCACTGCACCCCGCCGGCGCTGACGATGCGCCCCCCGCCCGCCCCTTCCACGCTCAACTCCAGCGTGGCCGTCGCGGCATGGGAAAGCGTCGCGCCCAGCATTCCCAGGCAGCAGGCCAGCCGGCATAAAACCTTTATCGGATCGGCGTGGCGCCTGGTCCGACAGCGATGACTTTTCATCGGTGTATCCTCCCAAAACATGGTCTTCTCGCCTTCATCATACCTAACAAATCAACTCGGCGAGACACAAAGTTTCGTTCAGCTTCCGTTCAGCATCGCCCGCGTAACATGGCGCCACGGTCGATCCCACAACCTGAGCAAAGCCGGACGGGGTGCGGTTTTGCGGGAGATCGGCCGTACTCGTTTTCATCAGCATGGCTCAACCCACGGCCGCAATCAGGAGACAGACTATGAACAAGATTACCGATACTTTCACCAAGCTTAATCCGGCAAGCGAGACCACGGCGCCTTTGCCAGCGGATGGGCAGGATTTTGCACCGCAGCTCAGCGCCGCCGATGCCGGCGGGTTCCTGGCGCTCTCGCCCGAGGCGCTGCAGGGCACGATAGCAACCGACACCGCTGGAGCCCCGGAAGTGCATATCCTCCCGGTAGTGGAAAACGCCGACGCGGCGTTCGACTGCAAGCGTGCCGCCACGGATGACGCTGCGGATATATGGGACGCCGACGGCGCCGTGCTTCCCATCGACATTGTCGATAACGCCGAAATTTCGCTCGACACGGCTCCCGGGGTTGCCGCCTGCGAGGGTGAGGATGCCGCAGCTTGGCTCGATTTCGAGCCGACCATTGTCGATGAACTCCCCATTGTGCCGGAAATGGCGACCCGGCTCGCGTTCGGTGCCGTGGCGACCGATCCCAACAGCGTAACGCCTGGCGAGTACAGCGCCGTAGATAGTCCGTTGGAAATCGCGCCACTGGAAGATAGCGTTTTCTTTAACCTGGGATTTGCCGTCGGCGAAGCTGAGGATGCCGCGGCGGCGCGCGATTTCGAGCCGGTCATCGTCGATGAACTCCCTATTGCGCCGGATGCCGAGAGCATTACGCTTGCCGTCGACACGCTCGATACCGCTGAAACCTTGGTCGACACTGCGACGGTGGACCTCGCCATCGATTTTATCCCCGTCACATGCCTTATCGCGCCGGAAACATTCGATTTCACCGATGCCATGGTCGATGACAGCGCTATGGCATACGTCGAAACCGAAGAGGTATTCCCCACCGAACCGGAGGTTCTGGACGAATTTTCGATCTCCTTGGTCACAGCCGAACCCGGCGACAGCGACGCTGCCTGGACAACGGATGTGGCCGCTGAAGCCGACGCTTTTTGCGCCATTTTCCAGCCAGCTCCCGCAGCGGCCGGCGACGAAGTTTATGCGGATGACGGCGGCGTACCGTGCTATGAGACGCTGGATTTCGGCCTGAACGGCGATACCGTGCAACTGGCCGTGCTGGGCGCGCCCGCGCTGAATACGCTGGATTTGATCGCCGCGTAACCAGCTCCGGAGCGGATATAGATGCTGACGTTGATAAAGCTACACAGCACATCGCCATCGTTCCCACGTTCCACGTGGGAACGATAAGCGCCGGGTAAAAATCCAAGCGCATAACCCCTTTGCCATCACCTACAGGGTTTTCAATCTAAGTTAGTTACTATGCAAGCTTGGTTTCGCCGCGCAACCATCTTAAGCGCGGCCACCGAAACTTAGGTGAACAAAATGAAAAGCTATTCGTACGACTTAAGAG
>SCQD01000341.1 GCA_004299145.1 Methylococcaceae bacterium | reverse complement strand
GAAGTGAAACCGCTTAGCGCCGATGATAGTGTGGTTAAATCCATGCGAAAGTAGGACACCGCCAGGCACTTATCCCTAAAACCCGACCCCATAAGGTCGGGTTTTTTATTGCCTGTACAATATACTTCAGGGATGCGAAGTCGCCTTTTTCCCTTTCGAGGTAAAGTCATCATGCAATTTATTCCCGGGCAACGCTGGATTTCCGACACTGAACCTGAGCTGGGTTTAGGGACCGTGCTTGAGGTTGGCAGCAACCGTGTAACGATGTTGTTTATTGCGGCTGAGGAGCGCAGAACTTACGCGCAATATAATTCACCGCTGACCCGTGTACGATTTGCCGTGGGCGATACGGTGGACAGCGTGGATGGATGGCGCATTCACGTCACGGACATTGCGGAAAAAAGTGGTCTGTTGGTATATCGTGGCGTGGATGACGATGGCGACGAACGCACGCTGGAGGAGTTGGACATCAGCCACTTTCTTCAATTCAACAAGCCCCAGGATCGGCTGTTTACCGGCCAGATTGATGATCCCAAATTATATACATTGCGCTATGCCACGCTGATGCATCGAGGGCGGCTGGACCGTTCTCCTGTGCGTGGCTTGGTAGGGCCGCGCACCAGCCTGATTCCGCACCAGCTTTATATTGCCCACGAAGTGGCTACGCGACACGCTCCCAGGGTATTGTTGGCGGATGAAGTCGGTCTAGGCAAGACCATCGAAGCCGGGATGATACTGCACCATCAAATCTTGACCGGCCGCATCGCGCGAGTCCTGGTGATCGTGCCGGAACCTTTGTTGCATCAGTGGCTGGTGGAGATGCTGCGCCGCTTCAATTTACGCTTTTCCCTGGTGGATGAGGATGCCTGGGACGAAGAGCCGGATGCCAATCCTTTTCTGGAGCACGAGTTGGTGCTCTGCACCCTGGGCGCGTTCATGCGCGAACCGCAGCGCCAGCAGCAAGCGCTGGCAGCAACTTGGGATACCCTGGTGGTGGATGAGGCACATCACTTGCGGTGGAGCGAAGCCCAAGTCAGCCCGGAATATGCTTTTGTGGAGTTATTGGCAAAAGCCATACCCAGCGTGTTGCTGTTGACGGCGACGCCCGAGCAGTTAGGTAAAGCAGCCCATTTTGCCAGGCTGCGCTTGTTGGACCCCGACCGTTTTTATCGTTACGAACAGTTTCTTCAGGAAGAAAAACAATACGAGCCGCTGGCGCACCTGATCGATCAGCTACTCAGCAAACAGGCGCTGAGTGCCGATGTGGTGCAACAACTGAGAGAAATAGCGGTTCAAGATAAAGCCGAAGACTTGTTGAACCGTCTCAATGATGTTGAAGCCTCGCAAGCATCGCGAGAGGCTTTGTTGCGCTTATTGCTGGACCGGCACGGCACGGGACGCCTCTTGTTTCGCAATACGCGCGCGACGGTGCAAGGTTTCCCCGAGCGCGAATTGCAAGCGTATCCCGTGGCATGCCCGCCGGCTTATCTAGCGGTCAGGACCATGGCGGGAGAAGCCAGATTGCACCCGGAAACCGCCATCGCAAAAATCGACGATACCGTTTGGTGGCGGAACGACCCGCGTGTTGCGTGCTTGACCGAAATATTAAAGGATTTGCAAGGCGAAAAAGCCTTGGTGATTTGTGCGGCGGATCAAACCGCCCTGGATCTGGAGGATGCGCTGCATTTTCGTACCGGGATAGGCTGCGTGGTGTTTCATGCCGGCATGAGCATCATTGCACGGGACCGCGCGGCAGCATGGTTTGCCGATACCGAGCAAGGCGCTCAGGTGCTGGTGTGTTCGGAAATCGGCAGTGAAGGGCGCAATTTTCAATTCGCCCATCACTTGGTGCTTTTCGATTTGCCTTATAACCCGGATTTATTGGAACAGCGTATCGGACGATTGGATCGCATCGGCCAACAAAATACCATCCGTATACACGTTATTTATCTGGAAAATACCGCGCAAAGCGTGTTGTATCAATGGTACAGCCAGGGGCTTGATATGTTCAGCCGCCCTTGCCCCGCGGCTTTGGCGGTCATGCAGCAGTTGCAATCACCACTGGATGCGCAACTAGCGCAATCCGATCCAGAAGGCTTGCAGCGACTAATGGAACAGGCCCGTCGTTTAACCAGCGAAATCCTGCGCGAACTGCACGATGGCCGTGATCGATTGCTGGAGCTGAATTCATGTCGGATGGCGGAAGTGCAACCGCTACTGGAAGCTATCGATGCTTTCGAACAGGAGCACGATGTATGGGACTATATGGAGCAAGTCTGCGACGGCTACGGGGTAAACGTAGAAGAGCATTCGGATGATTGCTACATCCTTACACCGGGGGAAAATATGCTTATCCCGCACTTCCCCGAGTTGCCGGATGATGGGGTAACCATCACCTTGAATCGGGCGAAGGCATTGGCACGGGAAGATATGTTGTTTCTTACCTGGGAGCACCCCATGGTCAGCGGCGCCGCCGAATTGATACTAAGCAGTGGTCACGGTAATGCGACGTTGAGCATGCTGTACCATCCCAATCTGATGGATGGGCAATTGTTGCTGGAAGCCATATTCGTGCTGGAGTGCGCCGCTCCCAAGGCGTTGCAAATCGGCCGTTTTCTTCCGCAAACCCTGGTTCGTGTGTTGATCGACGGGGAGTTGCGGGATTTGGCGGCCAAAGTGCCGTTTGCCGGTTTACGTGATGCCGGGCGCTCCATCGATCGCGTCCATGCCGCGGAATTGGTGCGTAGCCAACAGAAAACATTGACGCGGATGCTGCAAGCGGCGGAAAAGTCGGCACAGAAATCATCTCCCGCATTGATCGCACAAGCGTCCAAACAGATGTTGGATGCCGTCAGCAGTGAATTAAAGCGGTTGAATGCGTTGAAAAAAGTAAACCCAGCCGTTCGTGCTGAGGAAATTGAACATCTCAAGCAAATCGCCATTGAATGCCACGGCTATATTCAATCCGCACAACTACGGTTGGACTCCATTCGGGTGGTATTAACCGCATAGATTGCGGATTTGGCTGGAAATAACTGCCCTGAATCGAAGCGATATTTCCATGTTCGAACCCACCGTGTACGCTGTACCGTTTGATGCCATTGAAGGTACGCATAGAGTACCTACTTGATAGGCGCGAGCGTGACGTTGTTTTTGGTCATATCCTTGGCTGAAGCGATTGTTCAAACTGGGCAAACCATTGACCGGCATCGCCGTGAGAAGCCGCGTCGTAATACAGTGAACGCAGTTTCAGGTGGCCTATCGGCCCCAATACCGGACCCGGCACCAGGGTTCGGAAAGCTTCCCCGCCCATGAGCTGATGGGTAATGGTCTGGTAAAGGCGCTGGAGTTGCCCATCGCGCAGCATGGTGTCCAACATGTGGGGGCCGGCGATCAGGTAGAGGCTTTGGTAACCTCTATCACCCAGCGCACGCACCAGCGGACCGCCCGCTACCATGCGTTCTGCGCCGACGATCAAAATCTCATAGCCTTGGTTTTGCCAGAAAGCCATCTTTGCTGGATCGGCAGCGCGGCCGGTAGCAATATAAACCGCCTGATGATTGGCTTTGAGCGAGGGGGGCATGGGAAAGTCCAGGCTGGCGCTGGCAATGACTATCGCAGGTTGTGCCGATAAACCCTGATCCAGACGCCACTGCGCCAAATCGCGGTGCTCGGGGTGGCAGCCGATTTGCAGGATGTTGCCCAGACGCCCCTCATGCAGGGCGCGCAGATAACCACCATGGGTAATGAGACAATCCGCCTGGGCTTCCAGTTCCAGAAACAAGCGGAAGTCGTTCGGGGTGGTCAGGCTTTTGGGTAAATAGGGGTGGCCGGTGGCGTTATCTTCCAGGGCAATGCGGCCATCCAGGCTGGCGAGAAAATTGGCATAGACCAAAGGACGCAGCGGCGTGCCGAGTTGGTGCAGCCGTTGTTGCAGGTAAAGCCCGTGGAGGGGAACTGTCGCATAAGGGGGAGGGAAAAGCCGGCAGACCGTGGGCATGGACTTCAGCGAGTTGGCATCAAAAGTGGGCTCACCCGGGCTACCGTCACGATCGCTGGACGCTAGTCGTTGTTGGCGTCGGGTTTGCCGCGATACCCTGCCAATTCGCTTTCCAGTAGTTCGATGCGCATATTGAGAATATTCACCAGCGAACGCAAGCGCTGAACGTCGGTTTTAGCGCTGTTATGAGCCTGCGTGGCGCCTGACTTGCGCGGCCAACCCGGAGCAATCGGTTCAAAACTATCCTTAACGGGGCTTGAGATTTTCATGAGCGTGACTCTTTGGCTTGCACGGGTTTAGATTAGCAGAAGTAAGCACCGAATAACAATGCGAACAGTCCGTCCAATATGCACAGCGTAAAGAACATCTTATCCACGCAAGTTGCCGAACATTTGGCGCAACGCATGGCATTGCATCAAAAGTTGCTCCATGCAATCAGGCAAGTGCTGCCGCCGGCGTTAGGCGACACGTGCCAAGTGTTCTGGATCACGCGCCGAGGTCAGCTGGTATTGCAGGTGGCTGGGCAAGAGTATGCGGCTCAAATCCGCTTTTATCAGGTGGCGATTGCACAGGCGGTGAAAGGGATTTTAGGTACGGATGTGCAAAAAATAGCGATTCGCGCGGCCACTCCGACCATATCCCAGGCCGTTTTAACGACGCCGGTGGCACCGGGTGCGGCAAAATTAGTGGCGGAAGAAGCCGCAGCCAGTGGCGTGCCGGAAATCAGCGCGGCCTTGGGCCGGCTGGCCGTTACCCTGGCCAGCCGGCTGCATTTAAAGTAAAGAAACCAATGCAGGGGCGATAAAACGGGACTGAAGCCCTCATATCGCGCTAACTGTGGACCGGTAAAGTCCGCATATAAGAGATGGGCAGGTCTTTTTCGTCGGGAAAAGTCACTGACTCCCACGCATCTTCCGTTTCCAGCAAAGTGCGCAGCAGCGTGTTGTTGAGCGCGTGGCCGGATTTGTAGCCGGTAAACGCGCCGATCAAGCTGTGGCCGAGCAAATACAGATCGCCGATAGCGTCCAGAATTTTGTGTTTGACGAACTCGTCGGCGTAGCGCAGGCCGTCTTCGTTCAGTACCCGGTAATTATCGACGACGATGGCATTGTCGATGCTGCCGCCCAGCGCCAGTTTGTTTTTGCGCAGCATTTCGATGTCGCGCATGAAGCCAAAGGTACGCGCGCGGCTGACTTCTTTCAAAAAAGAGGTGGAGGAAAAATCCACCGTCGCGGTTTGCGCGTCGCGGTGAAAGGCGGGGTGATCGAAGTCGATGGTGAACGTGACTTTGAAGCCGTTGTAGGGTTCAAACGCCACCCATTTGTCGCCGTCCTCGACCCGTAACGGTTTTTTGATGCGGATAAAACGCTTGGGCACGTTTTGCTCTTCCACGCCGGCGGATTGCAGCAAAAACACGAATGGCCCGGCGCTGCCGTCCATGATGGGCACTTCCGGAGCGCTGACGTCCACATAAGCGTTGTCTATGCCCAGCCCGGCAAAGGCCGACAACAAGTGTTCGACCGTGGATACTTTGACATTATCCTTGACCAGGGCGGTGGACAGCGTGGTATCCCCCACGTTTTCCGGTCTGGCGTCGATCACCACCGGTTCCGGTAAATCCACCCGGCGGAATTTAATGCCGCTGTTCGGCGCCGCAGGGCGCAAGGTCAGGTAGACTTTCTCACCGGTGTGTAAACCCACTCCCGTGGCTCTGATAACATTTTTCAGTGTACGTTGCTTGATCATTACTACGTTCCTACGTCCGTCGTTGACCCTGGGTTGCCATGAAAGTCGCGGCCCCCTTATTCTCCCTCTCCCCCCGGGAGAGGGCCGGGGGGAGAGGAACGATCATGGCGCGCGTGGCGTTTCATGGTCAGGGGCGGCGCGCGCGCCATGATCGTTAGAGCAGCCCGATTCGGGTACTGCACAGTGCAATTGTCAAGCCATGCTAGCATAAACCCCTTGTTATCGACCACTTTCTTCCGATCATGCTCGTATTGGGTATAGAAACTTCCTGTGACGAAACCGGTATTGCGCTGTACCACGCCGAACGCGGCTTGCTGGCCCACCGCCTGCATAGTCAGGTCGCCATACACGCCGAATACGGCGGCGTTGTGCCGGAACTGGCCTCCCGCGACCACGTGCGCCGGCTCATCCCTTTGATACGCCGGACCATGAGCGATGCGAATGCCGAAGCCGGCGACATCGACGGTATTGCCTATACGGCAGGTCCGGGCCTGATCGGCGCTTTGCTGGCCGGAGCCGCCGTCGCGCGCAGCCTGGCCTGGGCCTGGAATATTCCCGCCGTTCCCGTGCACCATATGGAAGGGCACTTGTTGGCGCCCATGCTGGAGCCGGACCCGCCGCAATTTCCTTTCGTCGCGCTGTTGGTATCAGGCGGCCATACCCAATTGATCGCGGTAACCGGCTTGGGGCGCTATGAATTGCTGGGAGAGTCGGTGGACGATGCCGCCGGCGAAGCGTTCGACAAGTCCGCCAAGATGATGGGCCTGGGCTATCCGGGAGGGCCGGCCTTGTCGCGGCTGGCCGAACAAGGCGATCCCGCGCGCTTTAAATTTCCGCGTCCCATGGTGGACCGGCCAGGCATGGATTTCAGTTTCAGCGGTTTGAAAACCCACACCCTGGTCACCCTGCAAAGCACGGCGGGCACGCAGCAGGACAAAGCCGACGTGGCGCGCGCGTTCGAAGACGCGGTGGCCGATACTTTGTTTATCAAGTGCCGCCGCGCCTTGCAGGCTACCGGTTTGAAAAACCTGGTGGTGGCCGGCGGCGTCAGCGCCAACCGGACAATTCGAGCCAAACTGAACGGCTTGGCCGGGCACGGCGGCGGGCGCGTGTATTTTGCTCGCCACGAGTTTTGCACCGACAACGGCGCGATGATCGCCTACGCCGGCTGCTTGCGGCTACAAGCCGGGCAGCAGGCGCCGCCCATCATCGAAGCCAGGGCGCGCTGGCCGTTGACGGAATTGGCGCCACCCTGATTTTGGGTACGCTGTGCGTACCACTACGTTTTATCACGCGAGGCCAATTGCATCGGAACCATCGCGCTCCGAGTCACGGTACGCACAGCGTACCCTACATTATTTCCGGCCAATACGGCTTTCTTCTCCCGCCAATAGGCGTTGAATATTGCCCTTGTGGCGCCAGACCAGCAGCAGGCTCATCAGCGCCGCGCTCACCGTCATGGCGCTATTGCCGCTCAGCCACCACACGTAAAACGGCGCCAGCACCGAAGCGGTCAGCGCCGACAGCGAGGAAATGCGCGACAGCGCGGCCATCGCCAGCCAGGTAGCGAGCAGTGCCAGGCCCACCTGCCAGGAAAAAGCCGCGAACACGCCCAGAGCGGTCGCGACGCCCTTGCCGCCCTGAAAACCGAAAAAAACCGGGAACAAATGCCCCAAAAATGCCGCCAGCCCCACCGAGGCCACCACGGCGGGCGGGCTTTGCAGCGCCAGGACCAGCAACACCGGCAAATAGCCCTTGATCACGTCGCCGAACAACGCAATGGCCGCCGCTTTTTTGCCGCCGATGCGCAATACATTGGTCGCACCGGGATTTTTCGAGCCTTCCGTGCGCGGATCGGGCAGGCCCATGACCCGGCAAACCACCACAGCGCTGGACACCGATCCCAGCAAATATGCCAGAGGCACCAGCCCCCACTGCCACAATTCTGCCATTTCACACCTTATTGGTTGGTTATGCGCGCCGCGTCATTTATAGTTAGCCGATCAACGACTACTGCCGGAATTCAACAGATGGACATTATATTTCTGCGTGGCTTGCAGATCGAGACGATCATCGGCATTTACGACTGGGAACGGGAAACCCGGCAAACCGTGATCATCGATTTGGAAATGGCCTGCGATATTACCCGGGCCGCCCAAACGGAAGCCATCGAAGACGCCCTGGACTACAAAGCCGTATCGAAACGGGTGATCGAGTTTGTCGAAAGCAGCCGGTTTTTCCTGGTGGAAACCATGGCCGAACGCTTGGCGCAGCTCATCCTCGACGAATTCGACGTGCCCTGGCTGCGCGTGACCATCAACAAAAAAGGTGCCGTGCGCGGTGCCAGCGACGTGGGCGTCATCATCGAGCGGGGCCGGAAAAGCCGGCATGATTGCCATGATCGTTAGAGCCTATGTCAGCATCGGCAGCAACGTGGAACGGGACCAGCACATCCCGCAAGTCTTGCTGGACCTGACCGAGCGCTTCGGCGAGCTGCGGGTCTCCAGCGTCTACGAAACCGCCGCCGTAGGCTTTGCGGGTGATCCGTTTTACAACCTGGTGGTGGGGTTTGATACCGCACTGGACGTAGACCAGTTGGCCCAGGTTCTGAGTGAACTGGAGCAACGCCACGGCCGCTGCCGTGAGGCCAAAAAATTCTCCTCTCGCACGCTGGATTTGGACTTGATCCTGTATGGCGATCTGGTACGCACGGATCGCAAGCCCTATCTGCCCAGGGATGAAATCGCCCGTTACGCCTTCATGCTGGAGCCTTTGGTCGAAATTGCTCCGGATGTGCGCAATCCTTTGACCGGCGAGTTGTACGCCGGTCTATGGGCGGCATACGACAAAGGCGCACTTGAGCAGCGGCGCGTTATCCCTCCTTGGCAACAACGGGTCATAGCCGGCTACAATAGCCACCCGCCAGAGTCGCTACTGTCTTCTGGTTGATCCAATAACTTTACCTATAGAGGAAAGACCGATGAAAACATTGCAAAAAGTGCTGATGGCCGCCACCATTGCCGCCGCCGTGTCAACGCCTGCGCATGCCTCCTATCCGGGCGACGTGGCGGAGAAGGTTGTGCGAGGCTTTACCAACGCCACGCTGGGGTGGGCTGAGCTGGGCAAAAACATCTGCAATGAAGCCACCGCCAACGGTCCGCTGTATATTCCGATTGGATTTATGAAAGGTGCCGCACACGGGGCGGGGCGCTCGGTGATCGGCATTATCGATTTGTCGACCGCCCTGATACCGTCGGAAAGCATGGTGCATCCTGCCCACGTTTGGGAAGACATGAGCACCGAAACCAGTTACGGCGCACAGTAACCGCCGCGTATCACCTCGGGCCGGCGGTAGACCGCCGGCCCGATTTTTTTGACGCAGACCGGAGAAAATAACGATGGACGTCTTGCAAGCCATAGAGCAACGCCGCGCGGTGAAATCCTACGCTGCCGGTCACGCCATGCCGGCAGCCGAGCAGCAGCGCTTGTTGTCGCTGGCGCTGTTGTCGCCCACCGCGTTCAACATCCAGCACTGGCGCTTCGTGGTGGTCAGCGACCCCGACTTACGGCGAGCCTGCCGCGCCATTGCTTGGGATCAAGCGCAAGCAACGGACGCCTCGCTGTTTATCGTGCTGTGCGCCGACCTCAAAGCCTGGGAAAAAAATCCGGCACGCTACTGGCGCGACGCCCCGGCGGCGGTCCAGGACTTCATCGTGCCGGCCATCGACGCCTATTACCGGGGCAACGACCAGGTGCAGCGCGACGAAGCCATGCGTTCATGCGGTATCGCCGCGCAAACCTTGATGCTGGCCGCCAAAGGCATGGGCTATGACTCCTGTCCCATGGACGGGTTCGATTTCGAGGCCATGGGCAAGCTCATCAACCTGCCGCAGGACCACGTGATCGGCTTGGCGGTCGCCATCGGCAAAGCCGTGGAGCCGGCCAGGGCGCGCGCCGGGCAGCTACCCCTGGAAGAAGTGGTGATACAAAACCGTTTTGCGTGACTCGTCAATACCCTCAATCTCCACCCCAAAGTGTCGATAGCATCACAGTGACGCACTGCGATTTCTCTTGGCGTCACTCAGCCAGAGGACACTGCCATGCGTATCGAATCCGCTCAGATCAACGCCAAAGTCAAACACGAGTATGTGCAGCAATCGGTCGATCGCGAATCGCTGAACTTTTGGGGCGGTCAGCGCGGCCCCGTTGCGTCATTAACGCCCAGCGCCGTTCGTGCCTCGCCGTCCATCGCCGACAAGCTGAGTTTGTCACCCAAGGCCCAGGCCAGTCTGCCGGTGCGCAAGGACACTCCCATCGACGGCAACAGCCAGGAACTCAGCCCCAAAGATCAATTGATGGTGGATATTTTGCATCTGATGTTCAAAGCCTTGACCGGCGAAGAACCGCAAGTGTTTTCGCCCAAAGAACTGGGCGAAAAAATCGCCCAGGCCCAGGAACAAGCCGGCGTTGCCGGCGCGCAAGTGCAAAATGCGCAAGCGGCGCAAAGCGCTCCCACTCTGCCGGCCGGCTATGGTTTGGCCTATGACCACTACCAGTCCTATTACGAATCCGAATCCACGTCTTTCAGCGCCGACGGCATCATCAAAACCTCGGATGGCCAGGAAATTCAGTTTTCCGTGGAAATCAACATGTCCCGCGAGTTTTATATCGAACACTCGGACAGCCTGCGCCTGGGCGATGCCAAAAAAGTCGATCCGCTGGTGGTGAATTTTGCCGGCAATGCCGCCGACTTGGGCGACACCAAGTTCCAGTTCGACATCGATTCCGATGGCCGCACCGAACAACTGGCTTTGCTCAAACCCGGCAGTGGTCTGCTGGCGCTGGATAAAAACGGCGACGGCCAGATCAACAACGGCCGCGAATTATTCGGCGCTCAAACCGGTAATGGGTTTGGCGAACTGGCCGCATACGATGAAGATAAAAGCGGCTTCCTGGACTCCGGCGACAGCATTTACGACAAGCTGCGCATCTGGATTCATGACGAACAGGGCAACCAGCAATTGGCCGGCTTGGGCGCCAAAGGTATCGGCGCCATTTATCTGGGGCATCTGACCAGCCCCTTCACGTTCAAGGATGCCGCCAACACGACGCAAGGCGACGTGGCGTCGACCGGCTTGTTTATCCGCGACAACGGCAGCGCCGGCACCATTCAGCAAATCAACTACGCCGTCTGATTTTTCCCCCTGGATAGAGCCGTACCGCG
>SCQD01000340.1 GCA_004299145.1 Methylococcaceae bacterium | reverse complement strand
GAAGAGCACGGCGACTTCGTCGTCGTGCTCTTCGACTACTGCCTGTATCACTACAGGCGTGGCAACAAGACCGTCATCGAACGCCGTCTCGAATCCCCGCCCGCAGCTGATTCCCTGGACATGGCCTTGCTGCAGGCCATGATGCAGGCGCGTTTTTCAGCGTTCATCCTGGTGAAGATCACGCCTCGGCAAGGGGCTGTGGTGCGGGATCTGGTGCAGGGCGACACGATGGAGCTGGTCGACATCGGGATATCGGAAACCGGGACGCCCGGTACGGTTCTGCTCGGAAGGCTGTTGCCGTTGCCCGATTTTTACATGTCTTCGGGGGCCTTGATTCCCCTGTCCGAACCGGCGTACCAGGAACACATCCTTCCGGTTATCAAGAAGTTTATGCCGGATGGACCGTCTGTTCCGCACCGTCCCATGTCCGCCAGCCAGACGGCCGCCTATGTCGCCCAAATGATTCGCGGCGCGCTCCAGGCCGGCGGCATGGACAATGTTTTCTATAGCGATATTGCACGGTTCGCATAAGTTCGTGACCAAATTGCCCTGGGTTCTGCGAGGTCGGGATTGTGGGATTGCTCTGGCGGTGGATTTACACTTCCGCCACCACCACCGGACAGCCCGCCAGTCCCAGAGCCACGTGCAGCAGGCCGTCCCAGGGATCGTCGTCGGCCATGCCTTTGATGGCGGCATCGGTGCGGGCGGCCAGCAGCAGCAATTGATGCAACTGCGGCACGGACAGGCGGCGCAAGGCGCGTTGCAGCAGGGGTTTGCGCTTGTCCGGCGTTTTGTGGCTGCGCAACTGCGCGTCGAAGCCTTCCGCGCCGGCGCCGTGCAGGGCCAGCAGCAGGCGGATGTCGCGCGTCAACGCCCACAGCACGATGGGCGCGGCTTCGCCGGTGGCTTGCAGCATCGTCAGCACTTTGACGATGCGCGCGCTTTGTCCGGCCAGGATGGCGTCGCCGAGGGTGAATACGTCGTAGCGCGAGCGATCCGCCACCGCAGCCAGAATGTGTTCGTTGCCGATGCGGCCGTTGCCGTGCAGCACGTGGAGCTTTTCCACTTCCTGGGCGGCGGCCAGCAGGTTGCCTTCGACCAGCGAGGCCAGTAGCTGCACGCTGCCCCGATCAGCCACCAGGCCACGGCTTTGCAGCCGCCGCTCCAGCCAGTCCAGCAGTTGCCCGCCTTCCAGCGGCCACACTTGCACCACCACGCCGACTTTGTCCAAAGCGTTGAACCACTCGGCTTTTTGCTCGGCGGGTTTGAGCTTGGGCAGGCTGATCAGCAACAGATTGTCGGGCGTGGCGCGCGCGGCGTAGCGCAGCAAGGCCGCCACGCCTTTTTTGTCGGGCGCGCCGTTAAGGCGCAAATCGAGCACGTTGCGTTCGCCGAACAAAGGCGATGAATCCATGGCTTCCAGCAAGCGACTCCAGTCGAAGCCGCTGGACTCCACAAAAAACACTACACGCCCGGTAAAGCCGGCCTGGCGGGCGGCGGCACGCACGGCGTCAGCGGCTTCCTGGAGCTGTAAGGGTTCGTCGCCGCTGATGAGATAAGCCGGCGCCAGTTTTTTGTGCAAGGCGGCGGGGAGTTGGTCGGGTTTTATGCGCATGGGGATTCTATGGGTATTTATCGTTCCCACGCTCAGCGTGGGAATGCATCCTGGGACGCTCTGCGTCCCGAATGGCGTCATCAGCATGTAGCCCGGTGCAGCGAGATAAAATCCGGTGCCTCTTTGTGGTTGTGTGTACGCAATGAGCGTCTCACGGGGTATTAGCTTTCAGCAAAAACATCATGCGGCGCAACAGCGTTTCGGCGGCTTCGTCGCGCATTTCCTGGCGCAACAGGTTTTCTTCGTCCTGCCGGCCTAAAATCAGGAATTGGTCGTTGTATTGTTCCCGGTTGATTTTCATCTTTTGCGGCGGTTCGATGATGTCGCCTTTGGCGGTTTTGATGTCGTAGATCAGGTTGTAGCCCAGGTCGAATTCCCGCGACAGGCCGCTACGGTTGAGGCTGATGCTGCGCTTGGTTTCTTCGATGCTCAAGTGCAGGACGATGTCGTTGCCCTCGGCGGCGCTGATCACGCTGGCGCCGGCGCGCGTCAACACGGTTTTTAACGCCGTCATCAGCGGATCGTTCTCGGCCAGCCCTTCCACTTGAATCCGCTGCATGGCGGACGGCAGGCTGCCGACGCTGTGCAGATGGAAGCCGCAAGCGGTAAGCGCCAGGGGCAGGAGTATCAGAAATAAGTTGCGCATCATGTGGTTGTTTTCCATGAGGGACACGAAGTTTGTAGGGGGCATCGCCCACCAAAGGCCGGCACGTCAAGCCAAGCTTCTGGTATGTCGAGATGTGGGTGGGCGATGTGGCGTGACGGGGTTTCGTTATACACAAGTTCTTACAACAATCGTCGATTGGTGAAAGGAGGAACCCCGGAGGGGTTCAAGCTATTAGCCGGGGGTTGAGCGCAGCGACACCCCCGGTTGACGGTCCGATAACGCGATGAGCGCCGAGCGTGGGAACGATATGCCTATACCACCACGTTGACCAGCTTGCCGGGCACGACGATGACTTTTTTCGGCGCCTTGCCTTCCAGGTGGCGCTGGACGTTGGCGTCGGCCAGCGCGGCGGCCTGGATGTCCGGCTGGGCGGCGTCCGGCGCCACGCTGATCTTGCCGCGCAGCTTGCCGTTGACCTGCACCACCAGTTCGATGCTGTCCTGGGTCAGCGCGGTCTCGTCCGCCTCGGGCCAGCCGGCCAGCACCACGTCTTCGGCGTGGCCCAACGCCTGCCACAGGCTGCGGCACACGTGCGGGATGATGGGGGCCAGCATCAGCACCACCCGCTCCAGGCTTTCCTGGCGCACCGCGCGGCCCTGCGCGCTGTTGTCTTCAAACTTGCTCACCGCGTTGAGCAGTTCCATATTGGCGGCGATGGCGGTGTTGTAAGTCAGGCGGCGGGCGTAGTCGTCGGTCACTTTGCGCAAGGTTTCGTGGGTTTGCCGGCGCAGCGCTTTTTGCTCATCGCTCAGCGCGGCCGCGTCCAGCGCGGCTATCCCGCCGCCGGCGCTGACGTGGCTGTACACCTGACGCCATAAGCGCTTGAGAAAGCGAAACGAACCTTCCACCGCGCTGTCGGACCATTCCAGCGACTGATCGGGCGGCGCGGCGAACATGGTGAACAAGCGCGCGGTGTCGGCGCCGTACAAATCGATGAGCGCTTGCGGATCGACGCCGTTGTTCTTCGATTTGGACATTTTTTCCGTGCCGCCGATAAAAACCGACTGGTTGTCGGTTTTTAGAGTGGCGCCCACGGCGCGGCCACGGTCGTCCAGCTTTACGTCGACTTCAGCGGGATTGAAATACTGTTTCTTGCCTTCCTTCGGCTCTCGGTAAAACGTCGGCGCCACCACCATGCCCTGGGTGAGCAGGTTGGCGAACGGTTCATCACATTGCACCAGTCCAACGTCGCGCATCAGCTTGTGGAAAAAGCGCGCATATAAAAGGTGCAGGATGGCGTGTTCGATGCCGCCGATGTACTGGTCCACCGGCAGCCAGTAACGCACGCGCTCGTCCAGCATGGCGCCGCTCTGGTCCGGGCAGGCGTAGCGGGCGTAGTACCAGCTGGATTCGACAAACGTGTCCATGGTGTCGGTTTCCCGCTCCGCCGCGCCGCCGCACTGGGGGCAGGTGGTCTGGTAGAACGCCGGCATTTTTTTGATGGGCGAGCCCACGTCTATGGTCACGTCCTCCGGCAGCACCACGGGCAGCTGGTCCTCCGGCACCGGCACGTCGCCGCAGCTGGGGCAGTGAATGATGGGAATCGGACAGCCCCAGTAGCGCTGGCGGGAAATGCCCCAGTCGCGCAGGCGGAACTGAGTGCGCTTTTGTCCGAGGTTTTTGGCTTGCAAGTCGGCGGCGATGGCGTCGGATGCTTGCTGAAAATCCAGGCCGTCGTAAGGGCCGGAGTTCACGCATACGCCGTGTTCGGCATATGCGTCCAGCCACTCGCCCGCCGCGTCGACGGTTTGATAGCTACCGTCGCCGGCAGCAATGACGGTTTGGATGGGAAGCCGGTATTTCTGCGCAAACGCAAAATCCCGCTCGTCGTGCGCCGGCACCGCCATCACCGCGCCTTCGCCGTAGCCCATCAGCACGTAATTGGCCACCCACACCGGCAGCTTTTCGCCGTTGAGCGGGTGGATGACGTAGCGGCCGGTATCCATGCCTTTCTTTTCCATGGTGGCAAGGTCGGCTTCCGCCATGCTGCCGTGTTTGCATTCCTCTATAAAAGCGCTGAGTGCCGCATTGCCTTGCGCCGCGGCCAGTGCCAGTGGGTGTTCGGCCGCCACCGCCACGTAGGTGGCGCCCATCAGGGTGTCGGGGCGGGTGGTGTAGACCTTCAGCACTTCCTCGCCATCGGCATAGGGAAAGTGCACTTCACAACCATAACTTTTGCCGATCCAGTTGCGCTGCATGGTGCGCACCTGTTCCGGCCAGCCGGGCAGGTTGTCCAGCTCGGCCAGCAGTTCTTCGGCATAAGCGGTGATGCGCATGAAATACATCGGAATGTCGCGCTTTTCCACCAGCGCGCCGGAACGCCAGCCGCGGCCGTCGATCACCTGCTCGTTCGCCAGCACCGTGCAGTCGACCGGGTCCCAGTTGACCGGCGCGGTTTTTTTATAAATCAGCCCTTTTTCGAACAGCTGGGTGAACAGCCACTGCTCCCAGCGGTAGTAATCCGGTTTGCAGGTCGCCAGTTCGCGCGACCAGTCCAGGCCTAACCCCAGGCTTTTCAACTGCTGGCGCATGGTGTCGATGTTGGCGTAAGTCCAGGCCGCAGGCGCCACGTTGTTCTGCATGGCGGCATTTTCCGCAGGCAGGCCGAAAGCATCCCAGCCCATGGGTTGCAGCACGTTTTTGCCGCGCATTCTTTGAAAGCGGCTGATGACGTCGCCGATGGTGTAATTGCGCACGTGGCCCATGTGCAGCCGGCCGGAAGGGTAGGGGAACATGGACAGGCAGTAGAACTTTTCTTTGGCGGGGTCTTCCACCGCGCGGAATACCTGGCTGTTTTCCCAGGCCTGTTGGGCGGCCTGTTCGATCGATTTGGGATGATATTTTTCTTCCATTTTCTTCAAGAGCGGGTTGATAAGAATGGCCGGACCAGCGGCAAGCCGCACAGCATAACGGAATCGCCGCCGTGCGCAAACCACCGGCATGGGCTTATGCCGTTGAGTTAAGCCGTTTCATGGTGAGCTTGTCGAACCATGAACGGTATATTCGACAAGTTCAGGAGGCGGGCTGGTTCCCAAGCTCCGCTTGGGAACCCACTCCCGCGAAGCCTGTCCTGAGTCAGTCGAAGTGGCTCCGGCTTCGCGTCCGTTCGGCGAGCAGCGGCGCCGTGCCTGCCCGTGAAGCCGGAGCTTCCCGGACGGCATTCCCAAGCTGGAGCTTGGGAACGAGCGCAAACGTCGTGAATTGATCAACCGGTTGGCGGTGCTGTTGGCGCATTTATTGAAATGGAGTCACCAGCCCGCGCATCAAGGCAGAAGCTGGCAACTCACCATTAATACGGCCAACGCCAGGCTACGATTTCCGGCACGTCCACGCCGTGTTCGTGGGCGTAGCGGCGGCAGGCGATTTGCTGGTTACGGAATTTCTCCTTGGCGTGGGCGCCGCAGGTCTGCAACGCCGGCACGCGGTCGATGGCGTCGATCGCCAGGCTGAAGCGGTCGATCTGGTTGTTGATGGCCAGTTCCAGCGGCGTGTTGATGTTGCCTTTCTCCTTGTAGCCGCGCACGTGCAGGTTGCCGTGGTTTTTGCGGCGGTAGGCCAGGCGGTGGATCAGCCAGGGATAGCCGTGGAAATTGAAGATGATGGGTTTGTCTTCGGTGAACAGGCTGTCGAAATCGCGCTCGCTGAGGCCGTGCGGATGCTCGCTCTCCGGTTGCAGCTTGAATAAATCCACCAAGTTGAGGTAGCGGATTTTCAAATCGGGGAATTCCGCGCGCAGCATCGCCGTCGCCGCCAGCGCTTCCAGCGTGGGGATGTCGCCGGCCGAGGCCATCACCAAATCCGGCTCCCCGCCATGATCGTTGCTGGCCCACTCCCAGAGGCCTATGCCCTTGGCGCAGTGGATGATGGCCGCCTCCATGTCCATGTACTGCAAGTGCTGCTGCTTGTCGGAAACGATGACGTTGACATAGTTTTCGCTTTTCAGGCAATGATCGGCGACGCACAGCAGGCTGTTGACGTCCGGCGGCAGGTAAATGCGCGTGACCGCCGAACTTTTATTCACCACCACGTCGAGAAAGCCGGGGTCCTGGTGGGTGAAGCCGTTGTGGTCCTGGCGCCACACGGTGGAGGTGATCAGCAGGTTGAGCGAGGCGATCTCCTTGCGCCAGGACAACTGGTTGCAGATGGCCAGCCACTTGGCGTGCTGATTGAACATGGAGTCGATGACGTGGACGAAGGCTTCGTAGGTGGAGAAAAAGCCGTGGCGTCCGCTCAGCAGATAGCCTTCCAGCATGCCTTCCATGGTGTGCTCGCTGAGCATTTCCATGACGCGGCCGTCGGGCGCCAGCTCGGTGCCGTCGCCGTCTTCCGGGAAATAGTCGGCGATCCAGAATTTTTTGCTGACCTCGTACACCGCGCCCAGCTTGTTGGAGGTGTTTTCGTCCGGGCCGAAAACGCGGAAATTCCGCGCGTTGGCTTGCATGATGTCGCGCAGCAACCGGCCCAGCGGCGGGGTATTTTCCGCTTCGATTTGGCCCGGTTTGTCGATGGTGATGGCGTAATCGCGGTAATCCGGCATGCGCAACGCTTTTTTCAGCACGCCGCCGTTGGCGTGCGGCGTGGCTCCCATGCGCCGCGTGCCGTGAGGAGCCAGGGCGCGGATTTCCGCCACCGGCGCGCCGCCTGCGTCGAACAGTGCTTCCGGCTTGAGGCTGCGCAGCCAGTCTTCCAGCAGCTGGAGGTGGGCGGGGTTTTTCTGCACGTCCGCAATCGGCACCTGGTGAGCGCGCCAGGAACCTTCCATTTTGTGCCCGCCGATGGTGGCCGGCATGGTCCAGCCCTTGGGGCTGCGCAGCACGATCATCGGCCAGCGCGGGCGTTGCGCCACGCCGGATTGCCGCGCCGCTTGTTGAGCACTGCGGATTTGTTCCACGCAGCGATCCAGCGTGGCGGCCATGGCCTGGTGCATGCTGTCGGGGTCGGAGCCTTCGACGAAATACGGCGTGTAGCCGTAGCCCTTGAACAAGTCTTCCAGTTCCTGATGGCTGATGCGCGCCAGCAGGGTGGGGTTGTTGATCTTGTAGCCGTTGAGGTTGAGGATGGGCAGCACCGCGCCGTCGCGGATGGGGTTGAGGAATTTGCTGATGTGCCAGGAAGTGGCCAAGGGGCCTGTTTCCGCTTCGCCGTCGCCGACCACGGCGGCGACGATCAGATCGGGATTGTCGAACGCCGCGCCGCAAGCGTGGGACAGCACGTAGCCCAGTTCGCCGCCTTCGTGGATGGAGCCCGGCGTTTCCGGGGTGCAGTGGCTGCCGATGCCGCCGGGAAAGGAAAACTGCTTGAAAAAGCGCAGCAAGCCTTCTTCGTCCAGGCTTTTGTCGGGGTAGACGTCGGAATAGGAGCCTTCCAGGTAAACCGGGGCCAGCACGCCGGGCGCGCCGTGGCCGGGACCGGCCATGAACAGCGCTTCGATATCGTACTTTTTGATGACCCGGTTCATGTGGGTGTAGACGAAAGACAGGCCGGGGCTGGAACCCCAGTGGCCCAGCAAGCGGTTTTTGATGTGTTCGGGCCGCAAGGGTTCTTTCAGCAAAGGATTGGCTTGCAGATAAATCATGCCCAGCGCCAGGTAGTTGCAGGCGCGCCAGAAAGCGTGGGTCTGCCGCAACTCCTCGGGGCTCAAAGGCGCGCCCTGGACGGTGGCGCGGGCCGGGCCGAATGCGGACAGCTCGGCGGGGGTGGTCGTGGGGAGTGTGTGCTGGCTGGTCATGGGGTGAATTTTCAGTGAGTTGGTTGTTGCAGGATGGGCTCGTTGGGCTCGTTCCCAAGCTCCGGCTTGGGAACGCGGTGTGGGAAGCTCTTGCTTCCCGACACCGATCAGGCAGGGGGCTGATTATTTAGGCTCGTTCCCAAGCTCCTGCTTGGGAACGCGGTGTGGGAAGCTCTTGCTTCCCGACATTAATCAGGCTGGAACTTACAAAACTGTTTTGGCTGGTACTCAGGCCGCCTTGGAAGCTTCGATACCTCGCCTTCATACTGGAAGCTGGAGCTTCCAAGGCCGGGTTCCCAACCTGGAGGTTGGGAACCAGCGCGGCCCCAGCTCGATCCAGCGCGAGGGGTAGCGTAGTTCAGCAACATGACACGGTAGTGACAAGCCGGTAAGTCTGCTCGGCGACTTCCCGTTCCTCGTCGGCGGGAATGACCAATACCTCGACCCGGCTCGATGCCGCGTGAATGGCGCGCAGTTCGGCGGATGCTGCCGCGTTTTTACGCGCATCCAGTGCCATGCCCAGCATTTCCAGACCTTGCAGCGCCGCAGCGCGCACCGGGGCGGCGTTTTCGCCGATGCCGCCGGTAAACACCAGCGCATCCACCCTGCCCAGCACGGCGCAGTAAGCGCCGATGTATTTTTTGATCTGGTGGGCGTACATATCCAGCGCCAGTTGCGCCGCCGCATCGCCCTGCTCGGCCCGGGCCAGAATGCGGCGCAGGTCGTTGTCGCCGCACACGCCGTTGAAGCCGCTGCGCCGGGTCAGCAGGTCCGCCAGTCCGTCCGCGTCCAGCTCGCCCTGTTGCAGCAGGTGCAGCAGCAAGCCAGGATCGACGTCGCCGCAGCGGCTGCCCATCATCAGCCCGGCCAGCGGCGTCATGCCCATGGATGTGTCCACGCTGCGCCCCGCTTGAATGGCGGTGACGCTGGCGCCGTTGCCCAGGTGCAGCACGATCAGGTTTGTGTGTTCCGGTGCCTTGCCCAAATGCGCCGCCGCCCGTTGCAGCGCCGACTGGACGGAAATGCCGTGAAAGCCGTAGCGGCGCACTCCCTGTTCATCGCACAGCCGGCGCGGCAGAGCATAGTGGTAGGCGTGGGGCGGCAGGGTCTGGTGGAAAGCGGTGTCGAATACCGCCACCTGCGGCACTTGCGGCCAGAGCGCGCGGCAGGCCTGGATGCCCAGCAGGTTGGGGGGATTGTGCAGCGGCGCCAGGCTTTGCAGCGCCGCGATTTGCGCCGTGACCCGATCGTCGATGAGCGCGGCGGCGTCGAACAGACTACCGCCGTGGACCACGCGATGGCCGACGGCCAAGCCCTGCCCGGGCAGCGCGCCCAAACCGTCGAAAATCAGCGCCAGCCCCTGGCGATGGTCGGCGATGGACAAGGTTCGGCTGGATGGCGCTTCGGCTCCGTCGTCATGGCGCCGGCAGGTGCAGCGGCCTGTGCTTTCGCCGATGCCTTCGACCAGTCCGCCGGCCAGCGTCGTGCCGTCCGGCATGCGCAACAGCCGGTATTTGATGGAAGAACTGCCGGAATTGAGGGCGAGGATGAGCATGAATGTGATTGAATCGGCAGGTAATGCAATGCAGGGTGGGCACGGCCCACCATAAGGCCGCGCATCAAATTAAACTTCTGGAATTAGTTTTACTTTGTCAGATTCCACCAACAACGTCGTTCCGCCAGGGATTGGCGGAACCCAGGCACAAGGATGTGAAGGCTGCGGTCTAGCTTTTTCTTTCGAATCAACAACATAGAAATTCGC
>SCQD01000339.1 GCA_004299145.1 Methylococcaceae bacterium | reverse complement strand
CAGGCGCCGCGCTCCATTGATGCATCAATTCACCTTGATTTCGATTTTACGCGGCTGAGCGTGCGCAGCTTTGGGAATGCGCAAGCGCAGCACGCCATGATTGAACTCAGCCTCCACTTTTTCACTATCCAGTTCCTTCGACAGCGTGAAAACGCGCCGGTAGCGTTGCAGGCTGACTTCGACGTGACTGGCGTCCATGCCTTGCGGCACGTTGACTACCACTTCCCCTTCGATAGTCAGACTATCCGACTCGATCTCCAACTTGAGTTTATCTTTGGGCACGCCGGGCATATCTGCATAAAGCGTAATACCGGAAGCATCCTCGATCACGTCCACCGGCGGCAACAAAGTAGCCTCTCCGGCACTGAATTCGTCGGCCTTTTTTGAGACATTCGTATTTTCGCTCATGGTTTTTACCTCCTATTGAATAGTGATACGGCGCGGCTGTGCCGGCTGGCGGCGTTGCAAGCTGATGTGCAGCACTCCATCCCGGTATTCTGCGGATACGCCGTTGGGATCGATGTCATCCGGCAGGCTGACGACGCGGCGGAAGCGCCCGCTGAAGCGTTCGTTGATATGCACCGCCGTTTTTTCATCCTGTGCCGGCAAATCGGACGGACGTTCGCCGGCGATCGTCAGCACGCCTTGTTCCAGGTGAACTTCAACTTTGGCAGGGTCTATGCCCGGTGAAAACGCATACAGCTCCACCGATTGCGGCGTGCCGCCCACGTTCAGGGCGGGAAACGCGCCGCGTCCCAGGCCACGAATGCTGGAACCCGGTTCATAAGTCTGCTGCATTTCCCGGTGCAGACGATCCAGCTCGGCAAAAAGATTGCGGGGAAATATTGCTCGATACATTGTTCGGTCCTCCGTTCACGTTAAAAACGCCTCAAATGGATAGGCCAATTTGAAGCCCTCAGCACAGACAATAGTTGCAACCAGTAAATTTTCAAGGGGCCGCCGATTCATTCGGTATCATTGTTTATCCTGCAACCTCACCCTGGAATACCCATGTCCTTGCACATCGTTTGCCCACACTGCCAAACCATCATCCGCGTGCCACAAGAACGCCTGAACGAAGCGCCTCAGTGTGCGCAGTGCCACCAACCGCTGTTTACCGCGCATCCGCTCACCTTGGTGGAGGAACACTTCGAACGCCACAGCACACACAACGACATTCCGCTGCTGGTGGATTTCTGGGCTCCCTGGTGTGGTCCCTGCCGCATGATGGCGCCGGCTTTCGAGCAAGCGGCGGCACAATTGGAACCCCGGTTTCGCCTGGCCAAGGTTAACACGGAAACCGAGCAAACGCTGGGCGCGCGCCTGGGGATTCGCAGCATCCCCACCCTGATACTGTTTCTGCATGGGCAAGAGCTGGCGCGCCATTCCGGCGCCATCGGCACGGCGGACATCGTGCGCTGGGTAAACAGCGTACAGGCATGATGAGCGGCGTCCGCTTGCAACACAACGCCGCCGGCCTGGAATTGCTGCACGTCGCCAACGAACGGGCCGAAGCAGTCATCGCGCTGCAAGGCGCACAAATTTTGCACTGGGCGCCGCGCGGCGCATCGTCCGTGCTGTGGTGCACTTCGGATAGCCACTGGTTACCCGGCAAAGCCATACGCGGCGGCATACCCATTTGCTGGCCGTGGTTTGCGGCGCACGGCAGCCAACCGGCATTTCCCAGCCATGGCATCGCGCGCACGGCACCGTGGGAACTGGACCATAGCCGACTGAACAGCAATGGCGCGACGCAGCTCCTATTGCGCATGAAATTCAGCGAACCCATGCAAGCCTGGTGGCCCTACCCTTCGGATCTGGAGCTGCACGCCACGGTGGGAACCCAGCTGGAATTGACACTGATAACGCGCAATCGCGGCAACCAGCCGT
Organism: Methylococcaceae bacterium; assembly: GCA_004299145.1. Lineage (GTDB taxonomy): Bacteria > Pseudomonadota > Gammaproteobacteria > Methylococcales > Methylococcaceae > Methylogaea. The sequence goes on along the minus strand of SCQD01000339.1, from coordinate 15,648 downwards.
GCAGCATCGGCGTAGCCTTGCACAGCTACTTTGCGGTCAGCGACGTGCGTCAAATCGAAATTGCCGGCCTGGAAGATAGCGCTTATATCGACAAAACCGACCACGGCGTGCGCAAACGCCAAACCGGGCCATGCCGCATCGACGGAGAAACCGACCGGATTTATCAGAGCGATAGCGCTTGCCGGATAAACGATCCGGGCGGGCAGCGGCGCATCCGCATCGAAAAAACCGGCAGCCGCTCCACGGTGGTGTGGAACCCCTGGCGGGAAAAAGCCGCCGGATTGGATGACCTGGGAGCCGAAGGTTATCTGCACATGGTCTGCGTGGAAAGCGGCAACGTGGCCGACGACGTGCTCACGCTGGCGCCGGGCGAGGAAACACAGGCTATGGGTGCGTTATAGTCTCGTCTAATCCAATCCGCGAACCCATGCAATTCGAAAGCGACAGCGGCGTCCAAGGCCTCCGCGCTCCATAGGTTCCATCTTGATACCCGAAACATGGGCGTAAATGAAGCTGAATAGATACAATTCGGCAATAAAAAAGGCCTGCAGACAGCGTCTGCAGGCCTTGACTCTACTCGGTTTGGTGCCCAGGGACGGAATCGAACCATCGACACGAGGATTTTCAGTCCTCTGCTCTACCGACTGAGCTACCTGGGCATGAAGCGTTGCCGCTTCGTCGGAAAGCACGTATTAAAGCGTTCTTCGGGCTTTTCGTCAAGCATAAATCCTGCCAGAGCCGGATTTTTTAGTCTTTGGGGGGCACGTAACCTTCCGGTGGCTGGCTGCCGTCGCCGAATAGAAACTTTTCGCGCTCGGCTTCCAAAAACTGGCGGGCTTTGGGTTCAAACGGCGTGAGGCGGTATTCGTTGATCAGCATGGTCTGCGTGCGCAGCCATTGCTGCCAGGCTTCTTTACTGATGTTTTGCTGGATGCGCAGGCCTTGCTCGCCGGGAAACGGCGGATTCGGCAGGGCTTCGGCTTCGTAGCCCAGTTTGGCGCAATGTACCGTTTTCGTCATGGATCATTCTCTTAGCTGGTTGTATAGCCTTTGTATCGGCGTCGGCATCGGTGGATTATCGTGCACTGGATCGGCCCAGCGGCTGTGGCCGCCGTCGGCGACCCATTCGGCGACGCCGCTGCAACTGGCCAGTACCGGGGTGTAGTGCAGGTGGTAATGCGAAAAAGTATGCCTGCCGGACGGCAGGGGTTCAAGCCGGCTGTCTGCCCGCCGGCGATGAGCGGCCAATTGCAGATCGTCCCAGTCGGCAAATTCGGGGAAACACCACAGCCCGCCCCATAATCCGGGCGCGGGCTTTTGTTCCAGGTAGACCCGGCCGGCCGGGTCGCGCAGCAGTAAAAACCAGCATTTTCGCGTGGGTAATGCTTTGCCGGCGCGTTTGCCGGGCAGTTGGGCAATGCGGTTTTGCTGCAGCGCGATGCACTCGTCCGCCATCGGACAGCCGGGACAAAGCGGTTTGCTGCGGGTACAGACGATGGCGCCCAGGTCCATGATGGCCTGGGTGTAGTCATCGGTGCGCAGGGCAGGCGTGAGACTGGCGCTGAGTTCCCACAGTTGCCGGTTGACCGTCGTCGTCCCGGGATCGCCGGCAATGCCGCCGAAGCGGGCCAAGACGCGCTTGACGTTGCCGTCCAGAATGCTGGCCTGCAGCCCGAATGCGATGGCCAGTATGGCCCCGGCGGTGGAACGCCCGACGCCGGGCAAGGCGGTCAGCCCAGCCAGGGTATCAGGGAACAGGCCATGGTATTCGGTCAGGATAATCTGCGCCGTGCGGTGCAGGTGGCGCGCGCGGCTGTAATAACCCAGGCCGGCCCAGTGACCAAGCACGTCTTCCAAAGGAGCGCCGCCCAGGTTGGCGATGTTGGGAAAGCGCTGTAAAAACCGCTGGTAATAAGGCAACACGGTGGCAACCTGGGTCTGTTGCAGCATGATTTCCGCCAGCCAGACCCGGTAAGGCGTGGGATTTTGCCGCCAGGGCAGGTCTTTGCGGCCGTGTTGGTCGTACCAGGCTAAAAGCTTAGCGGCGAATGCGGGATTGGGCATGGGTGGTTGTACAAACGAAGGCGCATTGTCTACACTGCCGCGGCTTTTATCGTTGGCTACGGGGTTGCACACGGCGTGAGAAAAAAGGGCTTGGTCAATGGCGGCTTGTTGCTGGGCAGCGTGCTGGCGACTTTTTTGCTGCTGGAAATCGTGGTGGAACGCTACTTTATCACTTCGACGCCGCTGAAGTTCCACTTTGCGCTGTCCGATAGCGCGCGCTGGCTGGCGCAAAGCTCCAAACGCGGCCCCCTGCCGTCCCATTACATTGCCCTGGTGGGCGATTCTTACGCGCAAGGCAAGGGTGACTGGCTGCTGCAAGCCGACCCCGACCACAACAGCCCTTTCCATTCGGCTCACTTGCTGCAATCGGCCACCGGCCGGGACGTCGTCAGCTTTGGCCGGCGCCACCGCGGCAGCATCGGCGGCTGGGTGGTGGAACCCACGGCGCTGTTCGGCTTTTTGCGCAAACACGTGGATGACGAACTGGAACAGCCTGAGCAAGTGTTGGCGTATTTTTATGCAGGCAACGACGTTACCGACAATCTGGCCGATCTGCGCGGGAATTTTTTAGCCCAGCACGATGATGCGCAAATCGCCGACGATGCCGCATTGGACGCGTTCATGGAGGCGGAAGCGCAGCGCCGCCGTGGTCTGGGGGCATTACCTTGGCTGCCGCTGCACCGGGGCTGGCTGCCCAGCGCCGTCTGGCGCGTCATGGGCAATATGTTGCACGGCCATGAAGATAAAGACATCGCCGACGGCGGCGTACCAACCGGCATCGTCAACCTAGCGCGCGTGGCGGACCGGGAAATTGCACTGCCCGACGGCTTGCAAGGCCCAGCCCTGGACGTGGACGAGGCCGAACTGGAGCAGGCGCTGCGGGTGACGCGGGTGGCCTTGGCACGGCTGCACCGCCTGTTCGAACCCGCCAGGTTGACCGTGGTCTACATTCCTTCGGTGCTGGAGTCTTACCCGTGGACCTCGGCGCAAATCAGCTATGCCAAACGGGCTGGCAGCGGCAGCGAAACCGGTGCAACCGCCCAACTATGGCAACGCAGCCAACTGCTGTGCCGGCGCGTCCAACAAATCGCCCAGGGCATGGGAGCGGCATTCGTCGATGCGCGCAAGGCGGTACGCGCTGCGGCGCAAAACGGCCTGGTGCACGGCCCCAGGGATTGGTTGCACTTCAATCAAGCCGGTTACCAGGCGCTGGTAGCGGCCATCGTCGATCATCCCGCCACTGACTGCGCATCCTTGTAATGATTAAAAAAATTCTCGGCAATGCGGCTTTGCTGCTCGCCAGCGTGCTGTTGACGTTTTTGGCGCTGGAATGGGTGGTGGAGCGCTATTTCATCACGCAAACCCCGCTGAAGTTTTACTTCGCCCTGTCCGACGGCGCGCGCATTCTGGCGCAGAGTTCCAAACGCGGCCGCCTGCCGCAAGACTATCTGGCCCTGGCCGGCGATTCTTTCGCGCAAGGCAAGGGCGACTGGCTGCTGGAGGCCGATCCGCAGCGCAATTCGCCGTTTCATTCCGCCCATTTGCTGCAACAGCGCACCGGCCAAGATGTGATCACCTTCGGCAAGGGCGCTGCCGGCAGCGTACGGGGACTGGTGGTGGAGCCCATCGCCAAATACGAGTTTCTTAAAGAGCACGTCGACGAAGACTTTCAGCCGCCCCAGCGCATCCTGGCCTATTTCTACGCCGGCAACGACCTGACCGACAACCTCAAGCACCTGGAAAGCCGCCGCGAAGCGGAATCACTAAGGCTTCGTGAGAGCGGTTTCCTGCCTCACCATACACGGGCGGAGTTATACGACGACGCCGTCATGCAGGCTTTTTTACAGGAACAGTTACGCGAGCGGCGCGGCGCCGGGCCGTTTCCGGCGCTGCCCAGCAATCGCGGCTGGCTGCTCAAAGCGGTGTACAAAGTGCTCAGCCATCAGGCTCAGCCGGTAGAGGACAACGAAGTCGCCCCGGCCGGCGCCATACTGACCGGCAGCGTCAGCCGCGCCCTGGTGAACGGCAAGGAAGTGATGCTGCCCGATGGCTTGCAAGCGCCAGGGTTGGAACTGTCGGAAAGCCAGGTCAAAGACATGGTGCGCGTGTTTCAGGGTTCGCTGGGCTATTTGCACCGCTATTTCGCCGACTCCGCCATGACGGCGGTTTATATTCCTTCGACGCTGGAGATTTACTCCATCGTGTCGGACCAGGTCAGCCACGTGCAGCGCTTGCCCGGTACCGCGGATTTACCGACCAAGCGGATCGCCACCACTTCATTTCTGCTGCAGCGCAGCAATGCCTTGTGCCGCCAGGTGCGCGCCGCCGCGCTGGAAGCCGGGGTCGATTTTCTCGATGCCCGCGCCGGCTTGCGGTCAGCGGCGCGGCGCGGCCTGATTCATGGCCCGCGCGATTGGAACCACCTCAATCAAGCCGGCTATCAGGCGTTGGTCGGCGCCATCCTGGATCAGCCGGATCGGGACTGCACGGATATAAAATAATGATTAAAAAAATCCTGGTAAATGGCGCACTACTGTTGTTCAGTGTGTTGGCGGTTGTTTTGAGCGTAGAGTGGTTCATCGATCACTATCTGATTACCCAAACGCCGCTGAAATTTCAATACGCTTTGGCCGACGCACCGCGAATATTGGCGCAAAGCTCCAAACGCGGGCGCTTGCCGGAAAACTACCTGGCCCTGGTGGGCGATTCCTACGCGCAAGGCAAGGGCGACTGGCTGCTGGAAGCCGATCCCAACCAGAACGGCCCCTTTCATTCCGCCCATTTGATCCAGCAGCGCACCGGCCAGGACGTGATTTCTTTCGGCAAAAGCGGCGTGGGCAGCGTCGGCGGCATCGCGGTGGAGCCCATCGCCGATTACGAGTTCCTGAAAAACTACGTGGACAGCGCTTGGCAGCCGCCGCAAAAAATCTGGGTCTATTTCTATGCCGGCAACGATTTGACCGACAATCTCGAATCGCTGCATCGCACTTTTTTGCCGCACCACGCCATCACGGATCTGCATAACCAGGCGATCATGGACGGCTATTTCCGCGAACAAATCGAAAACCGGCGCGGCGTAAGGCCGTTTCCGCCGCTGCCGACCAACAAGGGCTGGTTGTTCAGGGCGGTTTATACGCTGTTGGACAGCATGAGCAAAAAACTGCAAGACCCGGAAGTCGCGCCCGCCCAAACAGCATGGAAAGCCGGCACCACGCTGGCGCGCATAGCCGGCCGGGAAACGCTGCTGCCGGACGGTTTGCAGGCCAACGGCCTATATTTGTCGGAAACCCAGGTTCAAGACGCGGTGGCGGTGCTGCAAGCATCCCTGGCTTATTTGCACCGTTATTTTCCCGCCGCGGAAATGACGACGATCTATGTGCCGTCGGTATTGGAGCCTTACGACGTCGTATCGGAGGACATCAGCTACGCCCAGTACCTGCCCGAGGTGCCGACACATAAGCACTCGATACGCAAGGGAACTACCCGCTTATTGCAGCAACGCAGCAATGCCTTGTGCCGGCAAGTGCGCGCCGCAGCGCTGGTCGCCGGCACCGGGTTCATCGACACCAGGGCAAGGCTGAGGACTGCGGCTCAACAGGAACTGATTCACGGCCCGCGCGACTGGAAACATTTCAATAAAGCCGGCTACCACGCGCTGGTAGCGGCGATACTCGACCAGCCGGCTATGGATTGTATGAATTTAAGCTTTAAACGCGCAGAATAGTTACCGCCCGGCTTAACCACCAACCTCACTGCCGGCAAAACTGTCAATCACGATTTGCCATACGCCCAACAACTCGGGAATGTTCTTCAAACCATAGCGCGCGGTGTCGACGATGACGTTATTGCCCGCCAACCGAAGAAACAGCCATTCGTAACCCGTCGTAACAGCCCCGTAGATGAACGTACTGGGATGCCCTTCCCTTTCATTGAATATCTGCGCAGCGTACATTTCCGCGATGCATTGGGGCGTGGCATCCAGTAAATCCTGATTATGCTTGGCTTCCACTACCGCCAATAACGGGCTTTCTATAAAGATGGCGTTATATTTTTTGGAAATCAAAAAATCGCAAAATCCTTTTAACCCCCGCTTTTCGTCGACATTGAATTGATAACCCGAAAAATAGGTCATTTTTTTCGGGTTTTTCAAGCGCACTGCATTGATGAGCGGGCTGATCAGCATTTCCGACTTGGCTTTTTCCGATTGCAACGGTACGCCCTCGCCCGCCGCCAATAGCTGCAACAACAACTCCCCCGGTGCAACGGGCTGAATCTGCTCGAACAAGTGTCCGTTGACGACGTTCAGCCCCAGCGCCTTGATGTCCGCGACGGCAAAGTTCGAGTAGGATTTTTTCAAGACTGCGGCGCCTTCCGGTCGAGGTTACGCGATGTTGAAATACGGCGGCTTGTGATCCACATAAGCCAGCCACATGGCGTCCAGCATGCTCCACAGGATGTCCAGCTTGAACTGGAGAATTTCCAGGGCGCGCTCTTGCTGTTCGCGGGTTTTGAAGTGGCCCAGGGTAATGTCCAAACCGTGAATCACGTCGCGACCGGCCTGGCTGACGCGGTTTTGGAAGTATTTGAGCCCTTCCGGCGCGATCCACGGATACAGTTCCGGCCAGCCGGCCAGGCGCTGTTTGTGTATGGTCGGGGCAAACAGCTCGGTCAGCGACGAACAGGCCGCTTCCTGCCAGCTGGCGGTCTGGGCGAACGTGACGTAAGCATCCACGGCAAAACGCACGCCGGGCAGCACGTGCTGCAACGACCACAGTTCTTCGCGCGGTATGCCGACGGCGATGCCAAGCTGCGTCCAGGCTTCGATGCCGCCGGCATCGTCGCCCCAGCCGTCGTGGTCGTGGATGCGCTGTATCCAGTGGCGGCGCACTTCCCGGTCCGGGCAACGGCTGAGGATGGCGGCGTCCTTGATGGGAATTTTGATCTGGTAATAAAACCGGTTGGCCACCCAGCCCTGGATCTGTTGCTGGTTGAGTTTTCCTTCGGCCATCAACACGTGATAAGGGTGGTGGATGTGGTAAAGCTTGTCCTTGGCGCGTAATTGGGCTTCGAATTCTTGCGGGGTCCAGGCGGGTTTATCACTCATAACAGTTCTCACAGGTTGATTTCCAGGCCGTCGTAGGCCACTTCGATGCCGACGGTATCCAGTTGTTGCCGCTCCGGCGAGGCGTCGTCCAAAATCGGGTTGGTGTTGTTGATGTGGATCAGGATTTTGCGCGGGCCGGGAATGGTGCCCAGCACTTCCATCATGCCGCCGGGGCCGGACTGCGGCAAATGCCCCAAATCCAGCGCCCGCTTGTCGCAGATGCCGGCGCGGCCCATTTCGTCATTCACCCAGAACGTGCCGTCCACCAGCAGGCAGTCGACGGACTGCATGGCGGCCAGCACGTGCGGCTCGATTTCGCCCAGGCCGGGCGCATAGTACAGCCTTTTGCCGCTGGAAAGGTCCTCGACGATGACGCCGATATTATCGCCGTCTTGGGGATGATGGCGGCGCGGTGAATAAGGCGGCGCGATGCTTTTCAGCGAGTGGCTGTAAAAACGCAGACCGTCGATGCCGGGAATGGTGAATGCGTCGCCGTCCAACGGCAGTTCATGCTGGTTGACGCCGCAGTAGTGCTGCAGCATGGTGAACAGCGGAAAGCCGCTGGTCAAATCCTGGCGCACCATTTCGCTGCAATAAATTTCCAGCGGCACGGTGGATTCGCGCAGCATCAACAGGCCGGTGGTATGGTCGATTTGGCTGTCGATGAGCACGATGGCCTTGATGCCGGAATCGCGCACCCCGGTTTTGGGCCAGGCATCCGGGAAAGCCTCCAGTTGGCTGCGAATGTCGGGCGAGGCGTTGAACAGCACCCAGCGGCTACCGTCCGCGCTGACGGCGATGGAGGATTGGGTACGGGAACGGCCCTGCATGTCGCCGTGACGGATGCGGTGGCAGTTGTGGCAATTGCAATTCCACTGCGGGAAACCACCCCCGGCGCCGGCGCCTAATACTCGGATTTTCATAAGAATCGGGATCCGCCCTGGGTAAAGAATGATGGGCGGCTATTATGGCAGGGCCGCCGGGGGTTGTTAAGGCGCGGCTGAGAGTTTGGCCCGGCCTCGGGTGCCGTCTGCTAAAATGCCCGTCTCTTTCCTCTGTGCCGTAAAACTCCATGCATCCCAGAAAAACCCGTTTTGCTCCCAGCCCCACCGGTTTGATCCACCTCGGCAACGTGCGTACCGCACTGTTCAGCAAATTGTACGGCCAGTGTTTTTTGCTGCGCATCGAGGATACCGATCAAGCACGCAGCCGCGAGGAGTTCGTGGCGGCGCTCATGGACGACATGCGCTGGCTGGGCCTGACCTGGGACGAAGGCCCGCTCTCGGCCAAAGCGGCGGCGGACTACCACCAATCGCAGCGCGGCCGCCTGTACGACGATTATTTTTTGCGCCTGGTGGAAGAAGGCCTGGCCTACCCTTGCTTTTGCAGCCCGACCGAGCTGGAAATCGCCCGCAAAGTGCAGCTGAGCGCGGGTCAGCCGCCGCGTTATTCCGGCAAGTGCGGGCGATTGAACCATGACGACATCGCCGCCAAATACGCCGAAGGCTTGAAACCCACGCTGCGCTTTCGCGTGCCCAAGGATGCCGTGGTGGAATTCGACGACCTGGTGCGCGGCCCGCAGCGCTTTACCAACAACGACATCGGCGATTTCATCATCCGCCGCGCCGACGGCTCGGCCGCTTTCTTTTTCTGCAACGCCATCGACGATGCGCTGATGGGCGTCAGCCACGTGTTGCGCGGCGACGATCACCTCAGCAACACGCCGCGCCAGATCATGATTTTGCGCGCGCTGGATTTGCCGCTGCCCAGCTACGGCCACACCGCGCTGATCCTGGGCGACGACGGCGCCCCGCTGTCCAAGCGCAACGGCAGCCGCAGCATTCGCGAACTGCGCGAAGAAGGCTACATGCCCCTGGCGATCAACAATATGCTGGCGCGCCTGGGCCATCACTACGACTGCGAAACCTTGCTGGACCTGGACGGCCTGTCCGACGGTTTCCGCGTGGAAAACCTGGGCAAGTCGCCGGCCCGCTTCGATTTGACCCACCTCAACCACTGGCAGGAACTGGCGGTGCGCACCGCCGACGACGTGACCCTGTGGCACTGGCTGCCCCAAGACACCCGCATTCTGGTGCCGGAACCCCAGGAAAGCGCGTTTCTCGACATCGTGCGCAGCAACTGCCGCTTTCCGCACGAAGCCCACCAGTGGGCGGCGATATTGTTCAGCGACGCGCTGGAGCGCAACGCCGAGGTGCTGGACATCGCGGTGCAGGCCGGTGAAAGCTTTTTCCGCGTAGCCTACGATGCGGCGGCACAGCACCCGGACGATTACCCGGCGTTTCTGGAATACCTGAAGCGGCACGCCGGCGCCAAAGGCAAGGGCTTGTTCCAACCGCTACGCGCCGCATTCACCGGACGCCTGGATGGGCCGGAATTGCCCAAACTCTACGCCATCATGGAACCACACCGCTTGCGCATGCGTCTGGCGGAGTTTGCGCAGAGTGCGCAATAACTTTTTTCCGACCCCCAACCCCAGAGACTCCCCATGCTCCCCATGAAACGTTTACTCACTCTGTTGTGCAGCGCCGGGCTGCTGACAGCGGCAACGCCGGGCCATGCCGCACCGGCCGGCGCGGCCGATTTGAACCGCATCCAGCACATCGTGGTGATCATGCTGGAAAACCACAGTTTCGACAGTCTGTACGGCCGTTTCCCAGGCGCAGAAGGTTCGGCCGACGCCGATCCGGAAGTGAGCATGCAAAGCGACCTGGATGGCCGCTTGTACGAAACCCTGCCGCCGGTCATGCGCGCCGACAAAGACGGCAAAGCGGTGGCCGACAGCCGCTTTCCACCCAACCTGCCGAACGATCCATTCGACATCGCAGCCTATGTGCCCGCGGACCAGAAAATGTCCGATCTGCCGCACCGCTTTTTCCTGCACCAGCAGCAAATCGATGGTGGCCGCATGGACCATTTTGTCGCGCTGTCCGGCGTGGGAGCGCTGCCCATGGGGTATTACGATGCCGGCAAACTGCCGTTGGGCCGTTATGCCGCCCGCTACACCCTGGCCGATCATTTTTTCCAAGCGGCATTCGGCGGCTCGTTTCTCAACCACCAATGGTTGATCTGCGGCTGCACGCCCAAGTTCAGCGACGCGCCTAAAGACATGGTGACCGAGCTGGACCGCGACGGCAAAATCACCGTGGAACGCGCCGTTACCCCCGACGGCTATGCGGTCAATACGGTGCAGCCTTACGCCCCGCCCTACGACCCCAAGGCCGGCGACGCTAAAAAGCGCCTGCCGGCGCAGTTGCAGAGCACCATCGGCGACCGCCTGTCGGAAAAGAACGTCCGCTGGGCCTGGTACTCCGGCGGCTGGAACAACGCCGTGGCCGGCCACGCCGACGCCACGTTCCAATATCACCACCAGCCATTCGCCTACTACCACAACTACGGACCGGGCAGCAAAGGCCGTGCCGAACACTTGAAGGATGCAACGGAGCTGTTGCGCGACATCGATCAGGGCAAGCTGCCGGCAGTGGCTTTTTACAAACCCATCGGCGCGCTCAACGAACACCCCGGCTACGCGGACGTGCTGTCCGGTGAACAACACGTCGCCGACCTCGTGGCAAAAATCGAACAAAGCCCGTTATGGAAAGACAGCGTCATCATCGTGACCTACGACGAATACGGCGGATTCTGGGACCACGTGCCGCCGCCCAGAGTGGATGATTTCGGCCCCGGCACCCGCGTCCCCACGCTGGTGATATCGCCGTTCGCCAAGCGCGGTTTCGTCGACCACACCGTCTACGACACCACATCCATCCTCAAGCTGATCGAACTGCGCCATGGCCTGAAACCGCTGGGAGCGCGCGACGAAGCCGCCGACGGCATGCTGAATGCGTTCGAGTTCAACCCGTAGTCGTGCTCTAGTCGTGCTCGTGCCCAAGCTCCGGCTTGGGCACGCTGCCGGCGAAGCTCCCGCTTCGCGTCCCGGCATGAAAAACCGTTACGCTGCTTCGCTCCTACCCTATCCAGCCCCCCCCAAAATCCACTTATCGTCCAGCTTGGCGATGCGTCTTAAAGAATCAGACTGGCTGCGCTCAAACCAGTAATGCCATTGAGTTGAATGGCAAATTCCACCGCGCCGTCATTATCGTTGCTGCCGTAAAGCACATGCGCAGCGGCATCGAAATGCAACTGTCCTGCGCTGGTGAACGCTCCCCCGTCAAGGAGGGTAAAGGATTGATCGCCTGGGCGCGCAATGTTGGCGTCTATGCCGGCCAAATCGATTTTATCGCCATCATTGCGGTTGAAGTCTCTGACCACATCCATCACACCACCGCTGGAATCGGCGACCACATTGAAATCAAATCGATCCGCGCCGCTGCCGCCCGTCAGAGTATCGGCACCCGCGCCGCCGAACAGCGAATCGTGCCCCACCCCGCCGTTCAAGCCATTATCGCCATCGTTGCCGGTCAGCGTATTGTCGCCGTTGTTGCCGCTCAAACTGCTGTTCTGAGTACCTTCAGCGATGGCGCCGTTTTCGATGCCGCCCGGCAGGGTATATTTGGCCAGTTGGTACGGCATGACCACCGTATCCACATCGCCGGGCAGGCCTTGGTCGGTAATTACGTCCGCCGCGTCGTAGCCCAGGTAGTAAACGTCGTTGCCGGCGCCGCCTATCATGGTGTCCTTACCCAGCCCACCGTCCAGCGTGTCACTGCCAACGCCACCTTCCAGATGGTCGTCGTCCTGCTCGCCAAATAGCTGGTCGTTGCCCGCCTCGCCATACAAAAAATCATCGTCATAACCGCCGTACAGCCGGTCATTCCCCCATCCACCGGACAAATCATCCTGGTCATAGCCGCCGTACAATCGATCCGCACCGTCTTTACCTTGCAGCTTGTCCTTGACCACCTTGCAGCTTGTCCTTGACCGGTAAGCCGCCTTGGTCGCCGACCAGATATAACGGCCTGTCGCGTCCATCGTCCAGGTTGGTAAGAATCAGCGGCGAAATGCCGGCCCGCGCATAATCGACATCATGGGTGTTGACGCGCGCCGTTATGCTGTATGCCACGTCGCCGTCATCCAGATAATCGTCGACGCCGCGTATCAGCAGGGTCTGCGCAACATCCCAATTGTGGGCATTGAAAGTCAGCTTGGGCTGGCCGATCACGCCTTCGCCGGTATCGCTGCTGGTGAACGTTACGGTAACTTCCCGCAACGGTTGGGTAGTCAGGCTGACGGCGTAGCGCACCACGCCGCCGTTTTCACCGGTGCTGGCATCGGTCAGGCGCGTCACGGTGAAGTCCGGTGCCGCCGGCTTGGCTTCCACCGGCATGGTCGCGGCGCTGGCAACGCTTTCCGCCGCGCCGTCACCGTCCGTATAGCTGGCGATAACCTTGATTACTTTGCCGACTTCGTTGGCGGTCAGCGTGTAAGTCTTACCGATGCCGAGGTTGGTGCCGCCAGCCAGCCATTGGTATGTGATGGTTCCCAAACCGTCAGCGTCCGCCAAGGTATTAGCCGCAGTGAGGGTTTGCCCTTGCGTGGGCGTGGTATCGCTGATCGTCACGCTGCCGGTGGGGGTATGATTCACCGGTTTTGACACGCTGGTGTCTTTGACGGTAATGGTGGCCGTTTGGCTGGCGTCGTCATCCAGCGTCAACGTCAAGGTTTCCGTGCCTTCGCTGTACTCATCCTCAATAAATCCTATCGCTACTTCCGTCGTCGCCCCATTCGCCAAAACATAGAAAGCGTTTTCAGGCAACTGGCCACCGGGTACATCCGCGCCGCTGATACCGCCGCTCAACGTGAATGGAATCCGTGTCCCCACGGCTACGTTGCTGGTATCGAGGTGAAAAACGGCAGTATCGCCTTCCTCGAAACTGCTGCCGTCCACGCTCAAGACATAACCCGGCTTGCCTTGTACCGCTGCGGTGGCCGCGCTGGTTTTACTTTCCCAGTTCCCCGAGCCATCGGTGTAACCGGCGGTGACGCTGATGGCTTTGCCGACGTCTGCGGCGGTCGGGGTGTACGTGCTGCCCGCACCAACGTTGCTGTTGCCGGCTTTCCACTGGTAACTGATAGAGTCCAAACCGTCGGCATCGGCCAAGGTATTGGTTGCGGCAAGGGTTTGGCCTTGTGTAGGAGTGGTGTCGCTGATGGAGACGTTGCCGGAGGGAGGCTCGTTTGTATAAACGTCGTTCGTGTAAACATTGGCAAAGCTCACCACGCCGGAGGCGAGTTGACTGGATACAGTGCTGCTGTTGCCGCCTTGAGCGCTATCTCCCCAAGTGACCACCGAACCATCTGCCCTCAATGCCGCGAAGGCATAAACGGTTGGAAAAATCTGCTTGACGTCGATACCTCCATTGATTTGGTTGACCACAGAACTGCTGTCACCACCCCAATTGCCATATCCCCAAGTGACCACTGAGCCATCTGTACGTAGTGCCGCAAAGGCAGTTATTGTTGAGAAAATCTGCGTGACATCAGTCGTTCCATTCAGCGAGTTCGTCACTGTGCTGCTGTCGCCGCCCCAATTACTATTTCCCCAAGCAACCACTGAGCCGTCCGCCCGAAGTGCCGCAAAGGCATACCCATTCGAGGAAATCTGCGTGACATCGGTCGAACCATTCAGCGCACTCGCCACTGCGCTGCTATCGCCACCGAAATCACTACGTCCCCAAGTGACCACCGAACCATCCGTTCGTAGAGCCGCAAAAGCTTGCGAAGTCGAGAAAATTTGCGTGACATCCGTTGTGCCATTCAGTGCACTTGCAACCGCGCTGCTATCACCGCCGTACAGACGATCTCCCCAAGTAACCACAGACCCATCTACTCGTAGCGCTGCAAAAGCATAGCCTGTCGAAAAAATCTGCGTGGTATCAGTTGTGCCATTGAGTGAACTTGCGACCGCGCTGCTGTTGCCACCCCAATCACTATTTCCCCAGGTAACCACCGAGCCATCCGCCCGAAGTGCCGCAAAGGCAGTTACTGTCGAGAAAATCTGTGTGACAGTGGTCGTACCATTCAGCAAGCTACTCACCGCACTGCTGTTGCCACCAGAATCGCCATATCCCCAGGCTACCACCGATCCATCCGCCTTTAGTGCTGCAAAAGCATATCCTGTTGAGAAAATCTGTGTAACATCGGTTGTGCCATTTAACGAGTTCACCACCGCGCTGCTGTCGCCACCGTTCTCGCTGTTTCCCCAAGTAACCACCGAACCATCGTCCCGTAGCGCCGCAAAGGCTGTTGCTGTCGAGAAAATCTGCGTAACATCAACCGTGCCATTCAACAAACTTGCCACCGCGCTACTGTCACCACCGTCCTCGCTATTCCCCCAAGTAACCACTGAGCCATCCTCACGCAGTGCTGCAAAAGCAGAACCGGTTGAGAAAATCTGCGTAACATCAGTCGTGCCATTCAGCAAACTTGCCACAGCGCTGCTATCGCCACCCTTAGAGCTATCTCCCCAGGTAACCACCGAACCATCAGCCTTAATAACGGCAAAAGCTACTTCGTTCCAGAATTCCCCCAGAGAGTGACCCGCCATAAAAGACAATGTATTCGGTGTCACCGACAACCCCAATAATCGGTCATACGGCAACTCCAGGGCCGGGCCATCGATCACGCCCACTCCCTCTTCCAACGCCCAATCCCCACCCAACGCCGCAGCCCCCGTGGCATCGACCGATGCCGCCACGTCAGCTCCGGTCAATCGCGCCAAATCCGCAATAAACCGCTTGCCGGTATCCCCCGCCGCCACATCGCAACCATACAGCAGCAAATCGCCCGTCTCGGCCAGCGACTGGCCTATGCTCGATAACGGCCCGGCATAACGATCCAGCGATGCCTGATCCAATACCGCCGTACCCAGCCTCAAACTGCCCGGCGCGCCGTGCGAAATCACGTGAATGGCTGACAGGTCATGGTAATTGGCGAGGATGTCGACCATTTGTTGCAAACCGTCGCGATTTTTATCCAGCACGAAGTAGCTGGCTCCGGCGGGCAAGCCGGCGATCAGCGTGTCGATGCCGGGCAGGCTGCCGTCGATGAAGGTGATGGCGGCGGGTGTGTGCATGGTGTTTCCTCTATTCGGATTAACGGATCGATCATGAGTGCGTCATCATGAACTTCCGATACCCGCTAAAAGCGGGAGGGAAAGCCGTGACGGCGCTTTGGTTTTATAAAACAGCGAATCCTTTTCAATTTCCGCACACATTCATCGCGTACTCGCCAACCATCTGGCGCAAACGGTCATCATTGGTCCATAGCGCCGAGCAGCCATGACGCTTGGCGCAGGCCAAATGCAGGGCATCCGGGGTTTTGAGGCCCGGATGCCCGGCGCGGAGGTGGGCGGCATTGTCGAAAACATCATCCGACAGGGCTAATTCTACTTTGTCAGATTCACTCCCGCGCTACCTGAGAGCGTCTGGCGTGGGATTCCTTGGCCTGTCGGCGCAAGCGGTGGCGTTTATTGATGATGCCAGCCAAGTCCTCGGCGGTGA
>SCQD01000338.1 GCA_004299145.1 Methylococcaceae bacterium | reverse complement strand
TGAAAATCGCCAATCTTGCCTGATTTATCGGAAATACTGTTATGCCTAAACAATACTGCGTTACCGCTCACTGGGATGAAGAGGCCTGTGTCTGGTGGGCTGAGAGCGACAATCCTCTCAACTTAAGCAAAAATCCCCGTGACATCGCCGTTATATCGAAGCTAAAACAGCTTCCGTAAGTTATTGATATTATGAGGTTAATTACCATGCCGACCTCAAATCCTGCCCATCTTCGCCAACCTTTCCGCCTACCTGCATTCGCCTGACCTGCTCCAGGCTGTCCGACTCAACGACACCGCGTTTCAACGGCAGCGCCGCTTGCCATTTCCCGTCCTCGTTGCCGCCATGCTCTCCGGCTTCAAGGCCAGCGTACAGAACGAACTCGATGCCTTCTTTCCGCAACTGGACAATCAGGCCGTACTGGCCCTGCGACACCTCGAATTCTGTATGCGCGTCGACCGTTGTGCCTTCGCCTGCGTCAAAGACTTCCTGCGCTTTCCTCAAGCGCTGCTTGCCGCGCTGGCTACTCAAGGCGTTGCCTTCCACCAGCCGATGGCTCGCCGCTCTCAATGCCCTTGCCAAGAACCTCTGCCGATTCGTCCCCGACGCCTCAAAGCCCAGGCCAGCGATGCCGGCGCCAGCTTTGCCCGCCCCATCGACGTGGAAGTCGATGCGGTCGGCTATCCCGAGGTGGCGCTGCTGGATGACGGCACGGCGTTGGTGAGTTGGCGCGGGCGCGCCGGCGAGGATGAAGCGTTGCGGCTGGCACGGGTGGCGCCGGATGGAACCATGCGCCGGCACGGCGCGGTCTATCAGGGCGGATTTCCCAACTGGCCCAGCAAATATCCCGGTCTGGCCGGAATAGGCAACCAGGCCTTTCTGGCTTGGACCGATCCAATCGCCAAGCGGGTGCGGATGGCCGTGGCGGCCGGCAGCGGCTATTTCAGCCAAGCCAACGTGGAAGCCTGTGAGAACCAAGGCATTAAGCCATTGAAGGATGCGCGTTTTGGCGGCAGCCCGTGCAGGGCGTTGGGTGTTGCTCTATGCCGGGAGCGAGGTCCGAACGGTAGGCCTTGGTTCACAATAAGCGCACACCGGGCAAGCTCTCACAGGACTTTGCGTTGGAAACCATCGTCAGCCCCTTTCTGCGCCCGGACAACCGCAGCATGGGACGTTTCGCCAATTTCACCGATTACCAGCGTCTGGATCGAGCAATACAGCGGCCAGGTGCCGGCGGTGCGCGATCCCCGGCAATTCACCGGGGGGAAACGTTTCTGAACCTGATGTGGCCATTGCACAACGGCGAATTGAAGCGCCTCACGCCGGCTTCGGTCATATGCCCCGAACTCTGTGTGTACTGCCGCACTATAGACCGGCGTTTTCGAATATCCCCAGCGGACACCCCAGCGCCAGGCCGGCAAAATAGCGGCATGGCAGCATCGATCCCGTGTTCGGCGCGGATATTGCCTTGACAGTATGCGCAATCGTTCAGCTCCCCCTTTTTTACGCCCTTCCCCAGCCCTCTCTCACTGGACCGGATAAAAGAGAGGGGCCGAACGATTGCCTTTATTCGAGGCTGGTTAAACAGCAATATTTCCTATCAATTCGAAAAAAATATAAACAATGAATAAATCAATAACAAAGTCATCATTTATTTGTGTGATCCTCGCCACGCTGTCCGTAACGCATGGCGCATACGCAGCGGCGCCGATCAGGCTGCCCGAAGTGGTTGCGCTGGTGCCGACCGGAGGGCTGGTGTTTTCTACGGCTTTAAGCAAAAAACGAAATGAAGTGTATGCAGTGGATGCGCGCAACAAAATGCTCTACGTCATCGACGGAAAAACCAACACGCGCAAGGAAAAAGCAACGCTGGACCTCCAGGATGCCGTGGTCAACGGCATTGCCTACAACGAAACCACCGATGAAATTCTGCTGGTGGATTATGCGGGCGAATCCAGCCGGCTGTTGGTGTTGGATCGCAAAACCATGGAGTTCGTGGGCTCGCCCATTGCGCTCGACAGCCTGCACGCGGCCAAAGTCGTCATCGACGAGGCCACCGACACGGCCTATGTCAGCAATATGCACAGCGGCACCGTTTCGGTCGTCGACCTCAAAAATCAAAGCAAGATTGCCGACATCGTCATCGGCACCGGCGCGCCGACGCCGGCCGGCTGTAATCCCTGGGACAGCGCCAACCCCTGCACCACGCCGGGCGGCAATCCGCTGGATATGAAGATCAACCCGAAAACCCACAAAGTGTATGTGGCCAGTTATACCGAAGGCACGATCTCCGTCATCGACACCCGGACCAACAAGGTCGAAGGCGCGCGCATACCCGTAGGTTCCCAGCCGAACGGCATGGGCATCGACACGGGCACGAATCGCGTTTACGTCAATAACTGGCAGGACGGCACGGTGTCGGTGATAGACGGCGACACCGACACGGTGATCGGCGAACCCATCGTGGTCGGCTCCGGTTTACAGGACCCGCTGCATTGTTATGAAGCCGGCAAGCTGGATGCTTGTAAATCGTGGGGCTCCATGCCGCTGGGACCGATCGGCGTCAACGAAGACAAACACCTGGTCTACGTGGCCAGCAGCAATGACGGCACGGTGATAACCATCAACGGCAAAACCAACAAGGTGGTCGGCGAGCCGGTGCACATCACCACCGGTCCTTTGGTGCCGGGAGGCTGCGCCAACTTCGGCGCCTGCACGCAAGGCTCCTCGGCGCAAAACGTCATCTACAACCCCAAAACGGACAGGCTGTACGTGGTCAGCCTGGCGGATGCCTGGCTGATGGTTTTGCAAGGACAAGGTTCGAAAACGGCCGCGCCGCCCTCAACCCACAACCACTGAAGCATGCTTCGCTGGTTCTCAAGCTCTTGCTTGGGAACAGCTACGGCTTCCTGTACCGGGAGGAGAAACTGGATATGAGCAGAGCTTTTTCATGGTTCATGGCGGAGCAGTGAACGCCGGGAAGCCGGAGCTTCCCGGGCTGCGTTCCCAAGCAGAGCTTGGGAACGAGCCGAAACAGTTATTTTTAGCCAAATCCTTAATTTGCTCAAAAAGCATCAGCACATCAATAACCATAAAATCATGAAACCATTTAATCGAGTTTTGCAGTGCGCCGCGTTACTGGGTTTTTTACTCGCCACGCCGATAAAAGCCAGCTTGGCCGACGAAGCCCCCACCGGGTTCGACGGCCTCAGCAACGGTTTTATCCTCCAGGGCGATTACGATCACGACCAGGAACTGTTCGAAAAACGCCATACCGTGGCCGGCGGGCTGGGGCCGGTGTTCAACGCCCAGTCCTGTGCGGAATGCCATGCCAATCCCGTGGCCGGCGGCGGCAGCCAGGTTTCCGTATTGCGGGCCGGTACTTTCGATGGAAAAAAGTTTATTGAACCACCCGGCGGCACGGTGATTCATGACCGGGCCACCGATGCCTCGCTGCAATCGAAAGTCGCCGATGCCTGGAACGTCAGAACGCAGCGGCTATCCACCAATACCTTGGGTGGCGGCTACATCGAAGCCATCGCCGACGAAACGCTGCTGAAAATCGCCAAACGCCAGCCGCAGCAAAGCAACGGCGAAATTCACGGCCAGGCCGTCATGGTCGATCTGATCGAAGTGCCCGGCGCCCAGCGCGTCGGCCGCTTCGGCTGGAAAAGCCAGCACGCCAGCCTGCTGTCCTTCAATGCCGAGGCGTTTCGCAGTGAGATGGGCATCACCAACTCGCTGTTCCCCAGCGAAAACACCGCCAACGGCCGCGCGGTGGACGAATTCGACACCATGGCCGATCCCGAGAACAACGGCTGGGAAGTCGCGTTGCTGACCGAGTTCGTGCGCGCCACCAAAGCGCCGCCCCGTGACGCGGCGTTGGCCGCCGGCGCGGACGCCGTGGCCGGCGAGCAGGTTTTTGAACAAACCGGTTGCGGCATCTGCCATACCTCGACCATTACCACGGCGCCGGTCGACACCCTGGTCAACGCCGGCACCTTCAAAGTGCCGGCTGCGCTGGGTGATAAAACCATCCACCCCTACAGCGACTTTCTGCTGCACGACATCGGCAGCGGTGACGGCATCGTGCAAAACGGTGGCCCGTCCAGCCGAAACAAGCTGCGCACCGCGCCGTTGTGGGGACTGCGCACCCGCAGCCGCCTGCTGCACGACGGCAGCGCGCTGACCGTCCAGCAAGCCGTCAAGCGCCATCAGGGCGAAGCGGCCACGGTCATGGAGCAACTCAAGGCGCTGAGTGCCGTGGAAAAGCAACAACTGTTCAAGTTTCTGGATTCGCTTTAAGCTAAGCGGCATCGACCGCTTCCTCACAGCCCCCCCAGGCAGACGTACTTGACCTCCAGGAACTCGTCGATGCCGTATTTGGACCCTTCCCTGCCGATGCCGGATTGTTTCATGCCGCCGAACGGGGCCGTTTCCGTGGAAACCAGGCCTTCGTTGATGCCGACGATGCCATACTCCAGCCTTTCCATGAGCCGCCAAACCCTGGCATAGTCGCGCGTGTAAGCATAGGCGGCCAGCCCATAACTGCCGGCGTTGGCTGATTGGATGGCATCTTCTTCCGTGGCGAAGCTGCACATAGGCGCGATAGGGCCGAAAATTTCTTCCCTGACGACCCGCATGGCCGGCTTCGCGCCGGTAAGCACGGTAGGCTCGAAATAATATCCGCCACGCGCATGGCGTTTGCCGCCGGCGCGGACAGCGGCGCCTTGCGCTTGGGCATCCGCCAGCAACGCTTCCATCCGCCGCACGGCGGCCTCGTTGATCAATGGTCCTATATCGGTATCGGCCTGGTTGCCGGGACCGACCCGCAGAGACGACACCGCATCCGTCAGCCGCTGGGCGAAGGCCTCGTAAATATCGTCCTGCACCAGCAACCAATTGGCGCAAATGCACGTCTGTCCGGCATTTCTGTATTTGGAAGCAATGGCACCGTGCACGGCGCTGTCGATGTCCGCATCGTCGAATACGATGAATGGCGCATTGCCGCCCAGCTCCAGAGACAGCTTTTTCACCGTTTCCGCGGACTGCGACAACAGGAGTTTCCCGACCTCGGTCGAGCCGGTGAAGCTGACCTTGCGCACGCCGGGATGCCGCATCAAGGCTTGGCCTATCGGCTGCGGCTGGCCGGTCAAGACGTTGAGAACGCCCTTGGGAAACCCGGCGCGATGCGCCAGTTCAGCCAGCGCCAACGCGGACAGCGGGGTTTCCTCCGCCGGCTTGATGACTACCGTACAGCCTGCCGCGAGGGCGGGAGCCACTTTCCGCGTAATCATCGCCACGGGAAAGTTCCACGGCGTGATGGCGGCGACCACGCCTATCGGCTGCTTTATAGCGATGATCCGCCGATCCGGCTTATAGGTCGGTATGACGTCGCCATAGGTGCGCTTTGCCTCTTCGGCAAACCACTCGACGAAAGAAGCGCCATAAAGGATTTCATTCAGGGCTTCCGCCTGAGGTTTGCCTTGTTCGGCGGTAATCAGGCAAGCCAAATCCTCCTGGTGTGCAAGGATCAAGTCGAACCATTTCCGCAAGACGGCGGCGCGTTCTTTGGCAACCAGGTTGCGCCAAGGATTCCAGGTGCTGCTTGCGGCGGATACTGCAATACGGGTTTCATCAGGCCCCATATCCGGAACGGTGCCTATCGATTCACCGCTCGCAGGATCGACCACCTCCAGCCTGGCGCCACCGATACTATCCACCCATTCCCCATCGATAAATCCCCTGTCCTTCAACAGGGCTGGATCGTGCAGCTTCATCTTCGTTTCCTTTTCGTTGTCCAGTAGTAATGACCAAGGCTTCTTGAAAGCCGCCGCGTCCTCGCGGAAAAACTAAGGCTTCTTGAAAGCCGCCGCGTCCTCGCGGAAAAACTAAGGCTTCTTGAAAGCCGCCGCGTCCTCGCGGAATGACTAAGGCTTCCTGAAATCCGCCCTTCTCTGCCCCTGATCGGTATAATTCAGCCATCGGCGCCGAAACGGCGCCCAATTACATTCCAATAACCACTATGCACTCATTCTTCCATGGAAAAAACTTATTCGCCGCAAGCCATCGAACAACGCTGGTACGACACCTGGGAACAACAGGGCTATTTCGCCCCCGCCCACACCGATCCCGGCTCGGGCACTCCTTATTGCATCATGATTCCGCCGCCCAACGTCACCGGCAGTCTGCACATGGGCCATGCGTTCCAGGACACGCTGATGGACGCGCTGATCCGCTATCACCGCATGCAGGGCGACAACACGCTGTGGCAGGTGGGCACGGACCACGCCGGCATCGCCACGCAGATGGTGGTGGAACGCCAGTTGGCGGCGCAGGGCGTCAGCCGCCACGATCTGGGGCGCGATAAGTTTCTGGAAAAAGTCTGGGCCTGGAAGGCCGAATCCGGCGGTACCATCACCCGCCAGTTGCGGCGCATGGGCGCCAGCGTGGACTGGTCGAAAGAGCGCTTCACCATGGATGCCGGCTTGTCGCGCGCCGTGCAGGAAGCTTTCGTGCGCTTATTCGACGAAGGCCTGATTTATCGCGGCAAGCGCCTGGTCAACTGGGACCCGGCGCTGCACACCGCCATTTCCGACCTGGAAGTGGTCAGCGAAGAAGAACAAGGCTCGATGTGGCACTTCCGCTATCCGCTGGCCGACGGTTCGGGCCATCTGGTGGTCGCCACCACTCGCCCGGAAACCATGCTGGGCGATAGCGCCGTCGCCGTGCACCCTACCGATGAGCGCTACCAGCACCTGATCGGCAAAACCATCCGCCTGCCGATCACCGGCCGGGAAATCCCCATCGTCGGCGATACCTACGTCGACCCGGCGTTCGGCACCGGCTGCGTCAAAATCACCCCGGCCCACGATTTCAACGACTACGAGGTCGGCAAGCGCCACAACCTGCCGCTGATCAACGTATTCGATAAAAACGCCCACATCCTGCGTGAATTCTCGGTGCTCACTTTCGAAGGCTATGCCGGCGCGCACGGCCAAAAAGCCCCGGCCAGCTATGCCGGCCTTGAGCGCTTCGTGGCGCGCAGGCAGATCGTCGCGGAGATGGACAGTCTGGGCCTGCTGGAAAAAATCGACGCGCACACGCTGAAAGTGCCGCGCGGCGACCGCTCCGGCGTCATCATCGAACCCTGGCTGACCGATCAGTGGTACGTGGACGCCAAAACCCTGGCCAAACCGGCCATCGAGGCGGTGGAATCCGGCGCCATCCGTTTTGTGCCGCAACAGTACGAAAACCTGTATTTTTCCTGGATGCGCGACATCCAGGACTGGTGCATTTCGCGCCAGCTGTGGTGGGGCCACCGCATTCCCGCCTGGTACGGCGAAAAAGGCCGGGTGTTCGTGGCGCGCAATTACCCCGAAGCGTTCTTGAAATACCTGGACTTCCTGCTGGACGAAGGGCTGATCAACGCCACCCAGCAAGAGTACTGGCGCATCCGCCACGACAACGACGAAGCGCTGTGCAACCACGAACTGGCCGAACTGGGCATCGCGCCGTTGCGGCAGGACGAGGACGTGCTGGATACCTGGTTTTCTTCCGCATTGTGGACGTTTTCCACGCTGGGTTGGCCGGAAAACACGCCCGCCCTGCAAACCTTCCACCCCAGCAGCGTGCTGGTGACCGGCTTCGACATCATTTTCTTCTGGGTGGCGCGCATGATCATGATGACCATGCACCTGGTCAAACACCCGGACGGCAGCCCGCAAGTGCCGTTCAGGACCGTTTATGTGCACGGCCTGGTGCGCGACGCGGAAGGCCAGAAAATGTCCAAGTCCAAGGGCAACGTGCTGGACCCGCTGGATTTGATCGACGGCATCGAACTGGAACCCCTGGTGCAAAAGCGCACCAGCGGCCTGATGAAACCGCAGGACGCGCCGAAAATCGATGCACGCACCCGCAAGGAATTCCCCAACGGCATCGCTGCTTACGGCTGCGACGCGCTACGCTTCACTTTTGCTTCGCTGGCCTCCACCGGGCGCGACATCAAGTTCGACATGGGCCGGGTGGAAGGCTACCGCAATTTCTGCAACAAGCTGTGGAACGCGGCGCGCTATGTGTTGATGAATACGGAAGGGCAGGATTGTGGGCAGAACGCCGCGAGTTCTGAGCTTGTTCACAGTTTGGCCGACCGCTGGATACGCTCGCGCTTACAACACGCCATCGCCGAAACCAGCAACGCCATCGACACCTACCGCTTCGATCTGGCGGCGCAGGCCATTTACGAATTCACCTGGAACGCTTATTGCGACTGGTATCTGGAAGCGGCCAAAATCGCCTTGCAAACCGGCGACGCCGCCCAGCAGCGCGGCACGCGCCAAACCCTGGTGCAGGTGCTGGAAACGCTGCTGCGCCTGTCTCATCCCATCATGCCGTACATCACCGAGGAAATCTGGCAGCGCGTGGCGCCACTTTCTCTCCCTCTCCCTTTGGGAGAGGGCTGGGGTGAGGGTTCCCGGGCGACGCTGATGCAGCAACCCTATCCCACCGTGGAAGCCACTTGGCAGGATGCCGCCGCTGAAGACGAAATGGCCTGGAGCATGGCGTTCATCCTGGAGCTGCGGCGGATACGCGGCGAAATGGACATCGCGCCGTCCAAGGCTTTGCCTGTGTTGCTGCAAAACGGCAGTAGCGATGACCAGGCCCGCCTGGAGCGCAATACCACGCTGATCAGCCGGCTGGGCCGCGTGGAAAGCTGCCGCTGGCTGGCGGAAAACGAAACCCCGCCGCAATCGGCCATGGCGCTGGTAGGCGATATGAAACTGCTGATCCCCATGGCGGGGCTGATCGACAAAACCGCCGAACTGGCGCGTCTGGACAAGGAAATACAACGGCTGAACAAAGAGCTGCCGCGCCTGGAAGGCAAGCTGACCAATCCGGCGTTCATCGACAAAGCGCCCAGCGAGGTGGTGGAAAAAGAGCGCGGCAAACTGGCGGATTTGCGCGCCAATCTGGCTGAGCTGGAAGCGCAGCAGGAAAAAATCCGCGTGTTGTGAAGCGGTGAGTTTCGGGCTGTAAGTTTTGGACTGGCTTCCTTCTAAGGTAAAATTCATACTCCTGTACAATAACATTGTCCAATGGTGAAACGCCCATGACCATCGAAACGACCTACAGCCAAGCCCGCGAACAATTCAAGTCATTGTTGGATCGCGCGGTCGACGACCATGAAGTCATCCTGGTACGCCGGCGTTCCGGCAGGGATGTCGCCATGATCGCGGCCGACGAATTGG
>SCQD01000337.1 GCA_004299145.1 Methylococcaceae bacterium | reverse complement strand
CCCCGGCGCAGTCGTGGACGTGGCTTACGGTTCCTCGGGCAAGTTTCACACGCAGATACACGAAGGCGCGCCCTTTGACCTGTTTTTTTCCGCCGATATCGGTTTGCCGCGCGAGTTGGCCGAGAGTGGCCTGACGGCTTCCGAGGTAAAACCCTACGCCGTTGGCCGTATCGTCTTGTGGAGCGCCAGCCTGGACGCAACCCGCATGACCCTGGACAGCCTTGCCGATCCGCAAATCAGCCGTATCGCCATCGCCAACCCAAAGCACGCGCCCTACGGCAAGCGGGCCGAGGAAGCCTTGCGCGCCGCCGGCCTGTGGGAGAAAGTCGAGTCCAAGCTGGTATACGGCGAGACCATCGTGCAGGCTACCCAGTTCGTGCAAACCGGCAATGCCCAAGTCGGCATCATTGCCCTGTCGCTGGCGAGCAATCCCGAACTGGCGCAAAAAGGCGGCTACTGGCCGATCCCGGACAGCCTGCATCAGCCGCTGGAACAGGGGTTCATCATCACCAAACGCGCTGAGAATAATGCCCTTGCTGCGCGCTTTGCCGATTACATGAACAGCAAACCCGTCCGCGCCGTGATGACGAAGTACGGCTTCGCATTGCCGAATGAAGCCGCCGGAAAGTAGGTGAGGGGTGAGCATACGCATTCGTATCGACATCCTCGTTGATTTTGGAGGCTAACCTTGTTAACCGACAGCGACCTGCAAGCCATCTGGCTCACCGTCAAACTGGCGAGCATCGTCACGGCCATCCTGCTGCTGGTGGGCACGCCCATCGCCTGGTGGCTGGCGCGCACCCGTTCCCCGTGGAAAGGGCCGATCGGCGCGGTGGTTGCCTTGCCGCTGGTGCTGCCGCCGTCGGTACTGGGCTTTTATTTGCTGTTGGCGATGGGGCCGGACGGCCCGCTGGGCCATCTCACCCGGGCGCTGGGCGTGGGGCCATTGCCGTTTACCTTCTGGGGTCTGGTGCTGGCCTCGGTGTGCTATTCCATGCCCTTCATGGTGCAGCCGGTGCAAAACGCTTTCGAAGCCATGGGCGAGCGCCCGCTGGAAGTGGCGGCGACCCTGCGCGCCTCGCCGCTGGATGCTTTTTTCAGCGTGGCCCTGCCGCTGGCGCTGCCGGGCTTTTTAACCGCAGGCATCCTGACTTTCGCTCACACCGTGGGGGAGTTCGGCGTGGTGCTGATGATAGGCGGCAATCTGCCGGGCATCACCCGGGTAGCCTCGGTGCAGATTTACGACCATGTGGAAGCGCTGGAGTACGCCCAGGCCCATCGTCTGGCCGCCGTGATGCTGGCTTTCTCTTTTTTTGTGCTGCTGGCGGTTTACGCCTGGCGGCCCAACGCCAAGCGAAGCTGACGCCATGGACACCGGCAACATCCGGGTACGCTTTCACCTGGGCTGGCCCGGCTTCACGCTGGACGTGGACCTGGCCTTGCCCGGCCGGGGCGTGACCGCGCTATTCGGCCCTTCCGGTTCGGGCAAGACCACTTTATTGCGCTGCATCGCTGGACTGGAGCGCGCCAGGTCGGGGTTTTTCTCGTTTCAAGGAGACATTTGGCAAGACGGCAAAACTTGGCTGCCCACCTACCAACGCCCTTTGGGTTATGTGTTCCAGGAAGCCAGTCTGTTCCCGCACCTGAGCGTGCTCGGCAACCTGCGTTATGGCCGGCAACGCAGCGCGGCGGGACAGCGGCTAAGCCTGGATCATGCCGTCGGACTGTTGGGGATAGGTCATTTGCTGGACAGAAAACCGGAGCGGCTGTCCGGCGGCGAGCGTCAGCGTGTCGGCATTGCCCGCGCCCTGGCGGTCAATCCGCGCCTATTGCTGATGGATGAACCGCTGGCGGCGCTGGACCTGAAGCGCAAGCAGGAAATCCTGCCGTACCTGGAACGCCTGCGCGACGAGTTGGATATTCCCGTGCTGTACGTCAGCCACTCGCCCGACGAGGTGGCCCGTTTGGCGGATCACCTCGTTGTCCTGGAAGACGGCCGGGTATTGGCCAATGGGCCGTTGGGTGCAACCCTGGCGCGGCTCGATCTGCCCATCCGGCTCGGCGAGGAGGCGGGCGTGGTGCTCGACGCCGTCGTGGCGGAACGGGATGCCGCCTGGCATCTGGCTCGTGTTGACTTCCCCGGCGGCAGCCTGTGGACGCGCGATCAGGGCTTGGCGGCCGGTTGCCGGGTGCGGGTGCGGGTGCTGGCCCGCGACGTCAGCCTGGCCACACAACGCCAGGAGCACACCAGCATTCTCAATCTGTTGCCTGGTTGCGTGGATGCGATTGCCGACGATGACCATCCAGGGCTGGCGTTGGTGCGCGTCAGGATCGGTGCATCCGTTTTGGTTGCCCGTCTGACCAAGCGGTCCAGCGTGGCGCTGGGGCTGGTGCCGGGGCTGGCCTTGTGGGTTCAGGTGAAGTCCGTCGCCTTGATCGAGTGACTATCGTATAGATTCGATTATTCATATGCCATGTTATGCTGACGCCCAGCCAATGCTTGACAGAGGAGTTCTGTGATGACCGCAGTCACCCGCGACGAAAAATGGTGGTGATCGAAGTCAAGACCACCCTGCGTCCGCAAGATGTGAAAAAGTTTATCGAGAAGCTCAACCATATCAAGCAGTGGGTGCCTCGTTATGCCGACAATATCATCTACGGTGGCGTGGCGAGGTTGACCGCTGCCGCCGGCGCCGAGGAAATGGCGGAAAGCAGGGGGGTGTTCAGTATTCGTGCGACCGGCAATTCGGCGGCGATTGTCAATAGTCCGGTTTTTCGCCCCCGGCCTTGGTAGCACGCAGGATAATGGCATGGACTCCTCCCCTCCCCAAACGGCATCGCGATGTGCCAAAGTGGGAGAAGTTAACCACCACTTGAAACAGGCAGAGGAGAAGTCACCATGAAGCTTACAACGATAGG
>SCQD01000336.1 GCA_004299145.1 Methylococcaceae bacterium | reverse complement strand
GTGATGGTGGCCTGCCTGCTGACGGTGTTGGCGCTGGCGGGGCTGTCGCTGGGGCTGATGACGTTTTTGTTGATGCGGTTTTTGTCCTGGATGGTGTTATGAGCAATTCGCGTATGAAAGGCATTGCCGACTGGGCGCTGCTGCCGCTGGATGCCGCCCGTTGGGTGGTGCTGGCTCTCAGTTTCGGGGCACAAAAACACAGCCGGTATGGCTGGCAGGACGTTCCGGAAGGCGAAGAGGTGTTTACGTCGAAGCTGTTAGGTCACCTGGCGGCGTGGCGCGCCGGCGAACGGTTGGACGCGGAATCCGGGCTGCCGCATTTGGCGCACATGGCCGCCAATGCGCTGTTTGTGGTGTGGCATGCGTTGTGTAAAAAAGAGGCTGCGAAATGATGGATTTTTTACGCCGATTGGCGAGTGGTTTACCGAGGCGAATTATCAGCGGTGATAACGGCGAGCCCTATTTGGAGCGCTATGCCGTGCTGGTTTTGGGCGCCGATGCTAATCCCTGGTTTTCGCTGTATTTGCACCGTTTTGTCGGCAGCGACCCGGATCGGGGCTTGCATGATCATCCCTGGGCGTGGGCCGCCGGTATTGTGCTGGCCGGTCATTATTTCGAAGAGCGGCACGGGGGGCGGTCTGTGGTTCGGCGTGGTGTCGGGTCTGTCGGTTGTTTTGGTCCCAGTTATCAGCATCGGGTGGTGCTGCCGGCGCCGGTGTTTGAGTGCTGGACAGTATTTGCGCACGGTTCGAGGGTCAAGGGCTGGGGGTTTTGGCGTTCTGTGGCCGAGGCGAACGGGTCGCACCGGGCATTCATTTACCGGGCGATGTCGAGCGGGCCGGAAGTGAATGCGCATGCGGGATGGTGGAGGCGATGAAGTTTAAAACCGGTGTTCCCTGCGAAGCCGGCGTTGTGACGCGCGATACCGCAGCCATCGTGGCCGATTTGCACGATCTGGCGCAGCATTTGTTGCACGATGACGGTCTGATTTTGTCGCGCGTGGGGCTGCTGGTTGAAGCGGCTGATCGATTGGATGAGCTGCAAGACCTGGTGGAGGAGCCGCCATGCGCACCCTGAAGCACGCGACAAGGAGGACGCTTGAATAAGCTGCCGGAAAAAATCCATCGCTGGGCCGGGACGCGCATGCCGGTCGAGTATTACGACTCACGCGAATACCGCTACAAACCACGCCAATCGCCGAGCCGGTGGAAACGGCTGGTATGGGTGCTGGTTGGGAAATATCAATTAACGGTAGGCGAAGTGGCAACGGTGTTGCGTTGGCCGAGTAACGCCAGCCTGCAACGGTTGCAGCGCGTGGCCGACAGCCTGCCGCACCGGCGGCGGCGTGGCATTGAGGTGGGCGGGCCGATTGCGGCGTGGACGCCGCGCAGGGTGCATTCCTGATGCGCACGGGTATGCTAAAGCCGGAAGAGCTGATCGTCGACAATTTTGCCGGCGGCGGCGGGGCTTCGACCGGGATTTTCATGGCGACAGGCCGTCACCCCGATATCGCGATTAATCATGATCCTGAAGCGGTGGCGATGCATGCCGCCAATCATCCGTCGACGCGGCACTATTGTGAGTCAGTGTGGGATGTGAACCCGCGTGAGCTGGCCAACGGCAGGCCGGTGGGGTTGGCGTGGTTTTCGCCGGATTGCAAGCATTTCAGCAAGGCAAAAGGCGGTGCGCCGGGCGAGTTGTTTCACGCCCAGGGATTCCCAGGCAATTACATCATCGGTGACGACCCCGCGCAGGGGTTGGCGCCTCCTTCGTCAGCGCCAACC
>SCQD01000335.1 GCA_004299145.1 Methylococcaceae bacterium | reverse complement strand
GCAGGTTCAGCGGCGGCGGCTGATTTGAACACCATTGATGCGGCGACCACGGTAACCGTTGATGCCGCTATGGCATCCACCATTACCGGCACAGTGGCCAATGTGAAAACCGCCATCGCTGCAGCGGGCATTACGACGGCAACGGATTATGCCGTAACCTTGTCCGACGCCGGCGTTAGCGTGGCTGATGCGAACACCGTTGATGCAGATACGACCGGGGTTATTACCGCGACCATTACTAGCGGCACGGCAGCAGCCTTAGCCGCATTGACCGGAACAGGCAATGCTTACACCACCACGGTGACCGCAGGTTCAGCAGCGGCGGCTGATTTGAACACCATTGATGCGGCGACCACGGTAAACGTTGATGCCGCTTTGGCATCCACCATCACCGGCACAGTGGCCAATGTGAAAACCGCCATCGCTGCAGCGGGCATTACGACGGCAACGGATTATGCCGTAACCTTGTCTGACGCCGGCGTTAGCGTGGCTGATGCGAACACCGTCGATGCAGATACGACCGGGGTTATTACCGCGACCATCACTAGCGGCACGGCAGCAGCCTTAGCCGCATTGACCGGAACAGGCAATGCTTACACGACGACTCTGTCAGCGGGTTCAGCGGCGGCAACGGATTTAACATCTATTGATGCTAAAACAACCGTTGCAGTGGGTGCTAGCGCGGCAACAACCTTAACGGGTACAGCGGCTGAAATCCAAGCGGCTTACACTGCGAACACAGCAGGCACTATCACCGGTTTGGGCGATGAGATTGCGACGGCGAGTGACTCCGGTTCGGTGGCTGCCACTGTATTAACCGACTTGGATGCCGTCACAACTGGCGCGGTAGGTTTTGCATCGGTCACCACCTTAACCGGCACCGCAGCCCAAATCCAAGCGGCTTACACTGCGAACACAGCCGGCACTATCACCGGTTTGGGCAATGAGATTGTTACCTTATCTGGAACTACATCAGCAACTGACATGGGTACTGTTGCAAACCTATCGACTGGTGCGGTCTCTGCTACTGCACTAGCATTGGCAAATGGAACAATTAATAACCTTGCTGCAGGCGATACATTTGGTACAGGTTTGACATTTACTACTCATACTAGTGCTGTTTTAGCAAATGATGCCAATCTACAGTGGAATTTAACCGGCACTATGTTAACTATCGAAACAGTAGCTGATAGCAGCACTAATATCATGATAATGCTAACTGGAATGGCGTCCGTTTCTGAGGCTGGTGGTGTATTTACCATTACCGGGTAGCCAAGCCCTATAGCACGTAGGGCGGAACGCAATAGCGGTTCCGCTGGGTTTGGCGACGAGGCCGCTTATGGAAATTGGAAGCCCAGCAATCGGGCAGCGGATATTCAACGAAGCCGTGATGAGATGCGCAACGCCGAATGGCGGAACCGCTATCGCGTTCCGCCCTACCTGCTATCGAGCCAATACGCCGGAATGCATCGACCACACCGTTTTCGCTGGTTCCCAAGCTCTGCTTGGGAACCCACTCCGCGAAGCTCCGGCTTCGCGTTTGTCCGGAAAGCTACAACATAGCGCCGCGTCTTGACGGGAAGCGGGAGCTTCCAAGACGGAGTTCCCAAGCAAAGCTTGGGAACCAGCGAAACACCGTATTATGGAGCGCGGCGGCAGAATGCAATGGCGCCGCCGCTTTGGCTTTCGAAGCAATACCTATCCTGCTTGCTCAGTAATCGTTGACCGTTTTCTCATGCTCGGCATGCGATTGGCCTTTGTACGCGAATGCGCTTTACGGGATGAACACAGCGAATCACGGGCGGTGAGTGTCGGGAAGCCGGAGCTTCCCGGACTGCGTTCCCAAGCGGGAGCTTGGGAACGAGGGAACGAGGAAATGGCGCTGCTTACGCCGGCAACGCCGAGCACAAAGCCTCATTAAAAACCATGACTTTATTTCTGCCATTCTGTTTTGCCTGATACAACGCTTTATCCGCTTGAGCGATCAACCATTCTTTTTCGCAGGGATGCATATCACTTGCCGAATAGCTGGTAACGCCGACGCTAATGGTTATTGAAAGGGTTTTACCGGCATACTCGAACGGCGTTTTGGCGACCTGCGCGCGCATATATTCGGCCAACATGTAGGCTTGCTGCTGATTGGTGTATGGCGCGATAACGCCAAACTCCTCTCCACCATAACGACATAAGACATCAAACTTTCTGATGCAGTTTTTGCAAATTCCGGCAATTAGAATCAATGCCGCATCACCCGCCAGGTGTCCATGGCCGTCGTTCAATCGCTTGAAATGATCGATATCCAATAAGAGCAGCGATAAATCGTTGCCGACGGCATGGCTGCGCACCATCTCATCGTCGAGCTTGGTTAAAAAATAGTACTTATTGTATATATTCAACGCCTTATCCATCTGCGATTGCCGATAAAGCGCATCGTAATAAGCCTGTTCCGGACTGTCGCTGGCGATAAACTTTAGCGCACCATCACCAATACCAATAATATCCTGGTCGTTTAAAATCTTATTTTTTATATTATTGGAGTTAACCAGCGTTCCATTGGTGCTGTCATTGTCGATCAACAAAAATTGCCGATCATTTATCCGTTTAATAGTAGCGTGCCGTCTCGATACGCCGCCTTGCGTCAAGCATATGTCGACACCCGCTGCGCGACCGATAGTCGTTTCTTCTTTATTGAGGGGAATTTTGTTGCCGATATTTGCACCCTGCAACACCACCAGGCAAGCCGTCCACATTGGAGCCTCAATCGACGAGTTATCCATTGAGATAATATGGGTGGTTTCGTCATTATTCGTCATATTATGGCACCCTCAATGACATGCCCCCACCGGTGCCGAAGCGCCACTGCCGGCGGCGGCGACCGTCGTGCCGCTGCCTGTTGTGGCGCTGGATGAAGAGGGCGAACTCTTGGAATTGGAGTTGCCGCCATTGCCCCCACCCACGGCGCCGCCGCCGCCAAACCCTTCCTCGGGTGATCCCCCTGGCAACATGCCCGGCAATCCCGTACCGCCCATTCCAGCCCCCCCCATGCCGGTCGAACTGATCGTGATCACGGAGTTCAAGGTTTCCGTTTGCACGGTCTCCGCCTCTTCGCTTGGCGGGGTTTCCGTTACCGGCTCGGGACTGGGGTCCGGCTCCGGGTTCGGCTGCGGGCCGGGATGGGGAGTAGGGCCTGGATCGGGATTTGACCCCGGGTCTGGATCGGGATTTGACCCTGGGTCTGGATGGGGGTCAGTGTCCGGTTCTGGATGGGGATTCGTGCCGGGATTGGGATCAGGATTCGGATCCGGGTTGGTATTGCCGGGGTCCGGATTGGAGCCGGGATTCTGCGTCACCGGTATCAGCACGCCCCCCTGGTCAAGCACCACCTCGCCTGCCGGCGCGACAAACGCTTGGGGATTGTCGATCTGCGAGGTTTGGTAGGCCAGTTTGATGTTGCCGCTCTCCGCCTGCACGGTGAAATTTTCCGCCAGCGTCAGGCTGTCGGCGGTCAACGTGACGTCGCCGACGCTGGAATTGACCGTAAAGTCTCCTTGCAACGTCAGCACGTCGCTGGGGTCGGTGCCGTCGCCGGCTTCCAGCACGATGTTTTCCTGCGCCTTCAAGTCGCCGCCGATGACCAGCGGGCTGTGGGTGTGCAGGCCGATGCCGCCGCCTTGGCTGATGGTGGCGTTGGTCGTGTCCATTTCGCCGTAGTTTTCGATGTCCATGTCGCCCGCCGTGGTCAGGCCGTCGATGATGAACAGGCCGGGAGCTGCGCTGTCGTGGTTGATCAGTTTGATGCTGCCGGTGTCGCCCGTGAGGCGGTCGATGGTATTGTCGCCGCCGGTCAGCGTGTAAGTACCGCCGCTGCCGTTGAGCGTCAAACGGCCGGCCACCAGCGCGCCGCTCTGGGCTACGGAGCCGGAGGAGATCAGCGTGATGTCGCCGGCGCTGAGACCCGCGACGGTATAGCCGTTGTCGTCGCGGAAACCGACCGTGCCGGCGTCGCCGGCCAGGGTGGTGACGTCGTTGTTGGCGCTGGCCAGCGCGTAGCTGCCGATGCTGCCGTTCAGGGTGAGCGCTGGGGCTTGG
This sequence comes from Methylococcaceae bacterium, assembly GCA_004299145.1. Lineage (GTDB taxonomy): Bacteria > Pseudomonadota > Gammaproteobacteria > Methylococcales > Methylococcaceae > Methylogaea. The sequence goes on along the minus strand of SCQD01000335.1, from coordinate 1,971 downwards.
ATGGCGGCGGCTGCGCTTTGCGTAACGTTGCCGCCGCTGCTAAAGCTCAGGCTGTCGCTGACGCTGAGCGGGCCTTGCAGGCTGATGCCGCCGTCGCTGCCGATGACGGCGCTTTGCGCGCTGAGCGTCGGCAACGCCAGATCGCCCGCCACGTTCATGTTCAAATTGCCCGCGCCGAGGATTTGCGCGGCCTCGCCGAAAGTCGGCGCCGCCCCGCTGAAGCTGAGCGCGGTGCCGGCTTGCAGGTCGAACACGCCCGTATGATTGCCGCCGACGAGGTTCAGGCTGCCGCTGTTGAGCTGGACGGTACCGGCGTTGTCTAGCGTGCCGGGCTGGAATTGGCCGCCGTCCAGGCTGAGCGTGGCATTGGGTTCGATGCGGGTGAGCCCGCTGACGCCGAGCTGGCCGCCTTGCAGGCTGAGGTGGGCCGAGAGTTGCAGCGCATCCAGCGTCAGGCCGTCGACGTGGTAGGTGATGCTGACCGGGTTGGCAAAACCGGGAATGACCACGCTGCTGCCGCTGGTCGGTAGACCTGCCGCCCAGTTGGCGCCATCGCCCCAGTCACCGCCATTGGCGTTCTGCCAGGTATTGAATTCGGGGACGTCCACCGTGTGCGTGCCGCCATCGAAGGTGTAATTGCTCGCCAAGCCGCTGCCGTCCGCCAACGTGAGCCCCTCCGCCGTCAGCGCTTTGCCGGTGCCGGCGCTCGCCTCGGCAATGCTGCCGCTGCCGCCCAAAACCAGCGTTTCATCGCCGGCCAGTGCGCCGAGCTTGAGGTGATCTGCCGATACCACCAGCGTGCCGTCGTAAGCGCGGATGCCGCTCAGGTGGATGACGTAGGGGTTGATGGTGAGCGTGCCGTCCTGGTATTGGATGGCGTAGTTGCCGGCGCTGTAGCCGCCGGGCGTGATGCCGTGGCTGCCGGTGTTCACCGCGCCTTGCGCGTTGCCGCCATAGGCCAGCATACCGCCCAGCACGCTTTCGTTCTCGCCGCCGACGAATCCGCTGTATACAACGCCGTTGCCGCCGCTGTAAGCCAGGCCGTCGTAAGTTTTGGCGGCATTGTTGGCGGTGATGGTGAGCGGGGCTTTGCCGATGTCGAGGACGCCGTCCACATAGGTGATGGCGTAGTTGTTGGCGCTGAGCCCGCCGGCGCTGAGGGGGTAGCTGCCGGCATTGAGAGCGCCTTGCGCGCCGCCGCCATAGGCCAGCGTGCCGCCCAGCACGTTTTCATTCTCGCCGCCGACGAATCCGCTGTAGATGACGCCGTTGCCGCCGTTGTAGGCCAAACCGTCGTAGGTTTTGGCGGCGTTGCTGGCGGTGATGGTGAGGGCGGCGGGGGTGATGTCGGCGACCAGCGGCCCCAGCAAGGCGATGGTGTAATTCTGCCCGTCCGCGCCGCCCAGGGTCAGGGTGTCGACGGTCACCGGCTTGGCGCTGCCGGCGTTGGGATTGGCGAAGTAACCGGTCGGGCTGCTTAAGGCCACGTCGTCCCCGCCCAGCACGCCGTCCAGCGTGCCGCCTTGCAAAGTGGCATTGGTGCCGGCGTCGTAAACTTTGTTCAAAGCCGTCAGCCCGTCGACGCGCAGCGGGGCCTGCGCGATGTCGGCGCTGAGGTTGACCGGCAAGACCAGTTCATAGTTGCCGGCGTCGCCGCCACTCAGCGTGAAACCGCTGACGCTCACGGTCTTGCCGATGCCGGCGTCCTTGTCGGCAAAGCTGCCGCTGCCGCTGTTGAGAGTCACCACGTCGCCGGCGAACACGCCGTTCAGGCTGCCGCTGTTCAGTATGGCCTCGGTCGTGGCGTCGTAGACTTTGTTCAAAGCCGTCAGCCCGTCGATGCCGAGCGGAGCCTGCGCGATGTCGGCGCTGAGGTTGACCGGCAAGACCAGTTCATAGTTGCCGGCGTCGCCGCCACTCAGCGTGAAACCGCTGACGCTCACGGTCTTGCCGATGCCGGCGTTTTTATCG
>SCQD01000334.1 GCA_004299145.1 Methylococcaceae bacterium | reverse complement strand
GGCGCTAACTCCCCCACCAGACAGCGCAGCAGCGTAGTCTTGCCGATACCGTTGGGGCCGATCACGGCGATTTTTTCGCCCACTTCCACCATCAGGCTCAAGCCCTGAAACAGCGGCGTTGCGCTGTAGCCCTTGCTCAACTCCTCGACTTCCAAAGCCAGGCGGTAGAGCTTTTTTTCCTGATTGAAGCGGATGAATGGATTCACCCGGCTGGACGGCTTGATGTCGTCCAGCTTGATTTTTTCGATCTGGCGGGCGCGCGAAGTGGCCTGTTTGGCCTTGGAAGCGTTGGCGGAAAAGCGGCTGACGAAGCTCTGCAATTCGGCGATTTGCGCTTTCTTTTTGGCGTTGTCCGCCAACTGGCGTTCGCGCACCTGGGTGGCGGCTGTCATGTACTCGTCGTAATTGCCGGGATAAACGCGCAATTCGCCGTAATCCATGTCGGCCATGTGGGTGCAGACGCTGTTCAAAAAGTGCCGGTCGTGGGAAATGATGATCATGGTGCTGTTGCGCTCGTTCAGCACGTTTTCCAGCCAGCGGATGGTGTTGATGTCCAGGTTGTTGGTCGGCTCGTCCAGCAGCAGGATGTCGGGGTCGGCAAACAAAGCCTGCGCCAGCAGCACGCGCAGCTTCCAGCCCGGCGCCACGGCGCTCATGGGGCCTGTGTGCTGTTCCAGCGGAATGCCCACGCCCAGCAGCAGTTCGCCGGCGCGGGATTCGGCGGTATAACCGTCCATTTCGGCAAACTCGACTTCCAGTTCGCCCACTTTCATGCCGTCTTCATCGCTCATTTCCGGCAGCGAATAAATGCGGTCGCGCTCCTGCTTGACCCGCCACAGCTCGGCATGCCCCATGATGACCACGTCCAGCACCGTGTCGTTTTCGAACGCGAATTGATCCTGGCGCAGTTTGCCCAGGCGCTCGTTGGGGTCGAGCGAGACGTTGCCCGCCGTCGGCTCCAGATCGCCGCCGAGGATTTTCATAAAAGTGGACTTACCGCAGCCGTTGGCGCCGATCAGGCCGTAACGGTTGCCTTCGCCGAATTTGACGGAAACGTTTTCAAACAGGGGCTTGGCCCCGAATTGCATGGTGATGTTGGCGGTAGCGAGCAAGGGTATGTTCCAGATGTCAGGGATAAAAAATTGGGTTGCAATGAAAGTCGCGGCGACCTAACCCCTCGCTTCGCTCTCCCCGCGGGAGATGGCCGGGTGAGGGGAACGATCATGGCACGCGTGACGTTTCATTGTCAGGGGCGGCGCGCGCGCCACGATCGTTGGGGGAAGCCCCCGGGAAGTGGGTGCGTATTGTACTATTTGCGTCGCTGGGCTGTTGCATGGTGTTTTTCCCGTGAGCAGCGGCGTTGTACTATGGTGGTCTATTTTGAAATGGTGGAGATCGACATGAACGAACCGGCCAAACTCCGCTGGGGTATACTCGGCGGCGCGCGCATCAACGAACGCTTGCTGCCCGCCATCGTCGAGGCCGCCAATGCCGAATTGGTCGCCATCGCCAGCCGCCGCAGCGGCGCCGCTGCCGATACTCTGGCGAAATACGCGCCCCGGCAGCAGGGCGTCAAAGTCTACGACCAGCTCGATGCGCTGTTGGCGGATGAACAGGTGCAGGCCGTGTATCTGCCGATGGCTAATCACGAGCACGCCGAGTGGGCGCTACGCGCCATCGAAAGCGGCAAACACGTGCTGTGCGAGAAGCCGATGGCGCTGACCGTGCAGGATATCGACGCTATCGAAAACGCCGCGCACCGGCATCAGGTCACCGTCATGGAAGGCTTCATGTACCGCTTTCACCCGCAGCACGCCAGGGTTCAAGAGTTAATCCGTTCCGGCCTCATCGGCGAAGTGCGCTCGGTGCGCGCCAGTTATTCGTTCATGATGCGCCCGGCGCGCTTGTACCGCCTGGCGGAAAGCGTCGCCAAAGGCGGCGGCGTGATGTGGGACGTGGGCTGTTACGCCATCCATTCGGCCAGGATGTTTTTCGACGACGAGCCGGTAGCGGTAACGGCGCTGTCCAAATACGTGGAAAGCGGCGCGGACGTCAGCACCAGCGGCATCCTGGAATACCGCGATGGCAGGCGCGCCCACTTCGACGTCAGCTTCGAACGCGCGCGGCGCTGCGAATACGAAATCACCGGCACCCAGGGCGGCATCAAGTGCCACGTCGTCTGGCAGCTGCCTGGCGATATCCCTGTGCTGTCCTGGTGGACCGAAGACGGGCGGCAGTGCGAAGAAAGGCTGCCCGCCGTCAATCATTTCAAGCTGGAAGTCGAGCACTTCAGCCATTGCGTGCTCCATGGTCAAGAGCCGCTGCTGTCCCTGCAAGACGCCAAAAGCAATTGCCGCGCCATCCTGGCCGCGTTGCAGTCCGCCGCCGAGGGGCGGGTGGTGAAGATCGCGCCATAGCAATCCCGAACTTTTAACACATCGATGCAAACCGCTGCCAATCACCCGCTGCAACAAATCAGCCGCCGCAAACTGATTCGCATGCTGGCTTACACCGTCGACCTGGTGGGCGTCGACGACTGCTACCACGGCCGCCGGGTGGGGATGATCGCG
>SCQD01000333.1 GCA_004299145.1 Methylococcaceae bacterium | reverse complement strand
GTTCAGTGGTGCGTTGAGCCGCGTGAAGGGCGAGAAGGTGGGCCGCTATGCCATCCAGCAGGGTTCCCTGGCGGCCAACGGCAATTACAGCATTGCCTATCAGTCCGCCTTCCTGGCTATCACGCCCGCGAAGTTGAGTCTGTTTCGGTAGGGTGGGGATTGGCGTGTATCCGCCAGCAAGCAAAGGCGGGAGGTTGTGGTGGGCAGTGCCCCTATTCGCTTGATGACAGGCTGCGTTCCCGCCAAGACGGCGGGAGTGATGACGGCATTGCGGCGGCATGGGTGCATAACCTGCCCAAACCAGATAAGCTTGCGCATACCGTGGGCTTTGCCGCCTCTTTCTGGAGTCAGTTTATGCGCTTTCTTATGCTGCGTGCTCTACATGGCTGGGCGCTGGCCCTGGCCTGTTTCGCTCCGTCCGTTTATGCCGCGCCAACTGCCGCGGAACTGCCCAGCGGCGGGCGGGTCACTTCCGGCCAGGCGAGCATCGCCGTCGACGGTGCGCACATGGAGGTGAACCAGGCCAGCCAAAACGCCAGCCTCGACTGGCAGACTTTCAACGTGGGCCGCAACGCCGAGGTCGAGTTTCACCAGCCCGACGCCTCCGCCGTCGCCGTCAACCGCATCGCCGATGTCAACGGCAGCCGCATCCTGGGCCGCGTCGACGCCAACGGCCAGGTCTACCTCATCAATCCCAACGGCGTGCTGTTCGGTCGCAACGCACAGGTCGACGTCGGCGGCTTGGTGGCTTCCACCCTGGATATCGCCGATGCCGACGCGGCTTCCAATAAGCGCAGCTTTTCCATCTCCCCTCTCCCCCGGGGAGAGGGGCCGGGGGTGAGGGCGAGCGGTGACGAGGCCGCCGTAGTCAACCAAGGCACGATCACAACCAGCGACGGCGGCTACGTCGCCCTGCTGGGCGGGCGGGTGAGCAACCAGGGTGTGATTCAGGCCCGGCTGGGCACGGTGGCGCTGGCGGCGGGCGATAAAGTCACGCTGGATTTTGCCGGCGACAAGCTGCTCGGCGTGCAGGTGGATAAAGGCGCGCTACGGGCATTGGCGGAAAACCGGCAGCTGATCCAGGCCGACGGCGGCAGCGTGTTGTTGACGGCCAAGGCGGCAGACGGTCTGATTCAGACGGTGGTGAACAACGAGGGCGTCATCGAAGCCCACAGCATTGAGGATCACAGCGGCGTCATCAAATTGCTGGGTGATATGGATCACGGTACGGTGAAGGTTGCCGGCACCCTGGATGCCTCGGCAGGAGCGGGGAAGAACACCGATGGCGGCCTGATCGATACCTCCGCCGCCCGCGTCCACGTCGCCGCCGGCGCTCACGTCACTGCCGCCGCACGACGCGGTGCAACCGGAACCTGGCGCATCGACGCCGGCAACTACACTATTGCCGCCGAGGGCGGCGATATCGACGGCGCAACCTTGTCCGCCAGTCTGGCCGGCAGCAATGTCGAAATCCGCAGCACTGCGGGCAACGGCGATGTTTCCGTCGACGACGCCGTGGCCTGGAGCGCCAACACGCTCACCCTCACCGCCGCGCGCCACATCCACGTCAACCAGCGGATGACGGCAGCGGGATCGTCTACCCTGGTGATGAACACGGGCGTTCCCAACGCTGGCGTGAAGCTCGGTTTTGCGCTCGGCGGCGGCTTTGCCGGTCGAATCGATTTCGGCAGCCGTTCCGGCAAGGGCTTGCTCTTCATCGACGGCGAGAGCTACACCGTCATCGACAGCCTGGGGACCGCAGGCAGCACCACCGGTGCCGATTTGCAGGGCATCAATGGCGCCCTCGGCAACAAATATGCACTCGGCGCCGACATTGATGCCGGCGGGTTGGTGGGCTTGCTCGGGCACAACAGCACGCTCTTGAATGGCTATGTCGGCAGCGATCAAGGTTTTACGGTCAGCGGAACCGGCTATGTCGGCGGACTGGTGGGAGGATCGATGGGAGCCGTGAGCAACGCTTATGTCTTGCACGGGTTGCTGAGCAATGCCCAGCCCGGTTATGCCGATGCCGTCGGCGGGTTGGCGGGTTTCAACAGCGGCACGATCAGCCATTCTTATGGCGCCGACGTTGACAGCCACGGCCTCGCCGACTACGCGCCACGCCGGCCGTGAACGCCAACCTGCTGTTGAGCGGGCTGTCAGCCTATGATCGGCTGCCGCTGCTCGATACGGTGGACGGCGGCATGCGCTTGCCGGTCGGCCTGCACCAGGAATTAAAACCATGATGATTTTTGCTGCGATAGTTGTTGCCCTGGCCCTGGCCCTGGCCCTGGCGCTGCCCGCAGCGCTGTTGGCCGCGCCTTACGACGCCGGCCAGGGCCTGCGCGACGTGCAGCCGCCCAGGCTGGGCGTGCCGGCGGAGCGGGCGCCCGATTGGCAAATCGAAGAGCGTGCACCGCTACGCCTGCCGGATGGCCGGCGCATCGCCATTCACGCTTTCAAAATCAGCGGCGCCGGCCTGTACCCGGAAGCCGAATTGCGCGCCCTGCTGGCCGACGCCGAGGGGCGCGAGCATTCCCTGGCCGAACTCCAGCAATTGGCGGAGCGCATCACCCGCCACTACCGCGACGACGGCTATCTGCTGGCGCGCGCTTATCTTCCCGCCCAGGAAATCCGCGACGGCGTGCTGGAAATCGCCGTACTGGAAGGCCGTTTGGGCCAGGTGGAACTCGACAACCACAGCGGGCTGGCCGATGCCGTGCTGACGGCGCCGCTGTCCAGCCTGGAACGCGGCGCGGTGCTGCGGCAGCGTACCCTGGAGCGCAGCCTGCTGCTGCTGTCCGATACGCCGGGCGTGGAAGTCCAATCCACCTTGCGGCCCGGCGTCAGCGTCGGCGCTTCCGATCTGAAGGTGGAGGTGGCGCCGGGACGCCGTCTGACCGGCAACGTGAATTTCGACACCTACGGCAACCGCTATACCGGCCAGTACCGGTCGGGCGCCGCCATCGACTTCAACAATCCTTTTCAGTTGGGCGATCAGTTCTCGGTGCGCGCCGTGGTGTCCGACGCGGCGATGAGCTATGTGCGCGGTGCCTACCAGCTGCCGCTGGGACCTTTCGGGACGCGCGTCGGCGCGGCGTATTCGGACATGCGCTACGAATTGGGCAAGGAATTTGCAGCTCTTAACGCCGACGGCGAAGCGCAGATCGCCAGCCTGTACGCGCTGCATCCTTTGCTGCGCTCCCGCAGTTTCAATCTGTACGCCCAACTGGGTTACGACAACAAGCGGCTGGTCGACCGCGCCGGTCGCGTCCAAACCGTCTCGAACCGGCAGGTCGACGCCTGGACCGCGTCCCTCAGTGGCGACGGCCGCGACGATTTGGCCGGCGGCGGCGTGATGAGCTACAGCCTGGCGTATACCGCCGGCAACCTGGGTTTGAACAGCGCCCCCGATCTGGCTATGGACGGTTCCAGCACGCGCCGTGCCGGCGGTTACGACAAATGGAGCCTCAATCTGCTGCGGTTGCAGCAGTTGAGCGACGACACCAGCCTGTACCTGGCGTATACCCGCCAGTTTGCCCGAAAAAACCTGGATTCCTCGGAAAAGCTCAGCCTGGGCGGCGCTTACGGCGTGCGGGCCTATCCGCAAGGGGAAGCCACCGGCGATGAGGGCCATCTGCTCACGGCGGAACTGCGCCGCAACCTGGCCCTGCCGCTCCCCGGACTATGGCAGGCCGCCGCATTTTTCGACCATGGCCGCATCACCCTCAACAGCCGACCCTGGGTAGCCGGCGGCAACCACCTCAGTTTGAGCGGCGCGGGCTTGGCGCTGCATGCGATGCAGCCCGACGACTGGCTGGTGAAATTCACGCTGGCCTGGCGCGTGGGCGATGAAATGCCGAGTTCCGGTCCGGACGCCGCCCCGCGCGTTTGGGCGCAGGCGGTGAAGTATTTCTGATGCTCCTCAAGCTGCGCGGCGTTTTCTCCCATGAACGCCGAGCAGCAGGATCAACGCTTATAGAAGATGTGCCGACGACAGGAGGCGCATCAATCGCGAACGATGCGCTTCCTTACGTCAGCGCATATATGGACTCCTCCCGATTGCAAGCATTTTCTCGTTGATCGCGTCGGTCAAGTAACG
>SCQD01000332.1 GCA_004299145.1 Methylococcaceae bacterium | reverse complement strand
CCACCTCATCAACAGGCCGGATATATGGCAGCAACTGCGTTACTTGACCGACGCGATCAACGAGAAAATGCTTGCAATCGGGAGGAGTCCATATATGCGCTGAGTCGGCGAAGCGCATCAATGCCTCGCAAGAGCGATGCGCCTCCCTTCGTTCGGCACATCCTGCGGCCTTCAAATCAAGGTACGCAATGCGTACCAAGCGGAAACATGCCTTGCCGTGTTGCGGGCTGGGGCGGTAAGGCATAATCTCTCGACTTCAACCATCTCCGAGGTGTCAACATGCTAACCATGACTTCCCGCGAAGCAGAGCACGACTTTACAAAACTGCTGGATACCTCGCAGCGTGAGCCGGTAATGATTACGCGCCAAGGGCGCCCGATTTCCATGGTCATTTCCCCCTGCGCTGACCTTAAATCCGCTTTTACGCAATTCATGCAAATCGTCCGGGCGATTGCCCCACTGGATGGTGTCGACGCCGTGCACGAGTTTGACCGAATCGTGGCAAATCAAGGCAAGCGGGCTGATGGATTGACCGAAGCCGAAATCGCGGCGTGGGTGCATGAAAGCCGATGACATCAGGCGCGTGGTGTTTGACACCAATGCATTGATCAGTGCGGCGATACTACCCGACTCCATCTCCCGCAAGGCGTTTCGCCACGCGCTGCGGCATTATCGTTTGGTTCACTCCCACGCCACGGCAGGCGAATTGCACACGGTCATAAACCGCCCCAAATTCGACCGATATTTCTCCGCCGGTGAGCGCGAAGAGTTTTTGTTCTTCATTGCTCGATCCAGCGAATTAATGTGGGTCGATACCGTTATCGACGAATGCCCCGACGCAGCAGACAACAAATTCCTTGAATTAGCCGTGGCCTCCGGTTCTAGCGTCATTGTCAGCGGCGATCCCCATCTCCGCGATATGCACCCGTTTCGCAACATCACGATTGCGACTCCAGCGGAGTTTTTAAGCTTTGGGGTATAAAGGGAAAAGGGGTAGGGAAAATGGGTCGTAACCCTTTAAAAACCGACATCATTGCCTGTCTTTAGCAATCCCGTTAACCGGATAAATGGAAAACCCCGCCTCAACCAATGCTGGGACGGGGTTTTCTTTTTTGACACTTGCCATATAGTGTCGTATGCGGCACTATTCGGCTATGAGCACACACGAAAAAATGCTCGCACGGATGCGCAACAACCCGCTTGATTGGCGGATTGATGACCTGAAGTCTATTGCCAATCGATTGGGCATAGATTGGCGTAATGAAGGGGGAAGCCATCATGTGTTTTCGTATCCCGGCGTGGACGACGATGTGTGCATACCTGTTCACCGCCCCATCAAGCCAGTGTATGTACGCCTATTTTTGGCGCTAGTGGATAAAACCAAGGCGTTACAGTCATGAGTGAAATTGCGATTGCCCATATTGAGTCACCTTATCCCTTCGAAGCTTACGCGCATACCATTGAGCCACTTTCTGACGAAGACGGTGGTGGTTATCTGATTACCTTTCCTGATTTGCCGGGTTGCGTGTCCGACGGTGAGACTCCGCAGGAAGCGGTGATAAACGGGCATGATGCGTTTTCAGCGTGGATGTCGGCTCGTGCCCATATCGGCAAACCGATTCCCAAACCCACCCGGCATGGTGAGAATGTAGAACCGGTACGCCTGATGCAGCGCCTACCGCGTAGTCTACACGCCAACTTGGTGGCGCGAGCGAAGGTCGAGGGAACATCCCTCAACACGCTGGTAACCATGCTGCTTTCCGAAGGTTTGGGACGACGTGAACATCACACCTGACAAAAACGGATTCCGGGGGAAAGTGAACCCGTAAGGTGGATGACGCAGATGGTGTAAGGTGGATTCAGGCCGGGCCATCCCGGAAAAGCAGGGTAGAGTAGAAAGCAGGATTCCGCATTCTGTAGGCTTGGCCTATCCGTTTCCGCCCCTTTCGTCCACAAGTTGAAATAAACCACTCTTGCGCCGCCGCGTTTACCCTGGCCTTTGATTGCCCAACGTACTTTTCTAAATACGCACGCCGAAGCTGGTACAAACCAGGCAGTGCGCATAGAATGCGCATACGACATTCCCTGGAGAAATCCGATGACCACTCTCGCTTACCCTTTGGCGCGCAAGCGCCCCGTCAATCTGACGCTCAACGAGGACTTGGTGCGGCACGCCAGGCAGTTGACCAACAATCTGTCGGGCGTCGTTGAAACCTTGCTGACCGATTTCGTCGACAGCGAACTGCAACGCCGCCGCGCACAAAGCCAGCAGGTCGCAACGACGATTGCACTATGGAATGATTTCGAGGAACGGCACGGTGCTTTTGCCGACGAATACTCGACGCTCTGATGGCGCAGTTCGATATTCACCGCAACACCGGGCAACAGCGGGACAGCATCCCGTTCGTGGTAACCGTCCAGTCGTCGCTGTACGATGATTATCGCCGCCGCGTCGTCGTGCCGCTGGCGCGCAAAGCCTTGCTCGGCTCCATTACCGATCCCGGCTTTAATCCGACGTTCAGCGTCGACGGCATAGAGGTCGTCCTGCATCCCCTGGAGATTGTCTCTATTCCGGCCAGCCAGTTGGGAGCTCGGGTGGGCTCATTGCGGGAGGCAGGCGATCAAATCATCCACGCTATCGATCAATTGTTGAGCAGGGTCGCTTAGGGCGGGCGCGCCCTCCCGGATTACGCTACGCTGCATCCGGGCAACGCGCCACTCATCAAACGTAAGACAGCCACTCCGGCCTGTCCGCACGCCGGCCATGCACATAATCAAAGTAAGCGGCTTGCAGCCGGGTGGTGATGGGGCCACGCATGCCGTCGCCGATGATGCGACCGTCCAGTTCGCGAATCGGCGTCACTTCCGCCGCCGTACCGGTGAAGAAGGCTTCGTCGGCCACGTACATTTCGTCGCGGGTAATGCGTTTTTCGATCACTTCCAGCCCCAGGTCGGCGGCTAGCGTGATGACGGTTTCGCGCGTGATGCCTTCCAGGGCCGAGGTCAAATCCGGCGTATAGATTTTGCCTTTGCGGATGATGAAGACGTTTTCGGCGCTGCCTTCCGCCACGTAACCTTCATGATCCAGCATCAGCGCTTCGTCGTAACCTATCGCGGTCGCTTCGCGCACCGCCAGGATGGAGTTGAGGTAGTTGCCGTTGGCCTTGGCCTTGAGCATCAGGCTGTTGACGTGGTTGCGGGTATGCGAGGAAGTGTGCACGCGAATGCCTTTTTCCAT
>SCQD01000033.1 GCA_004299145.1 Methylococcaceae bacterium | reverse complement strand
GCCGGCGAGGTTGGCCGAAACGATGTCGGGCTTGCCGTCGGCGTTGAGGTCGGCGATGGCTACCGCGTTGGGATTGCCGCCCACCGTATAAGGCGTGGCGCCTTTGAACGAGCCGGCGCCGTCGCCGCTCAACACGCTGACGCTGTTGCTGGTTTCGTTGGCCACCACCAGATCCGGCTTGCCGTCATTGTTGATGTCGCCCGCGGCGATGGCGGTGGGATTGGTGCCGACGGTGACGTTGGTGAACAGTTGCACGATGTTGCTGTCGCCGGGCGTCGAGGTACCCCGGTTCAACAAGATGCTGACGTTGTTGCCGCCGAAATTCGCGGCGGCGATGTCCTGTTTGCCGTCCCGGTTGAAATCGCCGACGGCGACGGCGACCGGATCGGTGCCGACCGTGTCGACGTCGGTAGCCACAAACCGGCCATTGCTTTTGCCCAGCAGCAGGCTGACGGAATTGTCGCGGATGTTGGCGGTGGCGATATCCGGCTTGCCGTCGTTATCGATGTCGCCCAGGGCGAGTGCATAAGGGTCCAAGCCGTTGGGTATGGTCAATGGCGAGGCCAACGGTTTTTTTTTGCCGTTCAGCAAGGTATGCAAAGCGGCGTCGGCAAAATCGGCTACGACCAGGTCCGGTTTGCCGTTGCGGTCGACGTCGCCGACCGCCAGGGAAAACGGATTGTTGCCGACGGGATAGTCCACAGTCTTGCCGAAATCGCCCCGGCCCGTGCCATACAGCACGCTGACTTCACCGCTGCCGGCGTTGGCGGCGATGAGGTCCAGGCGCCCGTCGCCGTTTAAATCGCGCAGGGCGATGGCGCGCGGTTCCGTGCCCACCGGATAGCTGACCGGCCCGGAAAAGCCCAGGGTCGCCGCTTGCGCGGCGGAGATGGCGATAGCGCCGATAAACGCAAACCGCAGGAAATGTCGCCGTGTCGAATATCTGGCCATAAGCGATTAATCCTGAACTGCACCTGGAACGGCTGCCGCTTGCTGTTCCAGCCAGCCATACCACTGATCCATCCCCTCCCCGCTCGTGGCCGACAAACAAATAACCGGTGCTTGCGCGTTGATTTGCCTGACATACCCCAAGCACCGCTCCAGATCGAATTGCAAATGCGGCAACAGGTCGATTTTATTCACCAGCACCAGGCCGGCGCGGTGGAACATGTCGGGGTATTTGAGGGGCTTGTCTTCGCCTTCGGTCACCGACAGTATCACCACCTTGGCGGTTTCGCCGAGGTCGAACATGGCGGGACACACCAGGTTGCCGACGTTTTCGATGAACAACAGGCCGTTATCTTCCAATGCCAGGGTTTCCAGGGCGTGGGCGATCATGTGCGCATCGAGATGGCAGCCTTTGCCGGTATTGATCTGGATGGCCTGGACGCCGGTGGCGCGGATGCGTTCGGCATCGTTTTGCGTTTGCTGGTCGCCTTCGATGACCGCCAGCGGACGGCGCCCCTGCAAATGGCGCAGGCTGCGTTCCAGCAGCGTGGTTTTGCCGGAACCGGGACTGGACACCAGGTTAAGCGCCAAAATGCCGTGGTTTTGCAAATAGCGGCGGTTTTGTGCGGCATGGCCGTCGTTGCGTCCGAGGATGTCCTGCTCCAGCCGGATGATGCGCTCCTGGCTCATGCCGGTGACGTGCAGGCCGGCCGGCCCCAGGCCATAGTGCTGGTGATGGCCGTGGCCGTGCGCTTTGCCATGAAGGTGGTCGTGCTGATGGGATTCACCGCAACCGCATACGCTACACATGGTTAAGTACCTCGATTGGTTGATGTTTGGGGATGTGCTGTATTGGCCGCGCTCAGCGTAGCCAGCGGCAAATACAGGCATAAAGGATCGTCATCGCAAGCGGTAAAACCCAGGCGACGATAAAAGGCTTGGGCTTTTTCATGCTTGGCATCCACCACGACGGCGTATAGGTTTTGCTTAAACCGCGCCGCTGTTGCTGCCCAGCCTGCTTGCACAAAAACTCATTCAGCGCCGACTCACCGCAATCGAAATCAGCGCGGATGTGATGGGCGGCCAACGGCTCAATGCACACAGGGCGTCAACGCCGCGCCATAAGCGAGCGTAGCGCTTCGTTGGGTTCCGGCAGGTTTTCCAGCGTGGCGGTGAAAGCGGCAAAATCGCGCTGCGACAGCAGGAGGGTGTCGTGGTCCGCCACGATGCGCCGCGCCGCTTCGTAAGCATTTTGCAGCATGAACGCAGAGAGGGTGGTGCCCATCAGCGCGGCGGCGCGTTCGATCATGGCCTTGGCCTCCGGGCTGGCGCGCAAGTTGATACGGGCAGGTTCGAGGGTGTCGGCGGCAAACATGGCGGCTACCTGTTGGAATCTATGACGGCAGGATTGTACGTCACCTTGCCCCACTATCAAAAAGCAACCGCCGGCAGTCCGCAGGGCTGGTGTATCCTTTACCAGGAATCGCTTAACCGCTATTCCCCACCCACCACCACCGAGGTAAACAGCCATGATCTTATACGGACTCGCCCTTTCATCCCCTTGCAACAAAGTACGCTTTTTACTGCACGCGCTGGATATTCCCTACGACTTCCAGATCGTCAATCCCCTGAGCGGCGAAGGCCAGAGCCCGGCGCACCTGCAACGCCATCCCGCCGGCAAAATACCGGTGCTGGACGATGACGGCTTCCTGCTGTTCGAGAGCAACGCCATCCTGCGTTATCTGGCAAACAAAACGGAAACGTCCTTTTACCCCGCCAATCCCCAGGCGCGCGCTTTGGTCGATCAATGGCTGGATTTTGCCTCCATTTACATCGGCGACGGCATGGCGCGCGTTTTTTACAACCGCAGGCTGGCTCCCATGCTGAATAGAGAACCGAACGAAGCGCTCATCGCCGATGGCTTGACCACGCTGGACCGCTTCCTGCCGCCGTTCGACCAGCAACTGAGCAAACAGGCCTATCTGGCCGGCGCCGGGCTTACGATTGCCGACTTCAACCTGCTGGCCATACTCGACCCGGCCGAAGTGGCGCAGATCGACCTGACGCCTTACCCCTCGCTGCAACAGTGGCGGGACGGCTTGCGCACGCGCGATTTTTATACCCGTTGCCATAAAAGCTATGCCGATGCGGTGGCGGCCATGAAGGCCAAGACGTAAGCCGGCTCAAGCAAACGCATAATCCTTCAACCCGGTATGGTCGGCGCCCAGCAGCGTAGCGACCAGGGTCAACTCGCCAGGGGCGATGCGCGCGTCGGTCCCCGCCGAGTGAAAGGCATACAGCGCGCTGTTGACGCCGTTGTCCACGGCGAACAAGCGGCTGTCCCCCTCCCCATAAGCCGCGCCGGCGCTGCCGACGATGACCGCCGCCGACTTGGCATTGATGGCTCCCGTGATGTTGGGAGCGACGATCACCAGTTCGGCAAGACTGGAAAAAACCGCCGTAGCGCTATTCACCAGCTGCGCGTGCTCGATCAGGTGATCGCCGTCGCCCAACCCCAGACCGGCGGCGGCGTCTTTGTACTGCATGCGGTCCACGCCGGACTGAAACCCCTGCACCTGGTCCGCGCCGCCCGCCGTGGTGCCGAACACGAATACATCGGCGCCCGCCCCGCCTTGCAGCTTGTCCACGCCGGCGCCGCCATCCAGTACGTTTTTGCCGGCATTGCCGATCAACGCGTTATTGAGCGCATTGCCGGCGGCGTTGAGCGGAGCCGTGCCGGTCAGCGTCAGGTTTTCCACGTTGTCCGGCAGGCTGTAGCTCACCGAACTCTGCACGCTGTCCGTGCCCGCACCGGCGGTTTCCTGCAGCAGGTCGGCGCGGTTGTCCACCCGGTACAGATCATTCCCGGCCCCGCCGCTCAGGGTATCCACGCCTTTGCCGCCATCCAGCGCGTTGTTCTGCGCGTTGCCGCTCAGGCGGTTGTGCAAGCCGTTGCCGGTGGCGTCGATCGCCTGGGCGCCGGTCAGCACCAGGTTTTCCAGGTTGGCGCCCAGCGTGTAAGACAGCGCGCTTAACACCGTGTCGGTTCCGGCGCCGCTGCTTTCCAGCATGTTGTCGCCGGCATCGTCCAGCGTATAAGTGTCGTTGCCCAGTCCGCCTTGCAGCGTGTCCGCGCCGCCGCCGCCATCCAGGACATTGTCGGCGGCGTTGCCCAGCAACAGGTTGGCCTGTCCGTTGCCGGTGCCGCTGTTCGGCGCGCTTCCCGTCAAAACCAGGTTTTCCTGCTCGGCGCCCAGCGTAAAGGAAACCGTGCTTTGTACCGTGTCGGTGCCGGCGGCGGCATCTTCCATGACGCTGTCGCCGCCGCTGTCCACCCGGTAAACATCGTTGCCGGCGCCGCCTTGCAGCGTGTCGTTCCCCTGCCCGCCGTCCAACAGATTGCCGGCGGCATTGCCGAGCAGGTTATTGTCCAATGCATTGCCGCCGCCGTTCAGCGCCGTACCCAGCAGCGACAGGTTTTCCAGGTTGGCCGCCAAGGTGTAGGACACGCTGCTTTGCACCGTGTCGTTGCCCTCGGCGGCGTTTTCCAGCACGCCGTCGTCCGGATTGTCGACCAGGTAACCGTCGTTGCCCGCACCGCCTTGCAGGGTATCCGTGCCCAGCCCGCCGTCCAGCGTATTGTCACCGGCATTGCCGTTCAGGCTATTGTCCAGCGCATTACCCACGCCGTTCAGCGTCGCAGTCCCCAGCAAATTCAGATTTTCCAGATTAGCGCCCAGGGTGTAGCTGACTGCACTGTACACCGTGTCGACGCCGGCGCCGGCGTTTTCCAGCACGCTGTCGCCGGCATCGTCGACGTGATAGCCGTCATTGCCGGCGCCGCCTTGCAGCGTGTCGGCTCCCAAGCCGCCGTCGAGCGCGTTGTCGGCGGCGTTGCCGGTCAGGCGATTGCCCAGCGCGTTGCCGGCGCCGTTCAGCGCCGTGTCCAGCAACACCAGGCTCTCGATGTGGTCGGTCAGCGTATAAGACAGCGTGCTTTGCACCAGATCGACGCCGGCGTCGGCGTTTTCCTGCACGGCATCGCCGGCGTCATCGACCACATAACTGTCGTCGCCCGCCCCGCCTTGCAAGGTATCCGCGCCCAGCCCGCCATCCAGCAGGTTGTTGCCGGCATTGCCGAGCAGGAAATTGGGCAGCGCATTGCCGCTGCCGGTGAGCGGCGCCGCGCCGGTCAAGATCAGGTTTTCCAGATTGTCGCCCAGGGTATGGAACACGGTGCTGTACACGGTATCGATGCCGGCGCCGCTGCTTTCCGTCACGCTGTCGCCGGCGTTGTCGAGCCGGTAGCTGTCGTTGCCGGCGCCGCCTTGCAGCGTATCCGCCCCCAGCCCGCCGTCCAGCACGTTGTCGGCGGCGTTGCCGAGCAAGCGGTTGTTGTAGGCATTGCCGCTGCCGTCGATCAGCGCTGATCCTGCCAGCGTGAGGTTTTCCAGATTGTCGCCCAGCGCATAACTCAGCGTACTCTGTACCGTGTCGCTGCCGGCGCCGGTCTCTTCCTGCACGCTGTCCGCCAAGCTGTCGATGAGGTAAGTGTCGTCACCCAAACCACCCAGCAGGCTGTCATCGCCCAGGCCGCCGTCCAGCGTGTCGCTGCCCAAACCCGCTTCCAAACGATTGGCGGCGCCGTTGCCGGTCAGCGCGTTGTCGAGCGCATTGCCGATGCCGGTCAAGGGTAAAGCGCCGGTTAAGGTCAGATTTTCAAAGTTGTCCGCCAGCGTATAAGCCAGCGCGCTGATGATGGTGTCGATACCCTCGCCGGCATTTTCCAGCACTACGTCGCCGCTATCGTCGACCAGGTAGCTGTCGTTCCCCAAGCCGCCTTGCAGGGTATCCGCCCCGGCGCCGCCGTCCAACACGTTGTCGCCGGCGTTGCCGGTCAGCACGTTATCCAGCGCATATCCCGTCGCACTGCTGGCCGTAGTCCCGATCAAAGTCAGGTTTTCGACGTTTTCGGTTAGTGTGTAACTCACTGAGCTGATAACGGTATCGATGCCCGCCCCGGCGGCTTCCAGCACGCTGTCGCCGCCGCCGTCCACCCAGTAGCTGTCGTTGCCCAGCCCGCCTTGCAAAGTATCCGTACCGATACCGCCATCCAGGGTATTGTCGGCTGCGTTGCCGGTCAGGGTATTATTCAGGGCATTGCCATAGCCGCTGCCCGCCTCGCCGGTTAATACCAGGTTTTCCAGATTATCAGCCAGCATATACGACACCGAACTGTCGACCGTATCGATCCCGCCGCCGGCCGATAGAGCATTGGACTCACTCACCACGTCCGCAACGTTGTCGACCCCATAAGCGTCGTTGCCGTCGCCGCCCGCCAGGGTGTCGGCGCCCGCACCGCCGTCGATGCGGTTGTCAGCGGCATTGCCCGTCAAGCTGTCGTTGCCGGCACCGCCGGCCAGATTTTCCAATACCGTGCCGTAGCCGATAAAGGCCTGGCCGTTGGCGAGCAGGCTGGAGGCTTTGCTGCCGACATAAACCCAGCTGCCTGCTTGTAAACTGATATTTACCGCTGACGTTTGCTCCGCGGCAGACAGCGTATCGTTGCCCGCGCCATCCCAGATATAGCGATCACTCAGTGTATAGGTGTTGTCTTCCGTCCTGGCGCCGGTATTGACACCATATAAATACTGGACGGCCGCCAGGTCGAACGTACCGATATTTTGCACAAACGGGCTGACGTTGTTGTAAGTCATCACGGTATTGGTTTGCGCGTCTTCCGCGGCATCCAGCACCGGCGCTTCGAACGGGTGTTTCAATCCCAAGGCGTGACCTATTTCGTGCAGCAATAATTGAAACCCATAAACGCCGGGCGCCATATCGGTATAATCGCTGCGGATATGCACGTCGCCATTGGTCGGATAATAGGCATAACCGGCAAATTCGGAGTTCCCGGTGGAAACCAGGTCATCGCGAAAAAAACGCAATTGAACACCACTGCCGTCGGACACCTCGCTGAACTGAAGGCCAGCGACCGCGCTGTATTTGCTCAGCGCACTGCGCACGGAGTTTTGCTGTGTGGCGGTGTATTCGGCAAACCCGGTTTCCCCGCCCGCGGCCGTGGTGGCAAAACTGTAAGTCAGCGCTTGCGGCTGGGTGATGCCACCCCAGAAATACCCGGTCAGCAAGGTATTGATGAAATAGGGCAATGGCTCGGCGCCGCCGCTATAAACCACGTTTTCCACGCTGCTGGAAACCTTATAGCCGCCGACGGCGACATAAACCGTATCGTTGCCGGCGGTATCGTCGATTTTGTCGTTTAAATCGTCGACATAATAAACGTCGTCGCCATCGCCCCCCACCAGGGAATCGGCACCCAGGCCGCCATCCAGCGTTTCGTTGCCTGAACCGCCATAGAGCGTGTCATCGCCGTCACCGCCGTCCAGCGTATTGCTGCCGGCATCGCCATACACGGAAAGCTGATCATTGCCGCTGCCGCCTTGTAGCCAATTATTACCGGCGTAACCATAAAGCTGGTCATAGCCGCTGCCGCCGATCAGCGTGTCGTTGCCGCTGCCGCCGTACAGCAAATCCTCGCCTTCCCCGCCATCGAGCGCGTTATGGCCCGTGCCGCTGTAAACCGACAAATAATCATTGCCGCCGGCGCCGCTGAGATAATTATCCCCGCCGTAGTCGATCATATTGTCGTTGCCGTCGCTGCCCTGCAACGTATCGTTGGCGAATCCGCCGTAAATATCACTCATGAATTAAAAGCTGTGTTTTATCGTTTTATCGTTCCCACGCTCGGCGTGGGAATGCAGCCCTGGACGCTCTGCGTCCCGTCTCGTACCCGCTTGAAAGCAGATTACCCCTCCCGCGCAAGCGCCAATACTCGCCCATGGCATGGATGGGGCGCGTAGCCATTCGGGACGCGGAGCGTCCCAGGATGCGTTCCCACGCGGAGCGTGGGAACGATATACAAATCAATCCTCAGCGACACCGTCTTCCGGCAACTCCTCCAGCCCCGCCCTTTCGGTGATGCTTTTGGGCAGCGGTTTGGCGATTTTCACCCCCAGTTCGGCAAAGCCCGCCGCCTGGCGGATCACGTTGCCTTTGCCGGTGGTGAGCTTGTTCATGGCGTCTTCATAGGTTTTGTGGCTGGTGGCGAGCTGGTTGCCGAGTTTTTCCATGTCTTCGGTAAAGCCACGCAATTTGTCGTACAACTTGGCGGCTTTATCGGCGATCAGGCGGGCATTTTCGTTTTGCCGCTCGTAGCGCCAGATGTTGCCGATGGTGCGCAGCGTCGCCAGCAAGGTGGTGGGCGTCACCACCACGATGTTGGCGCTGAAGGCATCGGAAAACAATTTTTCGTCGTGTTGAAACGCCGTCACGAAGGCCGCTTCGATGGGCATGAACATCAGCACGAAGTCCAGCGAACGCAGGCCGGTCAATTCCGCATAGTCCTTGTCTCGCAGCGATTTGACGTGATTGCGCACCGCCAGCACGTGTTCGCTCAGAGCCTGCTCTCGTTCGGGACCGTCGTCCAGGTTGGCGTAGCGCTCATAAGCGGACAAAGACACTTTGGAGTCCACCACGATGTCCTTGCCTTCCGGCAGGTGCACGACGACGTCCGGGCGCAGCAGGCGATTGTCGGCGTCGCGAAACGAACCTTGCGTATCGTATTCGATGCCTTTGCGCAGGCCGGATTGTTCCAGCACTTTTTCCAGGATCATTTCACCCCAGTTGCCTTGGGCCTTGCGGTCGCCTTTCAGTGCGCGCGCCAGGTTGGCGGCTTCCTGGTTGATGATTTGGGTCTGGCTGCTGAGGCTCTGGATTTCCTGGCGCAACGACGCCCTATCCTTGGCGTCGTGCAAGTGCATGTCGTCGACTTTTTTGCGGAATTCGCTGATCTGTTCGCGAAACGGCAGGAGCACGCCGTCCAGTTGCAGGCGATTTTGTTCGGTGAATTTTTGGCTTTTTTCTTCCAGAATTTTGCCCGCCAGGTTTTCGAACTGGCTGACGAGCTGGGCTTCGGCGTTGCGCAGCAGGGCCAGTTTTTCTTCGGTGGCTTTGCGTTCTTCTTCCACGCGCGCCTGCATTTCGGCTTGAGCACCGCGGGCGGCGTACAGGGTTTCGGTCAGCGCTTGGTACTCCGCTTCTTTGGCGGACAAACGCCGTTCCAACGGGGGAATGAGTTGACACTGCTGTTCGGCGCGCGCGCGCGCGGCGGTTTCTATTGCCAATCGGTTTTGCAAATCAGCATTGTGGCTTTCCATATCGGCCAGACGCAGATTACGCTCTTCGGCCACGGCCAGACGGGTATTCAGCGCATTGACGCGGCGCGCCAAAAACAGGGTGACGCTGGCCGCAACAAACAGCAACAGCAGCGCTGCGCCGGCGATGACAAACAGCCATTCGGTTGGAAAGCTAGTGGACATAAAGCATTGGCATGGAAGAGATAAAAAGTACCGGCTTGATTTAACACTCAAACTCGCCGAAAAGCCCGCTCCGCCGCCCGCAGGGTAAACGCCAGCGCCGCCTCGTCGTGCGCCGCCGACACGAAACCCGCTTCAAACGCGGACGGGGCCAGATAAACGCCTTCTTCCAGCATGGCGTGGAAAAAGCGCTTGAAGCGTTCCGCGTCGCAAGCCATGACGTCGTTGAAGGAAGCGATTTCGCGCTGTTCGGTGAAATACAGGCCGAACATGCCGCCGACGCGGGTGGTGGTGAACGGCACGCCGGCTTGTTGCGCGGCGTTTTCCAGACCCTCGCACAAGCGGCGGCAGGTTTCCGCCAGTTGTGTAAAAAAGCCGGGGGCGGAAATCAGTTTCAGCGTTTTCAGGCCCGCCGCCATCGCCACCGGATTGCCGGACAAGGTGCCGGCCTGATACACCGGCCCCAACGGCGCGAGTTGCTCCATAACGGCGCGCTTGCCGCCGAATGCGCCCACCGGCAGGCCGCCGCCGATGACCTTGCCCAGGGTGGTCAAATCCGACGTGATGCCGTACAGCGCCTGAGCGCCGCCCAACGCCACGCGAAAGCCGGTCATCACTTCGTCGAATATCAGCAGCGCGCCGTGCTCGTCGCACACTTCGCGCAGGGTTTGCAGAAAACCGGGCGCGGGCGGCACGCAGTTCATATTGCCCGCCACCGGCTCGACGATGATGCAGGCGATTTGCTCGCCCAGCTCGGCAAAGCAGGCGCGCACGGCGGCGGCATCGTTATAAGGCAAAGTCAGCGTCAGTTCGGCCAGGGCCGCCGGTACGCCGGGCGAAGACGGCACGCCCAGGGTGAGCGCACCGGAACCGGCTTTCACCAGCAGTGAATCGGCGTGGCCGTGGTAGCAGCCTTCAAACTTGACGATTTTGTCGCGCCCGGTAAAGCCGCGGGCCAAGCGGATGGCGCTCATGGTGGCTTCGGTGCCGGAACTGACCATGCGCACCAAGTCCATGGACGGCACCAGTTCGCAGACTTTTTCCGCCATGGCGGTTTCCAGCGCCGTGGGCGCGCCGAAACTCAGGCCCGCCGCCGCGGCGTCCTGCACCGCGCGGATCACCGCCGGGTGGGCGTGGCCCAGCACCATCGGCCCCCAGGAACCTACATAATCGACGTAGCGCTTGCCTTCGGCGTCGAACACGTAAGGTCCGGCTGCCCTTTCGAAAAATACCGGCGTGCCGCCCACGCCTTTGAAAGCGCGCACCGGCGAATTAACGCCGCCGGGAATGTGCAGTTGTGCTTGTTGGAAAAGTGATGCAGAGGTATTCATGGCGTCATAGCGGCGTTGATGGATAACGTCGCTATTTTACGCGGGGTCGGCTGCGGACAGGCTACTTTCGATGGGCTGAAACGTGTGGATGAAATGCTGGACTTCCTCGGCCGACACGGGCGGACAAAAGTAAAAACCCTGGGCCTGGTCACAGCGTTTTTCGCGCAGCATGGTCAACTGCTGCTCCGTTTCGACGCCTTCGGCCACCACCGACAGGCGCAAAGCGTGCGCCATGGCGATGATGGACGATACGATAGCTTCGTCGTCCGGGTCGACGGTGATGTCGCGGATAAACGATCTATCGATTTTCAGGTTGTCGATGGGAAAGCGCTTCAGATAACTCAGCGATGAATAGCCGGTGCCGAAATCGTCCACCGAAATGGACAACCCGATGCTTTTAAGTGCCTGCAAGGCCTGGGTGGAAGATTCGGCGTCTTCCATGATGACCGATTCGGTCAGCTCGATGTTCAGGTAGGCTGGATCGACGCCGGTTTTATGGAGTATGTCCTTGACGATTTTATGTTGATTGGGTTGCTTCAATTGGCGTCCCGAGTAATTGACGGACAATTTCAACGGTGGCCAGCCTTCCGCCTGCCAATTAACCAGGTACTGACAGGCGCGCTCCAACACCCACGCGCCTATCGGCAATATCAGATCGGTTTTTTCCGCATAGGGGATGAATTTCATGGGCGAAATAAAGCCGCGCTGCGGATGATCCCAGCGGATCAAGGCCTCCATGCCGACCAGCCGGCCGCTGCCAAGATCGATCAGCGGCTGGAAATACAATAAAAACTCTGCGTTCTCCAAAGCCTTGCGCAGGTCCAGCTCCAGATCCAGCTCGTCCTGAACCTGCTGCACCATATAGCCGGAATAAAATTCAAAGCGGTTTTTGCCGGCGGCCTTGGCGTGATACATCGCCGTATCGGCGTTTTTCAGCAGTATGTCGATATCGCCGCCATCGGCGGGATAGCGGGTAATGCCGATGCTGGTGGTCACGTAGATTTCGCGGTTTTCCAGCAAAATCGGCGCGGCAAAGCTGTCCAGCACTTTTTGCGCGATTTTTTTCACCGTTCCCTTTTCCTTGACGTTGGTCAGGATGATGGTGAATTCGTCCCCCGCCAAACGCGCCACCGTGTCGACTTTGCGGATGCATTTCTGCAGGCGCTTGGCGACTTCGCACAGCAGCCGGTCGCCCGCCTGGTGTCCCAGGGTGTCGTTGATGATTTTGAAACGGTCCAGGTCCAGGAAAAACAGCACCGTATCCTGCCCGGAGCGGTCGGACAGGTCGATGGCCCATTTGAGCTTTTCGACGAACAGGGTGCGATTGGGCAGGCCGGTCAGCTGATCGAAGTGAGCCAGAATCCGCAGCTTGTTTTCCGTTTCGATTCTTGCGGTCATGTCGGTGAATATGCCGACATAGTTGCATATCTGGCCTTCTTCGTCCTTGACGGCACTGATGGACAGCCACTTGGGGTAGATTTCGCCGTTTTTGCGCTTGTCCCAGACTTCGCCGCACCATCTCCCTTCTTTCCGGATGGACTGCCACATGGCCTGGTAAAAGCTAAGGTCGTGGTGATCCGACTTCAACATCCTGGGATTCTGCCCCAGCACTTCCTGCTTGGCATAGCCGGTAATGGTGGTGAAAGAAGCATTGACGTCGACGATGGTGCCGGCGATGTCGGTGATGATGATGGCGTCGTAGCTTTCGTCGAACACGCGCGCCATCAGCTTCAGGCCTTGCTCGATCTTGATGCGGTAGGTCAAATCGGCGGCGATGACGATCCAGGATTGCCGGTCATGCAACTGGGAACCGCCGAAAGTCAGTTCTACGGGAAATATCGAGCCGTTTTTTTTCTTACCGTGAAAAATCAGGAAACCTTCGCTGTCGTCCTTGATGGACTTCTCGATCACCGAATCCAGCTTGGGAAACAAGCGATTGATGGGCGTGCCCACCAGTTCCGCTTCGCTGTAGCCGAACAGCCGGGTCGCCGCCGGATTGGCGGTTTCGACGATAAAGCCGTCGCTGATGGTGAATATGGCGCCGTTGGCGCACTCGACGATGTTGTGAAATTTTTCTTTGGCCTGTTCCAGCTCGCAGGTCAACGCCAGCAGGCCTTTGTTGGTGGCTTCCAGCTCGTTTTCCAGCTGCTCGATGATTTCGAGGCGGCTTTGCTCGCCGCTGTCCTTTTCCTCCTCCAGTTCCAGCGTCAGCAGCAATATGCCGCGATTGGTTTCTTCCAGCTCGCTTTGCAGGTTTTCTATGACGGATTGATAGTCGCGCGCCTTGTTTTGCAGGGATTCGATGGCCTGCCGGTGGTGGCGATTGCGCTCTTCCTCCGCCTGTTCGAACTCCAGCGACAACAGCAAAATGCCCTGGTTGGTTTTTTCCAGTTCGCTTTGCAGCTCGCCGATGACTCTGGATTTTTCTTCAAGCTCCTTTTTAAAATCGAGCCTATCTTCCATGCTCGGCCTGCTTGACGAACATCAACGTGGCGTCGTCGTTGTTTTTATGGAGCTCGTGAAACATCATCTCGGCAATGGTTTGCGCCGGCCTGCCGAAATGATGGCTGTAATCCTCCCATTTCCAGCGCGAAGACAATCCATCCGAGTGCAGCACCAAGCCACAGCCCGGCGTCCAATGGCCTTCGGAAATATAAGGAGCCGGCGAGTTGCGCCCGACGATGCCCCTGCGCACGATCAAATCGAACTTTTCGTGATGATTGACGACTTTGGCCTCGATATTGCCGACGCTGGCAAAAGTCAGCCGCCGGTGATGCAAGTCGATGGCGGCCAGCGCCATCACCACGCCGTTGGTGGCGTGGCAAGCCCGGTCGGCGCCCAAAAACAAGTCACGCAGCGGCAAGCCGCTGTGCGCTTCGACATATTGCTTGGCCGCCTGCGCCGCCTTATTGGCCAACAAGCCATGGCCGACTCCGTCGATCACCGCCAGCAGGGTGGCGTGTGCATCGTGTTTGACCAGGTATAAATCGCCATTGACGGTTTGGCCGTTTTTAGGCTGGGTCACCACGCCGAAATCCAGGGGGGAAGGACGCTGGTGTTGCCGATGGGCCCCGCTTTTCAGCAGTTTTTTACAAAGAATGTAAGAACCGGCGCCTTGCGGTTGCTTGGCGTGGTATTCCAAATCGTCGGTCAGCCGCTGGATCGCGCCCAAACCACAGCCCAGCGTTCGAGTCGTCGAAATACCGTCGGCCAGCACGCCGGCGAAATCGAAACCGGGGCCGTTGTCGTCGGAAATAATCGCGAGGCCCGCTTGGCCGTCCTGGATAAAAGGCTTGATCGACACGATGCCTTGAACCGCGTGCTTGATCAGATTGGTCGATAATTCGCTGACAACGATGCAGACTTCTTCCTGCCCGCAATCGTCGAAGCCCAACTCCCTGGCCAGATCCCTGGCCAACTGGCGAACATTGAGCACGTCGGCGTACTTGGAAACGGGTACGCTGCCCCCCTGCTTCATGCCCTCGCCCACTTCCGGACTTTGACGGTGGTGCCGGCACCGACTTCGGAAGTCACTTCCATTTCATCCATCAAACGCTTGACGCCGGGCAGCCCCATACCCATGCTCTTGGCGGTGGAGTATCCCGGCAACATGGCTTGATCAACGTTGTCTATGCCTTGGCCTTGATCCTGAAAAACCAGTTCGATGCCGATTTTGCCGGGTTGCGCATGAAAGGACCAACGCATGATCCCGTGGTCGGCGTGCACATAGACGTTGCGGGCCAATTCCGACACGGCCGTGACGATGCGGGTCACATCCGTCACGCCAAACCCTGCCGATGTTGCGCATTCGCGTATCGCTTTTCTGCAGGCAACGATGTCGGACTCGGTTTTGATCGGCAGTTCACCGGATGTTGGACCTTCCATAATTTATTCCACTTGCTGCTGATTGAATTCCAGAAGGTCCAGGGCCTGATCGACGTTCAGCGTCGAAACGGCGTTGCCGAGTTGCAGGCCCAGTTCGGTCGCGGTAATGGCAACGCTGGGCTGCATGCCGGCAATCACCGTCGAGCCCCCCATCAAAGTCACCATCTGCGTGGTTTCGGAAATCGTCCGCGCGAAAAAGGAATCCAGAATGTTAACCTGGGTAATGTCCAGGATCACGCCGTGCGATTCATATTTTTCCATGGCGTTGAGCACTTTGACCTGGAGCTCGGCAATCACGTCGTCCCCCGGATCGTCCGGCACCGTCACCAGGAGTATGCTTCTTAGCCGTAGCACGGATAAGGTTTCGTTTGCCATAAACGCCTCTTGCGTGGATGAGTGCTTGATGCTACCTGGCCGCCAGCATGTCGATGGCCATGCGCAAGCCGGCAGACATGGACGGCTTGGTCGAGATGTCTTTCAGATTGATGCCCAGGTGCACCAGCGTTTGTGCAATGGCCGGGCGTATGCCGGTAATGATGACTTTGGCGCCCAGCAATTTGACGGCGTTGATGGTATCGATCAGGTGCTGGGCGGTGGCGGTATCGATTTGCGGCACGCCGGTGATGTCCACCAAGGCCACGTGCGCATTGGTTTCGACGATTTTGTGCAGCAAGTGCTCCATGAACTGCTGCGTCCTTTGGCTGTCCAGGGTGCCGATGATGGGCGCGGCGATGATTTTTTCCCAAATCTGCAAGATCGGCGTGGACATTTCCATAATCTCTTCCGATTGTTTGGAAACCACGTCTTCCACGGCATGGATATAGGCGGAAATAGCCAGTTCCTGGTCCAGATTGATGATTTTGTATAACGCCAGAAAAACGTTGTTGGCCTTTACGGGATCGAAGTCGGGATGCGCATAGATTTTCGGGGTAACCAACTGCAGATAATAGGCATAAGATCCCATGTACAAGCGCGGCGGTATACCCATACGCTGGTGCGTCATGCCGACCCTGACGCGGGTATCGAAATATTCCTTGCCATAATCGCCGGAAGTCAATTCCAGAAAATATTTCTTCTGGGCTTTTTTGACGCGCTCCAGGGTTTGCGCATCGTTCAAATACAGTCTGGCTTCTTCGTACTCCAGCAAGTGGTCGTACAGCGCTTCGACGATCTCGTCGACAAACTCCCTGGCGATCGGATTCAGCTCGGCCAGCAGCTGGGCATCCTTGTCGCTAAAACAAAAAAACCGTTTTTGATCTTCCCATTTCT
>SCQD01000331.1 GCA_004299145.1 Methylococcaceae bacterium | reverse complement strand
GTCACCGCCAACTCGGCGTTGTATTCCAGCCACAAAACCCAAAGCCGCGCCGATTTTTCCGGCGAAACCGGTATCCTCGCCGTGCAGATCGTCGGCACCGAACCGGCCATGCTGGCCGAGGCGGCGCGCTACAACGCCGCGCGCGGTGCGCACATCATCGACATCAACATGGGCTGTCCGGCCAAAAAAGTCTGCCGGCTCATGGCGGGTTCCGCCCTGATGCAGGATGAACTGAAAGTGGCGCGCATTCTGGAAGCGGTGGTGCAGGCCGTGCCCGACACCCCCGTCACGCTGAAAACCCGTCTGGGCTGGGACCAGGCGCACAAAAACGTGCCAAGCATTGCCCGCATCGCCGAAAACGCCGGCATTCAAGCCCTGACCATCCATGGCCGCACCCGCTGCCAGGGTTACAGCGGCGCCGCCGAATACGCGCTGATCGGCGAAGTCAAGCAGCAAGTGAGCATTCCCGTCATCGCCAACGGCGACATCACCAGTCCCGCCAAAGCCCGGCAAGTGCTGGCGCAAACCGGCGCCGACGGGTTGATGATAGGCCGCGCCGCTCAAGGCCGCCCCTGGCTGTTCCGTGAAATCGGCCACTACCTGGCGACCGGCCTGTATTTGCCGCCGCCGTCTCCCGCCGAAATCGGCGCGGCGCTGTTGACGCACTTGCAGGACTTGCACGCTTTTTATGGGGAATATATGGGGGTGCGCATGGCGCGCAAACACATCGGCTGGTACGTGGCGGAACTGCCCGGCGGGCTGGAATTGCGCAGCCGCGTGAATGCCCTGGAAAGCAGTGCGCAGCAGATGACGGCGGTTCAAGATTTTTTCGAGCGCGCACTATTGACGTAGTTAGTGTCTGGACGGAAATAACTTCCCTGAACCGAAGCGATATTTCCAGCAATGCCTATGTTGTTGATTCGAAAGAAAAAGCTAGACCGCAGCCTTCACATCCCTGTGCCTGGGTTCCGCCCATCCCTGGCGGAACGACGACGTTGTTGGTGAAATTTGACAAAGTAGAATTAGCGTGCGGTGTTTATCGATTCATACCCCGCGATCACGTCGAACAGTTCTTCGTCGATGGCGGCTTGGCGCTGGCGGTGATAGGTCCGGTTCAGGTCTTCCAGCAGTTCATCGATGTTTTTTTCCGCCCGCTGCATGGCCGCCAGACGGCAGGCATTTTCAGCGGCCAGCGATTCGGCGCAGGCTTTGAACAGGGAGACGAACAGGTATTCCCGCACCAGGGCGTGCAGCGTGGCTGCGGCGTCGCCCATGACTTCGGGCAGGTTGTTGCTGGGCCAGGGGTGGGCGATCAGCTCGCCGCGCCAGACGCTGTCCAGCGGCAACAGGCGCTGGCTCACCGGGTGGTATAGCGCCGCGCTGTCCGGCTGGTGGTGGAATACGTGGACTTCGCTGATTCCGGCCCGCTCGCGCTGCGCTTCGCTGTCGATGAGCAGCTGCCCGACCAGGGGCGTGATGGCGGCCACGGAGTGCGGCACGCTGAACAGGCCCATGGGTGGCAAGCCGGCATCGGTCAAGCGTCCGTGCATGCGCTCGCCCACCGCCCAGACTTGTTTTTCTCCCGGCAAGGCCGCCAGGCTGTTCAAGACAAAATCCGCCAGCACGTCGTTGAATTGGCCGACCAGCCCTTGGTCCGAGCCGAAGACGATGGCGCCTATGGCTGAGGCTGGAGCATGGTTGTCGGCGGTGGGCATGCTCAGGCCCGGCTGGCGCAAACACGCCACCAGGCCCAGCACCACCGTGTGGTAATAGGTTGCCAGCGAGTGCGCCGCTCTTTCGTATTGACCAAGGCTGGCGGCGGCCAGCGCTTTCATGGTGCGTACCACGGACGCCAGTTCGACCGCGCCGTCGATTTTGTGGCGCAGGGTTTGGGAGGATTCGCTCATGATGCGTGACGCTTATTCACTCGTTTCGTTCGATTCCTCGTTCCTCGCTCCCAAGCTCCAGCTTGGGAGCGCCGTCCGGGAAGCTCCTGCTTCCAAGGCCTGGGATTGTTAGGGTAACTATTCAGCTTCACGGGATATGCAGACGTAACCCGGATGCAATAGAAACTATGCAGCATCTGGCGCGCCTTCGGCACCCTGAGTTACCTTCGAGGGCAATGCGTATCCTACATGGCTACCCTGCTATCAATAGCTCGCGCATGTCGCCCAGTCGTTCATAAACCGGCAGTTCCTTTTCCCGGCGGATGCGCATGGCCTCGTCCAGGCGGAATACGGTGGGCGATGGCTTCGCGGCGGATGTTGAAAGCCTCCCAGCGCGCCGCATTGAACCTTCAGGCGCATGCAGCAAAGGATGCTGAAGCGCTTAAGGTCAAAGCCTAGCGGCGAAATCCACCTTATACGGGTTACGCAAAAATAACGTCACCAGCAACGGCAGCGGTTCCAATAGTCCCCACTAACGTGAATTCAGCAGCAGTAAAGTCATTGTTACCAGCATCGCCAACATACTTGTAGATTGCTGAACTGTTGTCGTCAGCCACGATGATATACGACGTTACCGCCTCATCTCCCCAGGTTCCTGCAGCGGCCAAAGCGGCAACCGAGTTGGAGATTGAATCCGCTGATCCGGCATTTTGAGCACCCAAGAAATACACGGTATTTGCAGTATTTGTTTGAGAACCTGTAACGGTCGTCAGTGAACTTGCGGTACCGAAATCATCCACATTGAGCTTGTCAGTACCTGAAGTAAAGCTGGATACAACAGCGTTAACATCCGCTCCAAGGAAGACAAACTTGTCAATCGCAGCCGTACCCGCCACCGTCGCGCCAGTCAGCGTTTTGATATTCAACACGTCGGCTGCATCTGCATTGATCGTAGTGATCGCAGTGCGCTGCGCAGCCGTCAGCGTGACGCTCTGCGCCCCTCCGTCAGTGCTCAAATCCAACACCTCAATGGAAGTCAGGGTGTCGTCGGAGAAGTCAATCGCCGAAGTCCCGGTCACACGTAGGGTGTCGGAATCCCCGCCACCGTCGTAGGTCTCGCCCACGGCGCCATCAGTTGCAGAGGCAACGATGAATGTGTCAGTACCAGTACCGCCGTGCAATTCATCGACACCTGCGCCACCCGTGATCGTATCAGATCCCACCGTACCGGTGATGGTATCCATACCACTCGTACCGCGAATCTCGTCGATGCTGGTGAGTGTCTTGCCTGCGAGGCTGAACGTACCAGCTGTTGACATGGCAATCACATCGGTACCTGTACCGCCTGTGATCGTCGTCACGTCGGCAATGTCTGCGGACTCAACCGTTAGGGTATTGCCACCATCGTTATAGGCAATCTTCTCGACCTGGGTCAACGCCACGGTGCTGAGGTCCACCGCGCCACTCTCGCCGAGCGCCAGCACGTCGCCAGCACCGGCGTTACCCGTGATCGCGGCGATGTCCGTCAGCGCCTGG
>SCQD01000330.1 GCA_004299145.1 Methylococcaceae bacterium | reverse complement strand
ATCCCGCACGCCATTGCGTCGACGTGGCGGCCTTTACCGCCGAACCACCCGCCGGCCGGCACCCAGCCGATCTGCAACGCATGGCGGATGCAATCGCCCGCTATCGGGGCGAATTCATGGCCGGATTCTCGCTGCCCGATTGCCCGGATTTTGAAGCATGGCTGCTGGTCAAGCGTGAAGCGTTGCAGTTGCACGCTCTGAGCTTGCTGGAGCAGTTGGCGCAAGCCCATGAGCAGCAGGGTGCTTATGCATCGGCTTTGCCGTTCGCGCGGCGTTATACCGAGCTGGATGCCTGGAACGAGGCCGGCCAGCGCCGTTTGATGCGGCTTTATGCGCTGAATCGCCAGCCCGGCGCGGCGCTGGCGCAGTACGAAGCGTGTTGCCGCATCCTGGATCAAGAACTGGGTTTGCTGCCGGAAAAAGAAACCCAGGCGTTGGCGGACAGCATACGCTGCGAGGAATGGCCGGCCACCGGAGCAGGGCAGGGCGCCATTACCCCGGACCAGCCCTTGCCCGGAGAAAAACGCCAGGTGACGGTGCTGTATTGCCGTCTGGCGCCGGCGGCGCCCACGGAGGACCTCGACGCATCCCTGGAACTGCTGCGCCTGCCCCAGGAAAACTGCCGGGAGATCATCCGGCGCTATTGCGGTTACCGCGTGCCGGATCCCGCCAGCGGGATACTGGCCTACTTTGGTTATCCCCAGGCGTTTGAACACGCCGCCCGCTGGGCCGTGCAAGCCGCGCTGGCGCTGGCCGGCGCCGCCGGGCCGCAACTCGACGTCCGCGTCGGCGTGCATAGCGGAACCATCCTGACCGGCGGCGAATCGTCCATGCCCGACGCGGTCGGCAGGACTTCCAGACAGGCCGCCGAACTGGCGCGTTTGGCGGGCAACGGCGAGGTGGTGATCAGCAGCGATACCCACCGGCTGGTGGCGGCGTATTTCGAGAGCGCAGCCGTGGATGCACTTGGCGCATCGTCCGTGCCGGCTGCCTATAAAGTGCGGCGGGAAACCGGCGTGCGCCATCGGCCACGCTTTGGCCTGACCCCGCTGGTCGGGCGCGAACAGCCGCTGGCCGCGCTGCTGGCTTTGTGGCAGCGGGCCGGCCAGGGCGAATTATGCAAACTGCTGATCCGGGGCGAGCCCGGCATCGGCAAGTCGCGGCTGCTCCATGCGCTATGCCACGCCATAAGGCAGCCTGCGGAAGCCGACGGCGTAGCGTCCGCCGTGCGTACCTTCGAGGGCGGTGAACGGTACGCACAGCGTACCCTACGTTTTTCCCCACGAGCGGAGCTTAACCCAACGGCATTGCCTGATACGTCCCCGTATCGGATTCTGCCATTGCACTGCTTTCAGGAATACCAGCACATTCCGTTTTATCCGCTGCTCGGTTTGCTGGAAACCTTGCTGGCGTTTGCGCCGCAAGACACGGATGCGGTGCGTTTTGCCAAGCTGGAGGCTTATTGCCGAGCCCACCTGCCGGGCACGGCGGCGCAGTGCGTGCCTTTGCTGGCCGCATGGCTGTCGTTGCCGCCGGCGCTGGGCTATCGGCCTTCCGCGCTGGCTCCGGCCAAGCAAAAAGAGGCGATTTTCGCCGCCCTGTTCGATCTGCTGCGCGAGTTGGCGACTGCACAGCCGCTGCTGCTGATCATCGAAGACTTGCACTGGCTGGATCATTCGACCCTGGAGTGGTTGCAGCGCTTGATCGCCTGGCGTCCCGCCGCCGCCATCCTGGCGCTGTTCTCCGCCCGCCCGCAGTTTCAACCGTCCTGGCTCGGCGATGCTGTGCCGGTCTGGGAATTGCCGCCGCTGGCTCCCGCCGAAGTGGTTACCATGGCGCACGCCATGGCGGAACAGCTGCCGGCGGCGATGCTGGACTGGATCGTGGCGCGCGCCGACGGCGTGCCGTTGTTCGTCGAAGAAATGGTGCAACTGGCGCCGACGCACGTTGCGCAGTCGATACCCGATACCTTGCAGGATTTATTGGCGGCCCGCCTTGACGCCACCGGCGGCGCCAAACGCATCGCCCAACAAGCCGCCACCATCGGCCGGGAATTCAGCTACGCCCTGTTGCAGCGGCTCAGCGCGCTGACGCCCAGCGCTTTGCAGGCGGCATTGCAAGTTTTGCAGCAGGCCAGGCTGATCGAGGCCGGCAATGGCGAAAGTTTCCTGTTCAAGCACGCTTTGCTGTGCGACGCGGCTTACCAGTCCCAGCCCAAAGCGCAGCGGCAAGTGACGCATCGGCGCATTGCGGCGGAGTTGGAGCGTCATTTCAGCGCATTGGCGGAAACCCGCCCCGAACTATTGGCGCAGCACTGGGGCCTGGGCGGCGCAACGCTGCCGGCGCTGGAATACTGGCTCAAAGCCGGGCAGCGCGCCGAGCGGCATTCGGCCAACCGGGAAGCGCTGGATCACTATGCCGCCGCGTTGCGCCTGATCGATACCCTGCCGGCCGGCGCGGAGCGCAACCAGCGGGAGTTCATCGTGCAAGTCAGGCGCGGCATCGTGTTGCTGGCGGTGGAAGGCTTGGGATCGCCCAACGCCGCGCTGGCTTTCCACAGTGCTTTGTCGCTGTGCCGGGATCTCGAACAGGGTGTTGAGGCGTTCCGCGTGTTATGGGGCTTGTGGGTGGCGACGCTGGACCGCAGCTTCGCCGAAGCCGAGCTGCTGGCGCAGCAATTGCTGCGGTTGACCGAGGCCGGCGTCGAACCGTATCTGCACGTACAAGCCCACTACGTTGCCGGCAACAATGCTTTCTGGCTGGGCAAGCTGGCCGACTCGCGCCGGCATCTGGAAGCGGCGCTGGCGCTGTACCAGCCGGTTTATCACGAGGCACTCATTGCGCAGTTTGGCGAAAACTCGGCGGTTACCAGCGGCATCATTTTGTCCTGGACCTTATGGTTGCAGGGCTTTCCCGATCAGGCCCGACTGCGTTGCAGCGAGACCGTCGAGATGGCGCGTAGCCTGGATCATCCTTACAGTTACTGTTTCGCGCTGTCCTGCGCCGCCATTTTGCGGCGCTGGCTGGGCGAAACCGCCCAGGTCGCGGCGCTGGCGCAAGAAACGCTGCAACTGGCCCAGCAATACGAATTTTCGCTGTGGCAGGCGGTCGCCGTCATGGCGCTGGGCTGGAGCACCGCCATGCAAGGCGAGCGCGCCGGCCTGGAGCAACTGGACGCCGCCATCCACGCCATGCGCAGCGCCATGGACTCGGCGGCGGTGATCTTTCTGGCGCCGCAGATCGAAGCGCACCTGCGCTTTGGACAACATGCAACCGCGCTGGCCGCCGTCGAGCAGGCGCTGGCCGAAGCCGACGCCAAAAGCGATTGCCACTTTGTCGCGGAATTGTATCGCTTAAAAGGCGAAGGTTTGCTGGGACTGGGCCAAGTAGACGAAGCGGAAGCTTGTTTCCAGCAGGCATTGACCATCAGCCGCCGGCAAGCGGCGAAATCGCTGGAATTACGCGCGGCCATGAGCCTGGCTGAACTCTGGTCCGGCCAGGGCCGGCAAGCGGAAGCCGACGCTGTGCTGGCGCCCGTGTACGGCGGGTTCGACGAAGGGTTCGATACGCGGGATTTGCGCAACGCGCAGCGGTGGTTGAGGCGGAAATACGGCGCCGCATGGACGGATTAATCGCTGCCGGCACTGCTTGAGCAGGGGGCATGGGCTTTGTATCGCTTTATCCACGCCGGGGGCCAGCCCGATCCAAGTCTTGTTCGCGAGTCCCTGTGGCGCCGAGCTCCACATTCTGTTGCCGATGGGGATACATTAAATATCCTCGTTGAATTTCTCGTTCCCACGCGCCGCGTGGGAAAGCCGCCGCGAAGCGGTATCAGTCAGGCATTCCTGAATGCCGTGTGGGCGCGCCGCGTTCCGTGTCGAGCACGGCGCTGGTTTTGTGAAGCAGGTTCCGGGCATTCACGCGGCGCGGCGCGCCGGGGCTGTGTTCCCACGCGGCGCTGGATCACGACAAAAGGCAAAGGCTTCGAGCGCACTGGCAAAACGGTGAGACGAATTTAATAATATGCTTTCGTAAGAAAAACCTGGTTTCAAGGAATGGCGAGAAATACTGATGTTTAACTAAGCTTAAAATATCAAATACGCTAAGAAAATCGGGGTATTCCGCGTTTCTTGGTGTATGCTATAGGTTTGCTAGTGATTGCCGGTTACTACTCGTCCATTCAGATTTTGCGGCAAGCGGTTGTTATTCTCGTACAGGCTTTTCAGTTTATGGATTTGCTTAGGAGTCACTATTAACGGTTTCTCCAACACATACCAGCTCACACCTTCGCTGCACGGTGGCGTGGTAAGAGAACCTGCGTAGGTATAGAAGTTTTTCCACTCTTTGGGTAACAAGGAAGCCGGGTTAAGCGTGATACCCGATGTTGTATTGTGTGTTTCCTGCGTCGTTGGCGTATTTCTTAGGATGAGATCGACCGTGCGGCTGGGTTTATCGCCTTCCTCAAGCAGCACGCCTACTACGGCGATTCTGCCGTCCTCGCGAATATGTACGAAATGCAGCTCGCCTGGGTAGGTTGTCTTGCCAATCACATGTTCTGCGGGTGCATGGAAGTGATATTGTATCAGCGGGTAAAAATCCGCCCCGATTGAGATTCCGCCCTTATAATCCGAAGAGGTATTGACTTGAGCCGCATGTCCGGAATTAAAGAAATCCGTTGCATCCCTAACGTAATTGAACCTGGGGGCGTTAACGGTTTTAGCCTTGCTTTGATTAGATAAATCCACCGGTGATTGGTGAGCGCCAATTGTGCATTCCGCATATGGGTACATCAAAGGCACGGCACTCTGGCTAGTATCTTCAATGGCCCCCCATTCCGCTTGTTCTTCGTGTGTCCAATGGGGCGCGGAAAAGGCTACTGAAATCGGAGCTAAACCCATCATCGTGATAACGATGGCGCAAGTTTTATTCATTAGTAGTTACTCGCTTAAGTTAAAAACCACGATGATCAGAGACCGTTCAATCAGCACACGTTTTGTCGGCAATATTCCGCTAGGTCTGGCTTTCGAGCGCCGCCATCTTCTTTTTGAGAAGACGATGCCTCGTTGGATGTAGGTGTTTTGTCGCCGACACTTACGGATGATGCAGGTTGAGTTTGAGTTGTTGGAGAGGCGGGTTTTTGGGTATCGCCCGGCTCAGATGCCGCCCAACTCGCAAAGCTGACGATCAAGCCTAAAGCAAGGGTTATCGATCTGAGTGCCATAGTGATTTACCTGTCTATTAAAATGTTGTTAGGGACGAGAAACGGAGTCAAAGCGGGGTCAGTGGCGCATAATCGTTTCATTTGATGTCGAATGACGTATTCGACAGAAACATTATGCTAATCGGAGGATCTCATGACCAGCTTCGAGGCTTTTAATAATGCGATTTAGCAAACCTGATCCGGTTTTGCGTGGTGTGATCCACCTCAGCTGACCCGATGGGCGGCCTCAGCGGCGATGGTGCCATCGCCGCGCGGTCGGCAATGCCGGCCCGATTCCCCTTTAATAGCCGGCCACATGATCGAGCTGCGACGACCTTGTCGCGTTTACAACCGCGCGTAGTTTCGACATCATCCTGAAATATGAAGCCGCGCAGCTTTCAGTGTTACCGTGAAAGCGCAGCAACGTTTGCGTTGCCGGCAGCTGAATAGTGCCGCTTTGTCAGGCGGAACGAATTGTCTCAAGCCGGCACCGAGTTCTTGCCGCCCGCACCCCCGGCGAAATGCCTATGGTTCCAGGCCAAGGCTGAATAGGTACCGGCGGAAAAACCTATACGGCCAGCTTTTTACTGGCGGGCAATCCCGGCGCCGCCGAAACCAACGTGATGGAAATGCATGGCGAAAAGCACGAGAGCGTGCGGGAATTGCGCAATGTCGCGTACATGATCTTCGTCATACGTTTGGTCGGCGTTTGAGAGCGGCTGACGTGAGTTTTAAGAATCGGCAGGTGTGGGGCACAAGTCGAATAGGATTACTGATCACTATTGCAAGGCCGAGATTGCTGAGCTTCTTGGTGCTGTTGAAAAGCTAAGTCGCGTAAATCTCGCGTAGTGAAATTTCAGACACAAAAAAAGCAGTTACCGATTGCTCGCTAACTGCTTAATTTCCTGTGTTGATGGTGGGTCGTGTGCGAATCGAACGCACGACCATCGCATTAAAAGTGCGGTGCTCTACCGGCTGAGCTAACGACCCCCGTGAGCTGGAAATTATAGTGCAAATAAAATATTGTTGGCAAGCTTTATGCTCACACAGTTGCTATCCGGAGGGGAATAGAGGATAATTTGCCCAGTCCCATACAGGGCTTACGCAATTTTGGTGAGCCGTGTCGGTCCCCTCGCAACGATACTTTGTGAACCCCGTCAGGCCCGGAAGGGAGCAGCGGCAGCAGAGGATTCGGGTGCCGGGGTGCGGCTGGCACGGTTTGCCGCCATCTTGTATCCTTCCGCGCTTCTCCATTGCCGCAGACTATGGCCTATCAGGCTCTCGCTCGTAAGTGGCGTCCTCGCACGTTCAGCCAGATGGTTGGACAGGAGCACGTGGTCAAGGCGCTTACCCATGCTTTGGAGCGCGATCGCACTCACCACGCTTATTTGTTTACCGGCACCCGGGGGGTGGGTAAAACCTCGCTGGCCCGCATTCTGGCCAAGGCGCTCAACTGCGAAAACCGCCAGACTTTCGATCCCTGCTGTGCTTGCAGCGCCTGCACGGAAATCGACGAGGGCCGTTTCATGGACCTCATCGAAGTGGATGCCGCTTCCCGCACCAAAGTGGAAGACACCCGCGATCTGCTGGAAAACGTGCAGTACCTGCCCAATAAGGGCCGTTACAAAATTTACCTCATCGACGAAGTGCATATGCTCACCGGCCACAGCTTCAACGCGCTGTTGAAGACGCTGGAGGAGCCGCCGGAGCACGTCAAGTTTCTGCTGGCCACCACCGATCCGCAAAAAATTCCGGTGACGGTGTTGTCGCGCTGCCTGCAGTTCAATCTCAAGCGCATGCTGCCGGAGCAAATCGCCGGTCAGATGGCATACGTGCTGGAGCAGGAAAATATCGCTTTTGAAACCGAGGCTCTGCGCGCGCTGTCGATAGCGGCGGACGGCAGTATGCGCGATGGTTTGAGCCTGCTGGATCAGGCCATCGTGCACGGCGCGGGAGACGTGCGGAGCGAAGCGGTGTACGCCATGCTGGGCGCGGTGCCGCGCGAGCCTATATTCAACCTGCTGCGCGCCCTGGCCGACAACGATGGCCCGATGGCGTTGGCGCGGGTGGCTGCTTTGGATGAGCACGCGCTGGATTTCGCCGATGTCTTGCAACAATTATTGCTGGTGTTGCACCACGTTGCCCTGGCGCAGCACTGGCCGGACACCGCGCGTGCCGACGAGCACGCCGAGGTGTTGCAGGAACTGGCTCGGCGCCTGACGCCCGAAGACGTGCAGCTGTACTACCAAATCGGCCTGCTGTGCCGGCGCGATTTGCCTTATGCGCCGGACCCGCGTAGCGGTTTTGAAATGGCGCTGCTGCGCATGTTGACGTTCCAGCCCGTGGCAAAAGCGACGTCCCGTGACGCCGGCATGCCGGTTACGCCGCAGGCCGCTGTTGTGGCTGCGGCGCCCGCCGCAGTGCAGTGTCCGCAGGCGCCGCCTTCGCCGCTTCGCCCTACCGATGCCCAACCGCAAAATTGGCTGCAAATCATCCAGACTATGGGACTGGCGGGCATGACCCACCAGTTGGCGTCCAATTGCCTATTGCACGAAGTGACCGAACAGGCGTGCACTTTATTGCTGGATGCCGGCCATCAACACTTGCGTACCGGGCAGGTGGTAAATAATTTGCAAAAAGCATTGCAGGCCTATTTCGGGCGGCCCATAAAGCTGGTCATTCAGGAAAGCGCAGGTGGTATGCAGGAAACCCCGGCATTACACTTGGCTCGTGCCAAAGCGGAGCGGCAGCGGGCCGCCGAGCAGGAAATCGAAGAAGACGGCACGGTAGCGGCGTTCAAGGAATTGCTCGATGCCAAAGTGCTGCACGATTTCACTCAACCTTTAGATTAAATCCTTATTTACGGGAAATGATTCCATGAAAAATGCAATCGGCCAATTGATGCAACAAGCGCAACGCATGCAGGAAAACGTGCAAAAGGCCCAGGAAGAGCTGGCCATGACGGAAGTCGTCGGCGAGTCCGGTGGCGGTCTGGTGAGGCTGGTGATGAATGGCCGCAAAGAGGCGTTGAAAATCGACGTCGATCCCAGCCTGCTGGGCGAGGACCGGGACATGCTGGAAGACTTGGTGGTGGCCGCCATCAACGATGCCGTGCGCCGCGCCGACAAACTCAAGGAGGAAAAAATGGCCGGGCTGACTTCAGGAATTCCATTGCCCGCCGGGTTCAAAATGCCGTTCTGAACATGCAGGCCAACGGTAGTGTGGGGCGGCTCATGCAGGCACTGCGCTGCCTGCCCGGCGTGGGGCCGAAGTCGGCGCAGCGCATGGCGTATTACCTGTTGCTGCGCAATCGTGATGGCGCCCGCGTTTTGGCGGAAAGCCTGCTGGCGGCGGTGGATCGCGTCGGCTATTGCGAGCGCTGCCGCAGCTTGAGCGAAACCGCGCTGTGTGCGGTGTGCGCCAGCCCCTCCCGCGACCAAAGCCAGTTATGCGTGGTGGAAATGCCCACGGACGTGTATGCCATCGATCAGGCCGGTTGTTATCGCGGCGTGTTTTTCGTGCTGAACGGCAGGTTGTCGCCGCTGGACGGCATAGGCCCGGTCGAACTGGGGCTGGACCGTCTGGAACAGCGTCTGGCGGGCGGCGAAATCAAAGAAGTCGTGCTGGCGACCAATACCACGGTGGAAGGCGAGGCTACCGCGCATTACCTCGGTGAAATGGCGCAACGCCATCATATCCGCACCACCCGCATCGCTTATGGCGTGCCCATGGGGGGCGAGTTGGAGTTCGTCGATGGGGCGACATTATCTCTGGCCTTCAATGGGCGGCGGGAGTTTTAGCCTTGGCGTGGGTTTGTTTGTGCTTGAAAGTATCGGAGAGTAACTTGCTATCGTCAGGAATCTTTGTATGAATGCTTTTTCTGCGCCCGTTTCCGCTAATACCCCGCCAACTTCTTCGACGGCGTCTACATACAATCAAGTGTTGGAACAGTATGCCCAGGCCAATTATCTGGCTGCGTTGGAATTGGCTCGAACGGCACTGGAACAGGAACCACACGATGTTACGCTATTGAATGCGGCAGCCACTTGCGCGCGTGTCGGCGGTTTGCCCGATCAGGCGGAATACTACTGGCGGCTCGCCGTTGCCCACGGTTACTCTGAGGGTTATTTCAATCTCGGCGTGTTGTACGGTGAGCTGGGGCGTTATGCGGAAGCGGAAACCAGCTATCGTCAGGCATTGATCGCCAATCCCCAATCTTATGTCGCCTGTAACAATTGGGCTGTTTTGTTGCAGGGGCTGCAGCGTTATGAAGAAGCCGAGTCCCTTTTACGCGATGCGCTTAACGTGAATCCGAATTACGTGGATGCCAATTATAATTTAGGGGTCCTGTTGTTCGGTCTGGGACGCTACGAGGAAGCCGGCGCTTACTATCGCCAGGTTTTGAGTATAAATTCCGCGCATCCAGGTGCGCTGAACAATAGGGATGCATTATTCCAAGTCTGGTTGCGGCAGAAGATCGAGGAGAATGGGGGCAGCGATCTTGATCTGGAAGCATCCCGTGCATTGGCGTTTTTTGGGGCTCAACGGGGCATGCTGCCCCCGGGAGAACTGGTTCGCGTCGCTGAATGGTTGGAAAAAGAAAACCAAATCGAACAAGCCACCGCTTTATATCGGTTGTGGCTGGATAATACGCCAATGTTGGCGGATACCGCCGTTTATTTCAATATCGGCATCGCACTGACGCGGATGTCTGACGTGCTTGGCGCAGAACAGGTTTATCGTTCAATACTAAGTTGCGATGTCGAGTTTATTCCTGCATACGTTAATTTGGCGTTGAGTTTACAACGTCAGGCACGGGTGGACGAAGCTCTGGCACTATGGCGCCAACTTTTCGGTTTAGATGAGTCAATCCTGCTCGCGGGCAAAGATTACTACCTTATCGCCTTAAAGAATTTTGCATTATTCTTGCAGGTCTATTATCGCCCGTTGGAAGCGGAACAAGTTTTTAAAAAAAGTTTGGCGTTGGAACCCAATCAGCCCGATATCGTTTTGGAGTTATCCAGATTGCAGCGTTGGATGGATATCGGGTTTCATGCGGTTCCCAGGTCGGAGCATGGCGATTCCGACATGTTGGCTGACGACAAGATGGTGACTTTTTGTTTGGCGCATACCGCGCCATTCATCGAATTTCCTCCCCACGTAAAGCTCATGAGGCTGGGACGGTTTCAGATGGAAGGAGGGATAAACTTGCGTGATCTGGCGCCTGAATGGGAGCCGTTTCATCCCTGCTTGGCAAGTACTGCGGGCGTGTTTGCCATAAAAAATTATTTACTGGCGCATCCCCAGTATGAACGGGTTACCGTCTGTTCCTACAGAAAGTTTGTCAGTGGTCAAAAAATCGGCGGGCCGATACCATTAATGCCGTTTCAATACTTGTTGTCGACGGTCGAACTGTCTAAATATGATCCGAGGGAGATATGGGGCTGTCACGACCGTCCATTGTTGGTTTCCAGGCCGAATATTTTGCCGCATTACAATATTGACAGTAATCTACAGTTGTATTTCCAGCAGCACCACCTGGAAGATTTATTGCGATTTTTGGCCGAAGCTGTCAGTAGTCACGTATTTACTGCCAAGGATGCTTATGACTTACTGAACCAGAAGTTGTTGGTGTCTGGGGGGGGCGAACTTGGTA
Organism: Methylococcaceae bacterium; assembly: GCA_004299145.1. Taxonomy (GTDB): domain Bacteria; phylum Pseudomonadota; class Gammaproteobacteria; order Methylococcales; family Methylococcaceae; genus Methylogaea. The sequence continues at coordinate 3,078 of SCQD01000330.1, read as the reverse complement.
TTTATCCTGCGGCGTTTTTCGTGGATGTCGCCAGTAAAATGGAGCGGATGGTCACTGCTTATTTGGCGAAATATAAAGTCGAGAGAGATGGCGAACAAATGCGTGCCTTGTCTTTTTGTTGCGAAAGGGTAGGGAGCTACCTCGTGCTCAATTATTTGAGGGAAACTTACCCCGATGGCGTGCCGTCCGATGTATTTGGTTATTTAACCATAGCGACACCCCAGGGGGATGACGTCATACTGCGTTAAGTTATGCCGTCCGCTTCAAAAAGCCATCCGGTGCAACGGTAATCATGAGTTTGTGCTCTATGGTTTTATCGATTTCAAAATGCAAGGGGGCGCCATCGATGGCCGATCGGCCTGATTCCTGTAAACGACGCAGATATTCCCATACAGCGGTTTTGGGATTGTTTCCCCTGTCCCAGGGCCGGTCCGGATAGGTATTGTCCGGCAAGTCTTCAATGATCGTATCGAATACCACGCAGTAACTGTCCACCGAGGTGAGCGGGGCATAGGCTTCCAGTTCCGCCAAGACGTGCGCGTGGGTGTGGTTGGAGTCCAAACAGACCAATACGCGCTGATAGTTTTCAGCCATCTGACGGACACGGGCGATGGTATCCGGTGCTATGGAAGAGTTTTGTATCATGTCGATGCGATGCGCCATCGGATGCGCCTCAATAGCCGCGCGGTTGTGGGCACGGATGTCGATGTCGATACCCAGTACACGGCGGTGCGTCTGGCGTGGATCGAGGCTGGTTTCCGCCGCCACGGCTTCGCAGTAATCCAGCAAGGCCAGCATGGAGGCACTCATGATGAGTGAGCCGCCGTGGGCGATACCTGTTTCTATGATCAAATCCGGTTTAACCTGCCATATCAATTCCTGCATGGCGACAATGTCTTGAGGGTATTGGATGATGGGGCGGCCGAGGCTGGAAAAGTTATAGCAATACTTGGGTTCGGTCGCTACGCGCAGAAAGGTCTGTGCAGCCTCGTGCATGGCCTTGTTTCTGCCATTTGCGGCAATACGCTCCGATACTTCATTTTGAAATGTGTGCTTCATCTCGCTCGTCATTAATTGATGATTTAATTATTCTCTATGACCGAAAGGCCAATGTTACTACAGCCGATGTTTGGAAATAACATGGCCGTCTTTGTCGGAACTCGACTTACTTTAGTACCATGCCCTGTCCTGTCGGGAGCTCCAGTACCTGATAACCACGCGCTGCAAAAAATGGGTCTTCGGCATATTTTTGAGCTGCAAAACTTAAATACCATCCATAATCGTCCAGAATAAGGATTGCTCCGGGAACCATGCGTTCAAATAAATATTCCAGGGAGGCAAGCTCAGCCGTAGGGCCGTTTAGATCAATATGCATAAACGCGATCTTGTCAGGCAGCTTTTCCTTGAATATGTCTGGAATAAATCCTTTGTTGATTATAACGTTCGGATAGCTGGAAAACCGCGCAACCACCTTTTCATAGAGATCAGGCCCGTGTGCGGGTAATGCGTTATGCTCCATTGAGTTATCGTGTTCAAAAACGTCATATAACAAAAAATTTTTGTTAATGTTTTCAAATCCTAAGTAATCGCAGATTATTTTTGCCGTTGTGCCTTCATAGCTGCCACATTCCACAAAATCGCCTTCTCGGCGTAGTGCCTGCTTGGCGGCCCAGGTAACCACATGAGTACGCCATATGATGGCGCGCTCTGTTTCACTGATGGCATTGGTTTCAAATGCGGACATGAACTCGGCGTCATCAAGAAATCCCAAATGCCTGCCAAAAGTGAAAAGGTTATCCCCGGAAAAAATTCCGGGAGGCACTTGATATACCGCTTGTTGAAGTCCTGCAATAAAGTCATGAATAGACTTTACGCCAAAAAAAGTGGTCGTCAGATAATTCTTTGCCATTTTATGATATTCCGAAATGTAATAATTGAAGTCAGTGTGTGAGGGCGTTTTGCATCATTGTCCCAGCAGCGTGTCCAGTTTTTGCCGGCATCCCCAGAATGCCATGGGTTCGTGATCCGGGTAGGCGTAATATCCCAGGTTAAGCCTGATTTTCCAATGGTTTTCCTGGATCCAGTGCTCTACGAGATTTCTTACGGATTGCGGTTTGCCTGAACAGACATTAATTATGCCGATGTCTTTTTGCTTCAATGCCAACATCACCAGTTGACGCGCTATCGCACTGACCGGCAAATAGTCGCGCAGTTGCTCGCCGCCGGACATGTTGAACTGGGCGGCGCCTTGTGCAACGGCGGCTTCAAGCTGTGGCAGCAAGGAGTTTTTCGCCTGACCGGTGCCGTACATATAAAAAAGCCGTGCCCAAGTGAAATTGAATGGCACTTGTTGCTTAAGGTATTCCAGCTGTTGCCGCAGAGCGTCTTTTGCAAAACCATAAGGATTGCTGGGGTGGGTGGCCGTGTTTTCGGTCAACGGGCCGGATTGCATGCCGTATTCGAAACAGGTGCCGGTTATGATCAGCGACGGTAAGCCTTGTTTGATCATTTGCTGCAGAAAAGCATATTGGCGCGGCAACTCGCTTTCAAAATGATGCAAGGACCGGTAATTGGGTAAACCGGCCCAGGCCAGGTGCATGAGAATATCGGGCTTTCCCAAACGTTCAAAGACTCCTTGTTCGTTGCCGGCCAAATCCAGTTCAACGATTTGTACGCGATCGGAAAACTCCGCCAGACGGTTTTTATCGCGCGTCGTTGTTACCACGGAAACATGCTGCGCCAGTAAGGCGTTCAGCACATGGCGTCCAATAAAACCGCTTGCACCCGTCACCGCAACTTTCACGCGACCTCCTCATCACCCACAATCAGGCGCGGAACAGCGCGCACAAATTGTCCGTGCCATTCGAGTACGCAGGATTGTTGGGCCCTCACCTCGTCGGCAATGTTCCAAGGCAATATCAGTACAAAGTCGGGGCGGCGTTTTTGCAAAACCGCAGGCGGCACGATGGGGATATGCGTGCCCGGCAGGTATTTTCCCTGCTTGGATGGCGCGGCATCGCACACGTAGGGCAATAAGTCCGGTTTGATGCCGGCATAGTTGAGCAAAGTGTTGCCCTT
>SCQD01000329.1 GCA_004299145.1 Methylococcaceae bacterium | reverse complement strand
TGCGTGGGAACGCCTACTATGGAGTGCGGTGGCCTTAGCCGCCGCTGTTACTTTCGAAGCACTGAGCTAGAGGCAAACACAACGCTTCGAAAGCCATAGCGCCGTCGCCGCTAACGCTCTGCCGGCGCACTCCATAGCTTCGGCCTTACAGCCGGGGATTTATATCGTTCCCACGCTCCGCGTGGAAATGCATTCGGCGACGCTCCGCGTCGCGTCAGTGTAGGCGTGGATGGTTTGTGTGGGAGCCACGGGACGCAGAGCGTCCAGGGCGGCATTCCCACGCGGAGCGTGGGAACGATAAAACGCTCTGCCGACGCACTCCATAAGCTCTGCGTGGGAACGCCTACTATGGAGTGCGGCGGCCTTAGCCGCCGCTGTTACTTTCAAGCAGCCTTAATAATTCCGACTAGCGTCGGCGGTCAGCAAGCAGGAGAAATAGCGATGTCCAAGCATCACATTTTCGCGACAACATTTGCAAAAGTTTATCCGCTGTATGTTCAAAAAGCGGAACGCAAAAATCGCACGAAAGAAGAAGCCAGGTAGGCTGCGCATACCGCGCTCCATTTCGCGCATGTCGCGGCGCAGCAAGTCCGTTTCGCGCTTTAAATCTTCCTTTGCTGACTGTTCCCGCTGCCCCACATTGGGCAGCCGGGTGTGGGAACCCGGTGACACAAATTACGGCGCGTCCAGCTTATCCAGCCTGTCACGCAAGGCTTTGCGCACGCGCTGGCTGCGGTAAGGCCGGCTGCTGGACAAGTTTTCACGCAATAACTGTTTGGAATCGCTGTCGCGTAGGCGATTGAGCCATAGCGCCACCTTGGGTTCCACTGCATCGTCCGCCAGCCGTGCCCACTGCAACAATGCGGCGGTGGCCTCGGGGTAGCCCATGGCGGCCAAAGCATCGCCAGCGGCCTGGGACAGCACGGCGTCGCGCTGATGTAATCCCTGGCTCAATACGGGTATGGCATCCGGGTTGCGGATCAGGCTCAGCACGTCCCAAGCGGCCAAAGCACGCGCATCGGTTTCGGACAGATGCGCTCGCCGCTCCAGCGCTGCTGCGCTTTGGCCGCTCTGCGCCACGGCTTGCAGCAGTAAAGCCACGCCATCCGGGGTGCCGATCCTGGCCAACGCGCGCGCCACGGATGCCAGCAATGCGGCATCGTTACCGGCATCTTGCCAGGCGGCTTGCAACAGCGGCGACAGCTCGGCGGGAAAGCGTCCGTTCCAGCGCTCATCGCCCACCCGCTCGATGACGGACAACAGCGCCGGCCGTAAGGCCGCGTCGCCCATTTCCAGTACCTGCAGCAAGGTTTGCAACGCCGCCTGGGTTGCGGTTTGGCCAAGCAGTGCCGCCAAGCGCGCCCGTTCCGCCAACGGCGTGGCGGATTGGCGCAAAATCAGACCGGCTTCCTGATAAACGCCGCCGTCCTCGCCCTGTTGCAAGCGTTCGGCCAGTGCGTTGCCCAACAGTTCCCGCGCTACGTCGTCGTCTTCCCCGTTCATCGCCTGCCAGCGTCGCCATTGTTCCTCGATCGGCAGTTCCTGCCATGCCTGATAGTCCTGCCGGCGTTGCGTCGATGCCGCCGTCAGGGCAGGGGTATCCTCCTCCTCCACCGCCACATCCGCCGTATACGGCGGGTCCAACGATTCGGGCGCGGTTTTTCCGACTGGGCAACGACTCAACCAGTCGGAAAACCCCATTCTGCAAAACATGGTGGCGATGTCCAGAACTTGCTGCGGCTCTTCCAGGTGAAACACGTTGTCACCGCCGTTTCCACGCCAGGAATGGGCATGCGGCGCGCCGCCTTTTTGGCTGTTTTCCGGCACGATGCCGTCGCCTTTGTAATCGCGCGGTGTTCTACCCGGCCCTAAAATCGCGATTCTGGCCGCATTGGACAACTGTTTTTCAAGGTTGATATTAATGTCGGGAATATCTATGTCGAAAACGTCGTCCAGCCCGAACTTTAATCCCAGCGCCCTATGCATAGGGCTTGAAACAGTGATCGCATTAAGCCAGTTGATGCCGAAAATCGTATAATCGATGCCGAATTTCGATCCCAATACGCCCAGGTCGGTACCCGCATAGTAAATCTGGCCATACCGAATCCAGTTTGGAAGATATTTTATGCCTCTGCGCAAGCTTTTAAGCGGCGCGCTGGTGTCGGCGAGAAAACCGACGGTCGGGCGGCGTACGTCCAGTTTATTGCCCTTCAGTAAAAAGTTTATCGTTCTCCAGTCGTTGTCTTTGTTTCCGCTGGTTATGTGAATGCCGGCATGGGTAAGTAAACTATTTTCTATATAAAAATAAATCCTGCCTAAACGACTGCCTTGATGCGGCGTGCCGGAAGTAATCAAACCCTTGATACTGCTTTTGGCCGCCGTGGTTCCCGGCGTCTGTAAAAACGCCCGCGCCGCCAAGCCGCCGCGGCTGTGGCCCAGCAGGACGATTTTGGCATTGGGGTTGATACTGAGGATGGCGTCCACCGCCGCCTCGACTTCCTGGCCCAATTGATAAAAAGTGGAAAAATCCCCAGACATCGGCCAAGCGTGATGTATGGCATACTGCTTGGCGTGGTCCAAGCCATCGAGCTTGTTTGCCATGTCGTATTCGCCGAACTTGACGCGAAAACAATAAGTGCCGCGCGCATTGGGGATGAAGCCGGCGGACGACAGGGCTCCCGCGTAAATGATCGGGCACCCCGATTTGAAATACCCCGTTTTATTGATCGTCAAATCTTCCCAGACGCCGGGGTTGGAACTCATGCCGTGCAACAGCAATACCACGTTCGGCGAGGAAAATACGATGATTTTCGAAGTCAGCAACGTTTTACCGGCGTGTTTTTCCTTGATCGTCAGCTTGCTGTCGCCGATTTTTTGCGGCGTACACTGAAACACGCGCCGGGTGGCCGAACCGGTGCTTCCTTTGCCGACCGGTTTACAGTATTTCACGATTAATTCCATATCCGCCGTCAGATTAACGCCGGTCACGACAAACCGCGTCAGTTGGTGCAGCGTGGCGGTGGTGGGCGTGACTTCGGTAATGATCGGCGCTTCCATGCCAACGCCTTTGTCACCGGGGGTGTCGCCCGACGCCCAGGCTCCATCGGAACAGGCGATGCTCAATAAAATCGATAGTAAAAATAAATAACGCCGCATGGTCTGGAGCAAAGCCCTGGGTTGGATCAGCCGGATAGAGTACGCCTGCGTACCATGATTCGGAGAATAGTGGGTGGTTGTTCCTATTTTATAGGAGCCGGAGCTGGTAAAGCGACACGAAAGCCCCCTAGGATAACGTAACAAGGCCGGCCAAGCATGGAGCGTAAGGACAGTAAAGTCGCATTGTCGCTTCCCTTCACCGGGAAGCCTGTGCTAAAGTCCAGAGTCCGCACTTGGCGCCTTTCCTTAGCGGTTGTTCAAGAGAGTGGGCGCAACAAGCGGGCTCGGGTGGCCTTGCCAAAGCACCGTCACAATTACACCTTATAAGAGTGGGAAGAGTTATGCGTAAAAATACATCCTTTAAAAATGCCCTTCTGGCTTTGGGGCTGTCAGTTTCGGTTATCCTGCCGATGTCAGATGCCTTTGCGCATGGTGGCGGGGCAGCACAAGAATTCGATACCTGCCGCATCCCGGTGGGCGCCCATTGGGTGCACTTCACGGCTTATCAACCGCAATTGACCGGCATGGACGAATACTGCGGCGACATCCCCGGCCCGGGCCAGAGCAATCTGGTCATCGACTATGAAGGCAAGGCGTTGCGGCAAATGGAAGTGGAATTCGAATTGACCAAAGAGCCGGAAGGCACTTCCCTGGTCAAAATCCCCCAAGGCAAACACAGCAACGGCGTCATCACGACCCCCTACAACTTTACCCAATCCGGCAAATACCTGGCTCACATCACCTTGATCAACGAAGGCCAGCGCATCGACGCTCACTTGCCCATCACGGTAGGCAGCGGTGCCGGCGGCGGTCCCAGCGGCGGCAATACCCTGCTGATCGGCGCAGTCGTGCTGGCCGCGCTCGGCTATTTGCTGTACCTGTCCAATGCCGGCTTCAAAGGCGTGATCGACGGCATTTTCAAGAAGGCCAAAGACTTCTAAGCGGCGGTATTACCTTTGATCGAAATGACTACAGTTGAAATGACCTAGCACTGGGATAAAAACCGATGAAGCGAAAGCAAACCCGGGGGTTTTGGCTGGCGGCGGCGCTACTGGCCTCCGCGCCACTGGCCTTTGCGGCGGTTGACTTGCCGCCCACCGTCAAAGTTGAAACGGGCGACGTAGAGCCTTTCTGCAATAGCGGTGCGCCGTCGGTATGGCGCGATGCGCAGACCGTGGAAGGCGTCGCCATGCAGGAATCCCGGGTTTGCGACCCGGACAACCCTTCCGAAATCGCCGCTTTCGTCAAAGGTACCAACGGCGTGTCCATGGATACGCTCATGGACACCAAGCTGGCGCCGGATGCCGTGACCATGTCCAACGACGAAGACGGCGACGGCGACCCGGATCGCATCGTCATCAAACTGGAAATCATGGAGCTGAACGGGCGCTCGCCGGACTTTCCCGGCGTAGTGCCCACCTTCGATATCGCGCCGGGCATACAACCGGGCTTTTGGGTGTATACCCCCAAATCCCGCGACATGTCGACGCGCGGCTTTGCCAGCCTGGAAGCCAATACGCTGTTGCGCATGCCTTCTCCCGCCATCCGCGTGGAGCAGGGCGATACGGTTTGGCTGGTACTGGAAAACACGCACTATTTTCCGCATTCCATCCACTTGCACGGCGTGGATCACCCCTATATGGATCACAGCGGCAGCGGTAACGACGGCGTGGGCCAGACCGCGGAAATGGACGTCATGCCCGGTCAGACCAAGACTTACGTCATCAAACCGCGCCAGCCCGGCACCATGTATTATCACTGCCACGTACAGCCCCACACCCATATTCCCATGGGCTTGGCCGGCATGTTCATCGTGGAGGAAAACCGCGCCAACAACTGGCCGCAGACTTTCAACCTGGGTAATGGGCAGGTACGCCACCCCTCCAAGGCGGTGCTGGAAAAGTACAACCAGGAATACGACCTGCACTATCAGTCGGCGGACAAAGAACTGCACCAGATCATCCAGCAGTACAACGACCCGCGCCTGATCGCGCTCAATATGAATCAGAAGTACGACATCACCGACGCCAAGGATGACTATTTCATGCTCAATGGCCGAGCCTTCCCCTATTCGTTGCGGGAGTCGCTGATCAACGTCGAGCCCAATCAAAAAGTGAAACTGCGCGTGCTCAACGGTCACACCGAAGGCATGGCGCTGCACATTCACGGACACAAAGCCACCATTACCGATTACGACGGCGTGCCGCACGCCCCGGCGGCGCGCATCCAGCGCGACGTTTACGACCTGGCCCCGGCGCAGCGCCTGGACCTGGAGCTGAATACCACCAACGACGGCCTGAACAGTTTCGGTTCCGGCATCTGGATGTTCCACGACCACGTGGAAACCACCTTTACCACCAACGGTCAGGGTGAAGGCGGCAGCATCAGCCTGCTGGTGTACAAAGGCTATGCCGACGCCGCCGGTACGCCGGAATTGCACGGCATGGACGTTTCGCCTTACTTCAGCAAAAAGTTCTGGAAACGCGAAATTCCCGTTTGGCAGCACTTGAGCGTGGGTGAGTCGCTGGGCATGCCCAAGATGGAAGGCGTCAAACCCAACACCGTGCCTCCTTTGCCCAAAACGCTGGAACCCACCAAGAAACCCGCAAAGCAGCCGGCCGCCGAGGGTTCCGGCGGTGAATCCTCCAGCTTCGGCAACTTGCTCAGGGGCTTGCTGTTGGGTGCCCTGGGGTATGCGGCCTATGTGAATCGCCGGCGATTGATGGCTTTGGCGGCGCAGCTCATAGCGCAAATCAAAGCGATGGGAGGCAAATAATATGAAAAGGCAACTGATCGTCGGTTTGACGTTCGCCCTGGCCGCCATGACGGCGCAGGCCCAGCCCAGAGAACCCAAACAGGAGGTCAATCCCGTCGTGCACGATGCGCTGATGGATCACGGTGACGGCCACCTGATGGACATGCAGGGCGGCATGATCATGGGGCAGAACAAAGACACGCTGCCCGGCGGCTGCGACGAAATCGCCGAAAATAAAGAAATCACCGTGAAGGCGGGGCGCAAATACGCCAAGCCCGGTTTTATCTTCGGTTTCGACCAGAACCAATGGAAAGTCAAGCCCTGCACCCGGTTGACGGTGAACTTCATTAACGAAGACAACGTCCGCCACCAGTGGATGATGCACGGCCTGCCCAAATACATCTACCAAAAAGGCATGTTCCACCTGGAAATCACCGGCCCGGCCAAAATTACCGGCACGCTGATTCTGCCGCCGAACGATAAAACCTTCCTGGTGCACTGCGACATCGCCCAGCACATGGAAAAAGGCATGAAAGCCGAGTTGGTTTCGGGCAAGGGTACGGGCGATCTGCCCAGCATACCCGGCCTGACGCCGCACGCTTTGCCGGACAGCTACAACGTCAATGCGCCGGAACCGGTGCCGTCCACCGTCCTGGCGGAGCAGGTCGACGTGGCGGCGGCAGCGCTGAAAGCCAAGGGCGGAGACTCGGAATCCGCTCCAGGCGCAGCGGCCAAAGGCGCCAAAGCCACTGCCGACAAAGCGCCGTCGTCCGGTGGTTCCTGGTTGTCTGGCATGACCATTCTGGGCATCGCCATCGGCGTATTCGGCGCTCCTCACCTCTGGCAGCGCATCCGTGCGCGCAGCAAAGGCGACGATCTGGCCAGTCTGGTCGATGCCACCGTGGACTTGCTGAAGGAGTGGTTGGGCATGGCGCTGGACTTGGCTATGCAGCTTTACCATCGCTACAAAAAATAGCGCGCCCCGCGTTTGATGCCACAAGGCCTTCGGATGCAAATCCGAAGGCTTTTTATCGTTCCCACGCTCCGCGTGGGAACGTAGCCCGGGACGCTCTGCGTCCAGTAGCCGCACAGGATGGATATTTTTCTCGTTCCCTCGGCTCCGTGATACTCACCCCAGATGAACGAACTTACCCCTGCCCTCGCCGGCTTATTCGCCAGCGCATTCATTTCCGCCACCCTGGCCCCGGGCGGATCGGAGGCCGTGCTGGCTTATCTGGCTTTGCAGGCGAGCTATTCCGACAGCTTGCTGCTGAGCGTGGCGACGCTGGGCAATACCCTGGGCGCGGTCACCACCTGGTTGCTGGGTTATGCCGTAGCACTGGGCTGGCTGCGTAGACACTCGCCGCCGCAACAAAACATGCTGGAGCGCATGGGGCGTTACGGCATGCCTTTATTGCTGTTTTCCTGGCTGCCGCTGGTCGGCGATGGCTTTTGCCTGGCGGCGGGCTGGCTGCGCCTGCCCTTTCTGCCTTGTCTGGCCGCCATGGCAATGGGCAAGGCCGCGCGTTATGCCGTGGTGCTTTGGTTGACCCACTGAGAATCGCCATGGACATCCCAGCCATCCAGCACCGACTACAGCACTTCGCCGACGAGCGCGACTGGCAACAATTCCACAGCCCGAAAAATCTGGCCATCGCCTTGTCGGTAGAGGCGGCGGAACTGCTGGAACACTTTCAATGGCTGACCGAAGCGCAATCGCGCGACATCGACGCCGACTCGCACACTATGCAAGCCGTGCGCGAAGAAATGGCCGACGTGATGATTTATCTGCTGCGATTGGCGGACGTGCTGGGCGTGGATCTGGAGCAAGCCGTGGGCGAAAAAATGCAGCGCAATGCGGAAAAATACCCGCTGGCGCTGGCGCGCGGCAACGCCACCAAATATAACCGGCGCAACGTTTAGGGCGCCCATCGCCCAATTCCGCCCCATTCGGGCTCAGCCCGCCCCCCTTACGCGGAGAACCGCTCGTGTCCGCTGAACATTCGGCAGGTATATACTACGGTAATACTTCTAAATCCCCTGTGGGAGGGATGTCATGACCACTACCGCTGCCCGCCCTGTCGCCATCAAGCTGGATCAAAGCATTAAGGAGCGCATCAAACATCTTGCGGATGCACGCCACCGCACTACACATTGGGTGCTGCGCGAGGCCATCCTGCAATACGTCGAGCGTGAGGAAAAGCGCGAAATATTCCGGCAGGACGGTATTCGCGCATGGAACGAATACCAAGCCACTGGGCTGCATGTTACCTGGGAGGAAGCAGACGCTTGGTTGACCAAATTGGAAACCGGCCAAGAAGCAGAACCGCCTGAATGCCACGTTTGATTTGGTCGCCACCCGCGTTACTGGACGTTCAGCGCCTCCATCGTTTTTTGGCGGCGAAAAATACCCATGCGGCTCAGCGTGCCGTAAAAGCCATCCGGGAAGGTGTAAAAATCATCGCCCATCAGCCGGAAATCGGCAGACCCGCCGAAGGCATGGAGCCGGAATACCGGGAGTGGTTGATCGGTTTTGGCGACAGCGGTTATATTGCGTTGTACCGCTACGACGGGCAAACCGCCGTGATCGTTGCCGTTCGACACCAGAAGGAAGTGGGCTATTGATTAAAAAAACCAGGCCCTGATAAGCCCCCATAAAATATTAGTACTAAACAAATCAAATCAAGCATGCGCCAGCCTGCCGTCCTCCATATGCCACACTTTATCCATGCGCCCCGCCAGGTGGGCGTCGTGGGTGACGACCAGGAAACTGGTGCCCAGGGTCTGGTTCAACTCCACCATCAAATCGTACACCTGCTCGGCGTTTTTACTGTCCAGGTTGCCGGTCGGCTCGTCCGCCAGCACGCACTTGGGCTGGGTCACCAAAGCCCTGGCGATGGCGGCGCGTTGACGCTCTCCGCCTGACAGCTCGCCGGGTTTGTGTTCCAGGCGCTGCTGCAAACCCACCCGCGCCAGCATGTCTTGCGCCGCCTCCGTAGCGCGGGCCACCGTGGCACCGCCGATGAGCAGCGGCATGGCGACGTTTTCCAGCAGGGTGAATTCTCCCAGCAGGTGATGGAATTGATAGACGAAGCCCAGCGCCCGGTTGCGCAACCGCGCCAGTTGTTTTTCTTTCAGCGTGGCGATGGCGATGCCGTCCACGCTGACGATGCCGCGCGTCGGCTTTTCCAAGCCGCCCAGCAAGTGCAACAGCGTGCTTTTGCCGGAACCGGAAGCGCCCATGATGGCGATGCGCTCGCCCTGGCCTATGGACAGGTTGACGCCTTTGAGCACTTCCACGTCCAGGCCGCCTTCATTGAAGCGCTTGGACAGGTGGCTGCATTGCAGGACGATGGGGCGGGTGGGTTTATTCATAGCGCAACTCCTCGGCCGGCTTGATGCGCGCTGCCTGCCAGGCCGGATAAATGGTGGCCAGCAGCGAAAGCACAAAGGCGATGCCGGTAATCTGCAATACGTCGCTCCACACCAGTTTGGAGGGCAATTCGCTGATGTAGTACACGTCGCCCGGCATGAATTTGACCTGCAATTGTTCTTCTATCCACGGCACGATGCTGGAGACGTTGAGCGCCAGGCCGATACCGCCGGCCGCACCGAGCAGGGCGCCGAACAGGCCGATCACCGTGCCCAGCACCATGAACACGCCCATAACTTCAGCCGGCGTCATGCCCTGGGTGCGCAGGATGGCGATGTCGGCGCGCTTGTCGGTGACCACCATCACCAGGGTGGAGACGATGTTGAACGCCGCCACCGCGACGATCAGCAGCAGGATGATGAACATCACGCGCTTTTCGGTCTGCACCGCCCGGAAAAAGTTGTCGTGGGCCTTGGTCCAGTCGGCCACGTAGAAGCTGGAACCCAGCAGCTTGCCCAAGTCCCGCGTGACGCGCGGCGCCTGGAACAAATCGTCCAGCTTGAGGCGCAAGCCGGTCACGCCTTCCTCGCCGCGAAACAGCTTGGCGGCGTCGTCCAGGTGGATCAGCGCCAGGTTGCGGTCGTATTCGTACATGCCCACTTTAAAGGTGCCCACCAGGGTGAAGCGCTTCAATCGAGGCAGGACGCCGGCCGGGGTGGCGTTCATCTGCGGTGTGATGACCGTGACCTGTTCGCCCGGCAGCAGGCCGAGGAACTGCGCCAGTTCTTCGCCCATGATCATGCCGAATTCCCCGGGTTTGAGCGCCTCCAGCTTGCCCCGTTCGATGTGTTGCGCCACTTCCGATACCCTGGGTTCAAAGTCGACCAGCACGCCGCGCAGCATGGCCCCGCTGACGCGGCGGTCGGCGGTGAGCATGACCTGGCCTTCGATATAAGGCGCCCAACCTTGCACCGGTTTTTGCAGGGCCAGCAGCGGTTCCAGGCTGTGCCAGTTGCGCAAGGGTCCATCCCGGCCGCTGATGGTGGCGTGGGCGGTCATGCCGAGGATGCGTTCGCGCAGTTCCGCTTCAAAGCCGTTCATCACCGACAGCACGGTGATCAGGGCGGTAACGCCCAGCGCAATTCCCAGCACGGAAGTCAGGGTAATGAAGGAAATAAAGCGCGTGCGGCGCTTGGCTCGCGTATAACGCAGGCCGATGTAGACGATCAGGGGGCGAAACATGGTGTTGAACTATCCTTGCAGGTGGCGGCGGAAGGGGCGTTCAGCGGGTGCGGCAGTGGGCGCAGACGCCGTAAAGGTACAGGCAGTGATCGGTCAGTTCATAGCCCAGTTGGGCGGCGATGGCGTTCTGATGTGTTTCGATGACTTCGTCGGTAAATTCATCCACCCGGCCGCACTTGATGCAGAGGATGTGATCGTGATGGGTGCCCCGGTTGAGCTCAAATACCGAGTTGCCGCCCTCGAAGTGGTGGCGCGTTACCAGGCCGGCGGCCTCAAACTGGGTCAGCACCCGGTACACCGTTGCCAGACCGATTTCTTCACCATCCTGCAGCAGCGTTTTGTACACGTCCTCGGCGCTCAGGTGACGGTCGTTTTCACCCCGGCTTTCCAGCATTTGCAAAATTTTGACGCGGGGCACCGTGACTTTCAGGCCGGCGCCACGGATTTCTTCATTTTCCACGCAATAAACTCCGGTGTGATCTATTTGGGGTATCATTTTCCCTTAAAACCTCGCTCGATCAAAACCATGTCCATGGCAAAAACCAATACTTTATTCGCTGTTCTGGCCTGTGCCGCGCTTTCCGGCTGTTCCGCCGGCGCCTGGGGTTGGCTGCCGGGTATCTACCGCATCGATATTCAACAAGGCAATGCGGTGACCCAGGAAATGGTGAGCCAGCTACAGCCCGGCGTTACCAAGCGCCAAGTGGCTTACATCATGGGAACGCCGCTGATCCAGGATGCTTTTCACAAAGACCGCTGGGATTACGTGTTTACCAACGAGCCCAGCGGCGAAGAGCGTAGCGCCAAGCGGCTTACCTTGTATTTTGAAAAAGACCAGTTGGCGGGTGTCGAAGGCGATTTTCGCCCCAGCGACGAGGCGGTAATGCCGACCGGCAAACATAGCAGCATCGTCGTGCCGCCCCGCGATCTGGATACCACCTGGTGGGGGCAGTTTACCCGCTGGCTGAAAAAATAGCCTGTCTGGAATTTAACGGCGGGAAGCGGGATACCTCCCCATGCCTGTGTGCCGGAGATATTCTGTATATGAGGTATCCACGGCTTACAACGACAACCCTACGCGCCGCCGCGCTTCCAGGCAATGGCCGCCGGCGCGTGCAAACTCGCGGCAGGTGCGGGGGCGGTCGGCGTAAATGGCGCAGGCATAGGCTGTACCAGGCGCCGTTCCTCCGGTCAAGGCTGCGCAGCGTTCTTCATGGCGGCGCAGTTTGCGGCGCCGGCTTTCGATGACCAGCAGCGTCGGATGGCGCTGTATCAACGGTTCGCGCGCGGAAATTTCCACCGCATCGAACGCTTCGCGGCAGCAAGCGCCGCAGTCCAGGCAATCCAGTTCAGCCGCCGCTTCCCAGCGGGTACAGGCCGGCGCGGCGTCGTCCAGGCGGATTTTCGGCGCGTGCCGGCAGCGCTGAGTTTCACGCAGCTTGTAGTTCCAGGCACAGTCCGAGCAGCCATGGCCGGCGTGATAAGCCGCCACGGCGGCGTGTCCGGCGGGATGGCGGGGCGGCATGGGCGCTGCCGTAGTCCATAGAGACGGCAACCCGCTTTGTGCTTCGTCTTGTGTTTGTCTGGGCACGACAGCAGCGATGGCGGCGCTGGCTTGCAGCGCCGTCTGCAGCGGACCGGCCCAGCGCGGCAACGAAGCCCGCCACAGCGCAGCGCGCGCCGCCACACAGGAGGAATCGCGCCGTCCCCCGTCAGCCGCAAAAGGATCGGGCGGCAGACTGTCCCAAAAGCTCACCCGGTAATCGGTGGTGGGCGCGAAAAAATCGCGCAGGCCGACGCTGTCCGCCAGAAATGCCTGCAAACGCAGACAGGCGTGTTCGCGCCAGGGGTTGGCGATGCGCCCCTCATTGCTCAAGCCCCAGTCCGGTTTGCTTTCATTCTCCTCACCCTGCACCAGCGCGTGGCAAAGCTCGTGCAATATCATCTGCGCCAGGGAGTCGTCCGGGTCCAGCGTTTCATCGCTGCCGATAAAAATGGTGCCGCGCCCGTCGCTGCTGGCATAAGCCGTGGCGGTGCGGGCGATGCGAAAGCCGCCGCGTTCGGCGCAATCGATCCAGATGCGCGCCAGGGGGTCTTGGTAGCGGTGCTGGGGGCGGCGCTGGAATTCGCTCATCGCTTGATCAGCCGCTGCACCACCAGCGAACCTATCATGTCGCCCTGTACGTTGACCATGGTGCGAAAAGCATCGAGAAAGCGGTCGATGGGCAGCAAAATGGCGATGGCTTCGGCGGGCAGGCCCACCGATTGCAGCACCATCACCATGGTCACCATGCCGGCGCTGGGTATGCCCGGTGCGCCGATGGCGGCCAGCATGGCGGTAAAAAACACCACCAACTGCTGCCCCAGGTTCAACTCGGCGCCGACCAGATTGGCGACGAACAAAGCGGCGGCGGCTTCATACAGCGCGGTGCCGTCCATGTTGACGGTCGCACCCAGCGGCACCACAAAGCCGGCGATGCTTTTGTCGACTTTGAATTGGTTTTGGGTGCAACCCAGGGTTACCGGCAGCGTGGCCGAACTGGAACTGGTGGCAAACGCCGTGATCAGCGCTTGCCGGGCGCCGCGCCAAAACGCCAAGGGCGTGACCCCGGTGATCAGGTAGAGCAGCAGCGGCAGCACTACGATGCCGTGGAACAGGATGCTGCCCAGCACCACCACCACGAATTTACTCAGCGCGGCCAGCAGGGCGGCATCCTGGGTGGCGGCCAGCTTGATCAGCAATGCCATGATGCCGATGGGCGCCAGTTTCATGATCCAGTCGACCAGCAGCATGACCACGCTCAGCGCTTCGTTCATCAATATCACCAGCTTGGCGGCGGCGTCGCGCAACACCACCAGCGCGATGCCGACCAGCAAGGCGAAAATCACCGTCGCCAGCACTTCGCCTTGCGCCATGGCGGCCACCGGGTTCATGAACAGGCTGTGCAAAAACTTGCCGCCGAACTCGCCCAGCGTTAATTGCTGGCCCTGGTAATGTCCCATGGCGTCGCGAAACAAGGCCACGTCCAGCCCGGCGCCGGGACGAAACCAGTTGCTGACCAGCAAGCCTTCCGTCACCGCCACAGCGGTGGTGAACAAGAAAAAAATCAGCGTGACGCGCCAAATCCGGTGCATGTGTTCGTGGGCGCTCAAATTCGCCACACCGGCGGCGATGGAGAGAAACACCAACGGGATCAGCACCATTTTCAGCAAATCGACGAACACGCCGCCGATCAGGCCGCAGGCGTACAGGCTGGAAATTTTAGCGCCGCTGTCCGCGGGAAGGTGTGACAGCGCCAAGCCAATCGTCAGGCCAAGCATGGCGCTGCCGAGGATTTGGGCATTGAGGGAAATATTCATAAATAGCGCCATTCAGGACGGGGAGCGTCCCTGGATGCGTGCCCACGCTGGTCGTGGGTAATCGTTCACGCCCCCACATTTAACCCCCCTCTCCCTGCGGGAGAGGGCTGGGGTGAGGGCATAAAAGCAGGGGGGCGTGAACGATTACGGTCGTGGGCACGATGGGATTTAGCAGTTATCAGCCAATCTGAAACTGCCGATGCGGGTTTTCCAATACCAGTTATAACCATCCGATTTGGTGCTGTAATACTGGTTGGTATACCAGAACGTACAGTCATCCACAGGGTCTACCGCCATCATGGAATAATCCCCCCAGCGCTCGGAGCCGCCGGTTTGCGGCGCCGTGCCGTTTTGCAGTACACCTTCACCCAGGGTCAGAATATTGGGCGTATCGCCAGCCAGGCGACCGCTGTAGCGAATGGATGGAAAAACATTGGGGCCGGAAATGCTGTAACCCGCAGCTAAATCGCCATTTTTATTGAGCGCCACGCTGCCCATCCAGCGCGAATTATCCGTCGTGCCGAAAGTGCCTTGTTGAGCGATGCGCAGGGCATCCGTCGAGGGGTTGATGGTGGCGATATACCAGCGCACGCCGGTTTTGGAATTCCCCGAGTTGACCGAATGATTGAAGGTCAGCGTGCCGCAGGCGGACAGACTGGCGTCGACCGGGCAGGAGTCGGCGAAATAGCGGTATTGCAGACGGTGCAGGGGACGGTCGGTCAACGCGTCCAGTTTTTGGCCGACGCCGCGCTGCGGTATGCAATTGCCGGCGCTATTGCTGCAAATTTTGGCATTGAATGTGGCCAGACTGAGCGGGCTTTCTGCTCTTTCGTACACCGAAGGACTGGTGGAAGCAAAATCCGCGTAAATTTCAAAGACGCGCAGCTTGGGTATGGGCAAGCCCGAGTAGTAATTGGTATTGAAGCCGACCACATAATTGGGCGTGCCGGCTGGCGGCGGCGGGCCGTCCAGGTCGGCCGGCAGCAGGATACTCAATTCATACATGTCGGAAAAGTCGTGATAATTGGCGGCGGCCGACTGGCCCGCCAGCATGCCGGCGCGGTCGAACACATAAAGCGCCTGGCCGACAAAATCGCCGCCGTTGGGACCATACTGGGAAACCGTCAGGTAGTAACCGTCCGGCCATACCCCGAATTTCGGGTAATCGTTGAAGCGGTTTTTCTCCATGATAAAGTCGTACAGATAATAAACGCCGGTTGGATCAGCTGACGCGGAAATCGCCACGCACTCGTGATAAGGCGGTTTATCGTTGCCGTTCCAGGCGGTATCAAAGTTGAACTGGCTCAGCAACCAGCGATCCGCCAACGGATCGTACAGCACGATAGGGTCGCCCTGATCCTGCTTGGCGCACGATCCGGTCACCCCGCCGGCTTTAAATAACGCACTGAGCTTCAGCGGGGCGGTCAGCGGCTGCCCGGTCTGTTTATCGAAGACCCGCCATAAGTTGTTGACCATTTGCACGTAATGGTTCGGCCCGACGTCGCCGTTCACGTCGGCGGGCGAAGACGGCGAACCAAAGGCCGTTTCGTTGTTTTTACCGCTGAGGCCTTCGAAGCTGATGAGGGGCGATCCCAGTGGCGTCAGCGGAACCTTGCGCTGCATCGGCGCCAGCGGATCCTGGGGCGGTTTGCTCAGCGGAGCGGAGGTGGCGGGTGACGGCTCCCGCTTGCGCAGCGGCACGACGTGCGGCTGGTCGCGGTCTTGCTCCGCATCGGCCGGTGCAATGTCCCGCACTGGCGGAGATTGCACGGCATCGACGGCGGGCAACCGCTCCGAGTGCACGGTCTCTTCGGAGGCTTCAGCATAAGCAGCGCTTAGAGCGATAAAACCAGCTATCGCCAAGGCTTGAAATTTTGCAGACATAGTGGGGTTCCTTGGGTAATTTTGCCGGACGTTTCGGCAACGGGGGAGCCGCGCAACCTTGATTGCATCAAGAAAACGCCTTATTTAAGCGAGCCCAGTGCGGCGTTCATGGAAATATTCGGATCCATGCCAAGCGCGTCGACAGGCAAGCGGGCCGCATCGTGACATAGAAACCAGGCTACTTCCAGTCTTATATCGCTTGATACCCGGAGCCGCGCCCACCATGACTATCCCACCATAATCATCGTTAATGAATAGCGGATTGCACACGGGTAAAATACGGGTACCTGCTTATCCCATTGCCGATGAATCGGGGTGGATTTTCTTCAACGACTACCTGTGGAATCGACGTATTTTATGGACTTTCCGTTTAACGGCCGGTCTGCGCACGAGGCGGCAGCGGTATGAACCTGCTCATCGTCGATCACAGCAAGCTGTTCCAGGATATCGTCGGCCAGATCTTTCGCGGTGCCGATTCCCAGGCCACAGCGGCTCATACCGGCGCGGACGCCATCGCGGCGCTGTCCGCCGCAAATTTCGATTTCATTTGCATCACCCTGCACCTGCAGGATACCGACGGCATTGAATTGGCGCGCCGTATCCGCAAGCTGCCCGGTTACGCCTACGTGCCCATCGTATTGTTCACGGCGGAAAAATCCGGCGCCGTGCATCAGGAAGCGCTGATGAACGGCGTGACCGAAGTTTTCCAAAAGCAGGACGTCGACCAACTGGCCAATTTTGCCGCGCGCTTTGTCGTGCGCGCCCGCCAAATGGAAGGCCGCGTGTTGTTTGTCGAAGACTCCGCAGCCCAGGCTGCCATCATCTCGGCCATGTTTGTTGCCAGGGGTTTGCAGGTAACCACGCTGACCACCGCCGAAGCCGCCTGGGATGTTTTTCGCGAGCAGGAATTCGATTTGATCGTCACCGACATCGTATTGGCGGGGCAGATGAGCGGCCTGACTTTCGCCAACCGCGTGCGCCGCTTGCCGGATGACCGCGGGGACGTGCCGATACTCGCCATCACGGCCTTTGATGACATGGCCAGACGCATAGAGCTGTTTTACCTCGGCGTCAACGACTACGCGATCAAACCCGTGGTCGAGGAAGAGCTGATGGCGCGCGTGCGCGGACTGCTGCAAAACCGCCGCCTGACCCAGGAAATCAAGCGCCGCAAAACCATCGCGGAAACGGCTGCCCGGCTGTCCAACGTCATGGTGGCCGAGTTCGACGAGCAATGGTGCTGGAAAGACGTGCCCGCCAACCTGTGCACGCCGTTGGGCGGCTCTGAATCTGACTTTATCGGCCAGCCGGAATGCCGCTGGGTACACGCCGATCATCTGGCCGAAGAAGCGGCGCTGCGTGAAACCATGCAGCTTGGCGACAACCTGTCCAGCTATGCCATGGAAAAACGCTATTGCGGGCATGACGGCGCCACGCTGTGGGTTTATTTCAACGCCATGGTGATTTGCAACGAGCAGCGCAAGCCTGTGGGCTTTCTGGCTTACATACTCGATATTTCCGAGCGCAAGCGCGCGGAAATCCAGTCGCAGCTCGCCACCAAAGTGTTCGAAGTCAGCCACGAAGGGATTCTGGTTACCAACGCCGAACGGCGGATTATTTCGGTCAACCGCGCCATCTGTGAAATTACCGGCTACCCGGAAACCGAGTTGCTGGGCAATACGCCGAAACGGCTCAGTTCCAACCATCATGACGCGGCGTTTTACCAGAGCATGTGGCACAGCCTGCACAACCATGGCCACTGGAGCGGCGAGCTGTTCGACCGCCGCAAGAGCGGCGAGCTGTATCCCGTATGGCTGTCCATCAGCACCATCAAAGATACGCGGGGCGCCGTCACCCACTATGTCGGCATACACCGGGACTTGAGCGAGCAACATTCCCTGCGCAATCAGCTGCAGCGCTTCGCCAACTACGATGCGCTCACCGGCGTCGCCAACCGTTTCCACCTGGATCAACGCCTGCAAGACCAACTGGACGCAGCCAAACACCGGCAAGGCATGCTGGCGGTGATATTCCTCGATCTCGATCTTTTCAAGCGCATCAATGAATCGCTGGGGCATCCGGCCGGTGACCGGCTGCTCAAGGAAGTGGCAAGGCGGCTCTCGGCACTGAGTGCGGAAAACGATTGCCTGGCGCGATGGGGCGGCGACGAGTTTGCCCTGGTGTGCTCCGACATCCACAGCGCCGATGAAGCCAAAGCCCGCGCCGAATCCCTGCTGGTCAAACTGGCCGAACCTTTCCAGCTGGACGAGCACAGCATTGCTTTATCCGCCAGCCTGGGCATCAGCCTTTACCCGGACGACGGCGCCAGCAGCACCGCGCTGCTCAAAAAAGCGGAAATCGCCACCCATCACGGCAAGACAGCCATGCGCGGCGGCTACCATTTTTTCAGGGAAAGCATGGAACTGGCGGCGGTGGAAAATTTGATCATGGAAAATGAATTGCGCAGCGCCATCCATGAAGGACAGCTGCTGCTGTATTACCAGCCGCAATTCAATATGCAGGACGGCCGCCTCATCGGCTGGGAAGCGCTGATACGCTGGCAGCACCCCCGGTTCGGCATGGTGCCGCCGATTAAATTCATCCCCCTGGCGGAAAGCTCCCGGCTGATCGTCGAACTCGGCCAGTGGGTGATGCGCACCGCCTGCCTGCAAAGCCGCCGCTGGCAGAGCCTGGGTTATCCGCAGGTGCCGATCGCGATCAATATTTCCGCGCTGCAGTTTCGCACCGGTGATTTTTTCCAGTCGGTCAAAGAAACGCTGCAAGAGACCGGCATAAC
The DNA here is from genome assembly GCA_004299145.1 of Methylococcaceae bacterium. Taxonomy (GTDB): domain Bacteria; phylum Pseudomonadota; class Gammaproteobacteria; order Methylococcales; family Methylococcaceae; genus Methylogaea. The sequence continues at coordinate 22,437 of SCQD01000329.1, read as the reverse complement.
GGGAGCAAGCCTGGAGTTGGAATTGACCGAATCGATACTGATGGGCGAAGAGGAATCGGTCATCGGCCTGTTGCAATCCCTGAAGAGTCTGGGGGTGTCGCTGTCCATCGACGACTTCGGCACCGGTTATTCCAGTCTCGCTTATTTAAAGCGGTTTCCGGTCGACCGCTTGAAAATCGACCAGGCTTTCGTGCGCGATGCCACTCACGATCCGGACGATGCCACCATCATCACCGCCATCATCAATATGGCGAAAAGTCTCAGGTTGAGCGTGATAGCCGAAGGCGTGGAAACGGCGGAGCAGGCCGCCCTGCTCATGCAGTGCGGTTGTTACGAGGCGCAGGGCTTTTATTACGGTAGGCCGGGGCCGGCGGAATCGATGGGGGAATACATGAGCAATGCCTCGCTGCAACCTCGCAGCATCCCTGTATAACCACCGATTCCATTCGCCGGTTGACTGGCGGCAAACGGGTTAGGGACAATAGCGGGATTTTTAACGCCGTTTTCACAATACGGAACGCTTATTCCCGCATGGTCACCGCTTCGGACAACGCTCTCTTCGGTGCAGCTCAAGACATACCCGCCGGGGCAAGCCTTGCATATAACCGCGTGCCATCAGGCTGGACAGCCCCGAACGACAGCCCTGCACCCGGGAACTCCGACGAGGTACTGGTCGCCGTGCGCAATCTGTCTTTTGCGCGCGGTGAGCGCCATATTTTCGACGGCATCGACATGGACATCCGCCGCGGCAAAATCACCGCCATCATGGGGCCGAGCGGCACCGGCAAAACCACGCTGCTGCGCCTGATCGGCGGACAATTGCGGCCCACCGCCGGCAGCGTCGCGGTCGACGGCCAGGTGGTGCATACGCTGAGGCTGGGCGAACTGTATGAATTGCGCAAGCGCATGGGCATGCTGTTTCAAAGCGGGGCGCTGCTCACCGACATCGACGTGTTCGAAAACGTGGCGTTTCCTCTGCGCGAACACACCCGCCTGCCCGAGTCCATGATCCGCACCCTGGTGTTGATGAAGCTGCAAGCCGTGGGCCTGCGCGGCGCTTCCCGGCTGATGCCGTCGGAACTGTCCGGCGGCATGGCGCGGCGCGTGGCCCTGGCCAGGGCGATTGCGCTCGATCCCATGATGATCATGTACGATGAGCCGTTCACCGGCCAGGATCCCATTTCGATGGGCGTGCTGGTGCAATTGATCCGCCAGTTGAACGATGCGCTGGGTTTGACCAGCATCGTGGTCTCGCACGACGTGCACGAAACCGCCGCCATCGCCGATTACATCTACCTGGTTTCCGCCGGCCGGGTGGTGGGGCAAGGCACGCCGGCGGAGCTGGCGGATTCCGATTCCGCCTGGGTGCGCCAGTTCATGCAGGGCTTGCCGGACGGGCCGGTGGCGTTTCACTATCCGGCGGCGGATTATGCTCAGGATCTGTTAAAAGCGCGATGAATGTGTTCATACGATTAGGTGAAACCACGCTGGCGATGCTGCAAAAACTGGGGCGTTCCCACCTGTTTTTGCTGCACGTGCTCAGCGGCGTGCCGGGCATACTGCTGCGTCCGCGCCTGCTCAGCGCCCAGGTGTTTTCGCTGGGCGTGCTGAGCATCCTCATCATCGCCGTTTCCGGGCTGTTCGTGGGCATGGTGCTGGGCTTGCAGGGCTTCAACGTGCTGTCGGATTTCGGCGCCGAAGAATCTTTGGGCGTGATGGTGGCGGCCTCGCTGGTGCGCGAACTGGGGCCGGTGGTCACTGCGCTGCTGTTCGCCGGGCGGGCGGGCTCGGCGCTGACGGCGGAAATCGGCCTGATGAAAGCCACCGAACAATTGTCCGGCATGGAAATGATGGCGGTCGACCCCATCAAGCGCATCGTCACGCCGCGCTTTCTGGGCGGACTGATCGCCATGCCGTTGCTGGCGGCACTGTTCAGCATGGTGGGCGTGATGGGCGGATTTTTTGTCGGCGTGGGCTTGCTGGGCGTGGACGACGGCGCATTCTGGACCGCCATGCATACGCACATCGATTTTTGGGACGACATCATCAACGGCGTCATCAAAAGCCTGGTGTTCGGCGTGGTGGTGACCTGGATTGCGGTGTTCGAAGGGTATGATGCGCTGCCCACTTCGGAAGGTGTGGGCCGGGCGACGACCCGCTCGGTGGTTTTTTCTGCTTTTGCCGTGCTGGGCTGCGATTTTGTGCTGACGGCCCTGATGTTTGGAGACGCTTGATGCGACAATCGAAAATGATTGAATTATGGGTGGGCGTGTTTGTCGCCTTAGGGTTGGTGGCCTTGTTTTTCCTGTCCATGCAGGTCAGCAATCTGGCCGATTACAGCGCCGATGAAGGCTACGTGGTCAAAGCGTATTTCGACAACGTGGGCAGTTTGAAGGTCCGCGCCCCGGTGACCATGTCCGGCGTACGGGTAGGGCGGGTCAGCCAGATTACCTTCGACAAACAAAAATTTCAGGCTCTGGTGGAATTGCGCATCGATCCTAAATTCGACAACCTGCCGGAAGACACCAGCGCCACCATACTGACGGCGGGACTGCTGGGCGAACAATACATCAGCCTGAGCCCCGGCGGCTCCGATTTAACGCTACAGCAAGGCAGTGTTATCGACCTGACCCAGTCTGCCATCGTGTTCGAGCAAATGGTCAGCAAATTTTTGTACAGCAAAGCGGAAGGCGAAAAGAAGGCGAGCAGTTCCTCTCCCGTGGAAAAAAACGGGAGCAACGCCGTACAGGCCGAGCCGGTTGCGCCGGCGGCACCGTGACGCTATTCCGGCAACGCCAAACCAGGGACAAAACAACGGCCAGCTTGCGCCATCAAGGCAACGGCCGTTTTTTATTGACGGGTGAGCTGAGCTTCGCCAGCGTAACGGGACTGCTGCGGCAAAGCACCGACTTGTTCGCCAATCCGACGCCGACCGTCGAGCTGGACCTGGCCGGCGTGCAGCGGGCCGACAGCGCCGGTCTGGCCTTGCTGGTGGAATGGCTGGCCCAGGCGCAGCGCCTGGATAAGTCTTTGCGCTTCCTGCACGTGCCCGAGCAAATTTTGCGCATGGCAAAAGTGGGAGGATTGGAAGCTATTTTGCCTTTAACCTGAATCTTTTTATCGTTCCCATGTTTTTATTGTTCCCACGCTCCGCGTGGGAATGCAGCCCTGGACGCTCTGCGTCCCGTATCATAGACAACGATGCACCCATTCAGAACACCCTCCGTATTTCGTATAGAGCGAATGTTGCCTATGGCTGAAATCAGCAGCAACGCCATTCGGGACACAGAGCGTCCCAAGATGCATTCCCACGCAGAGCGTGGGAACGATAAACCCAACCCCATAAAGGCCCCATGGACAAACTGATCATCAACGGCGGCAATCGTCTGGTAGGCGAGTTGCGCATATCCGGCGCCAAAAACGCGGCGCTGCCCATCCTGGCGGCCACCCTGCTGTCGGAAGACCCGGTGACGGTGGGCAACGTCCCGCACTTGCACGACATCACCACCACCATGGAACTGCTGGGCCAGATGGGCGTGCACCTGGTCATCGACGAAAAGCTCAACATCGAAGTCGATTCCAGCACCATCAAAACCTTTTACGCGCCCTACGAACTGGTCAAAACCATGCGCGCCTCGGTGCTGGTGCTGGGGCCCTTGCTGGCCCGCTTCGGCAAGGCGGAAGTCTCGCTGCCCGGCGGCTGCGCCATCGGCACCCGCCCGGTCAACATCCACCTGGAAGGCTTGTCCGCCATGGGCGCCGACATTTCCGTGCGCAACGGCTATATTCACGCCAGTTGCAAGCGATTGAAAGGCTGCCGTCTGGTGCTGGACCAGGTCACCGTGACCGGCACGGAAAACCTGATGATGGCGGCGGCGCTGGCCGACGGCGTCACCCTGATCGAAAACGCCGCGCGCGAGCCGGAAGTGGTGGACCTGGCCAATTTCCTCATCGCCATGGGCGCCAAAATCGGCGGCGTCGGCACCGACGTGCTGGAAATCGAAGGCGTGGCATCGCTCAGTGGCAAAGGACTGCACTACAACATCCTGCCCGACCGCATCGAGACCGGCACTTATCTGGTGGCCGCCGCCATCACCGGCGGCAAGGTGCGCCTGAAAAACACCGCCCCGGACCTGCTGGACGCCGTGCTGGCCAAGCTGCGCGAAGCCGGCGCCGTCATTACGCTGGGCGACAACTGGATCGAACTGGACATGCAGGGACGGCGGCCCCAGGCGGTGTCGGTGCGCACCGCGCCCTACCCGGCTTTTCCCACCGACATGCAGGCGCAGATCTCGGCGCTCAACTGCGTCGCCGAAGGCGTGGGCGTCATCACCGAAACCGTATTCGAGAACCGCTTCATGCACGTGCAGGAAATGCAGCGCATGGGCGCTCATATCCGCTTGGAATCGAACACCGCCATCATCACCGGCACGACGCGATTGACGGCAGCACCGGTCATGGCGACCGATCTGCGCGCTTCGGCCAGCCTGGTGCTGGCCGGCCTGGTGGCGGAAGGCCAGACGCTGGTCGACCGGATTTACCACATCGACCGCGGCTACGAGTGCATCGAAGAAAAACTGTCGCAACTGGGCGCGGAAATCCGCCGCATGCCCCGCTAGGAACCGCACCATGCTGACCATCGCCTTATCCAAAGGCCGCATTTACCAGGAAACCCTGCCGCTGCTGGCCGATGCAGGCATCGTCCCGCTTGAGGACCCCGACAAAAGCCGCAAGCTGATCCTCGCCACCAACCAGCCCGGCGTGCAACTGCTGGTGGTGCGCGCCACCGACGTACCCACTTACGTCGAATACGGCGCCGCCGATTTGGGAGTGGCCGGTCGCGACGTGCTGATCGAATACGGCGCGGAAGGCTTTTATGAACCGCTGGATTTGAACATCGCCTGTTGCCGCATGATGACCGCCGGCAAGGTGGGCGTGGCCTTCCCGGCCCGGCGCTTGCGGGTGGCCACCAAATACGTCGCCATCGCTCAGCGCTATTTCGCCGATCTGGGCGTGCAGGCGGAAATCATCAAGCTGTACGGCTCCATGGAACTGGCGCCGCTGGTGGGCTTGGCCGATTGCATCGTCGACCTGGTGGACACCGGCAACACCTTGCGCGCCAACGGTTTGGAACCGCGCGATTTGATCATGCCGATCAGCTCGCGGCTGATCGTCAACAAAGCCGCCATGAAAATGAAGCACGCCGCCGTCAAAGCGCTGGTCGGGCAGTTGGCGGCCGCTGTGGCAAGCCGCAGTCCGGCCGAGTACCCATAACACCGTCCGCAACACGCCAAATCCTGCTGATCTACGCTCGTTCTTGCCCGGGAACCTGTCGTGGATCACGTCGACAGCGGTGCGGGCCATGACCTGCTGCAACCAAAGTCGACCACCATGAATCCATCCAGCACCACACCGCAGCCCGCACACCACGACGAAGCCGAACTGCGCCGGCAATTGTGCCAGGGCTACGATGCGCAGCAGTGCGAACGCATCGGCGCCGCCTTGAGCCTGGCCTTGCAAGCCGCCGCCCAGGACGACAAGCCGCGCCCGCGCGGCATCGACGCCGCGCGCATCGTGCACCAGCTCAAAGCCGACGCCGGCAGCGTGACCGTAGCGCTGCTGTGCGATCCCAAGCTGCGCGAAACCTTGCCGCAAGCGACCATCAACCAGCGCTTCGGCGCGGAAACCGCCGAGCTGGTACAAAAAGTCAACTGGCTCAACACCTTCACCGACTACCGGGACGCCGCCTTGCTGGAGCCGGAACAGGCGGAGTTGCTGCGGCGCATGTTGCTGGCGGTGGTCAACGACGTGCGCGCCGTGCTGATCAAGCTGGCCTATCGCCTGGAACGGCTGCGCCTGCTGGCGCGCGAAGACTACACCACGCGCCGCTCCATCGCCCAGGAAACCCTGGACATCTTCGTGCCGCTGGCCAATCGGCTGGGCGTGGCTCAGTTGAAATGGGAAATGGAGGACTTGGCTTTTCGCTATTTGAACCCGCTGGAATACGGCAGCCTGGCGAAACAACTGGCCGAAACCCGCGTGGCGCGCGAAAGCTACGTGCAGCACTTCACCGAAGAACTCAAGCAGTTGCTGCGGCAAGAACAGGTGAGCGCCAAGGTCTATGGCCGCCCCAAGCACATCCACAGCATCTGGAAAAAACTCCAGCGCAAGCACCTCGCGCTGGACGAGTTGTACGATCTGCGCGCCGTGCGCGTCATCGTGGACAGCATCACCGACTGCTATACCGTGCTGGGCATCGTGCACAACCGCTGGTCGCACATCGCCAAGGAATTCGACGATTACATCGCCAACCGCAAGCCCAACGGCTACCAATCGCTGCACACCGTGGTGCTGGGCGCGGAAGGCAAAGCCGTCGAAATTCAAATCCGTACCCACGCCATGCACACTTTCGCCGAATACGGCGTGGCCGCCCACTGGCGCTACAAGGAAGGCGGCGGGGCGGGCCGCGACGACGCATTCGAGCGCAGCATCGCGCTGCTGCGTGGTCTGCTGGAAAACCCCGGCGACAACCACGCGCTGCTGGAAAACTTCCGCCTGGAAGCGCAGGGCAACGACGTGTTCGTGCTCAGCCCCAAAGGCCGCATCGTGCGCCTGGTCCGGGGCGCCACGCCGCTGGATTTCGCCTACGCCATCCACACCGAAGTCGGCCACCGCTGCCGCGGCGCCAAAGTGGACGGCCGCATGGTGCCGTTGACCTATACGCTGCACTCCGGCGAACAGGTGGAAGTCCTTACCGGCAATCAGCCCGCCCCCAGCCGCCACTGGCTGGAACCCGGCGCCGGCTTTTTGCACAGCAGCGACGCGCGCGCCAAAGTGCGGCAGTGGTTCAAGCAACTGGACTTCGAGCAGCACTGGCGCCAGGGCAAAACCATATTCGACAAGGAGCGGCAGCGCTTGGGCCTGCGCGAGGTGGAGCAAAAAACGCTGCTGGACAAGTACCGCTACAAGCGCTGGGAAGATTTGCTGGCCGCCGTGGGGCGCGGTGAAATCACCGCCGCGCAGTTGGCCGGCCAGCTGGCGTTGACCGTGGAACACCCAGCGCAGGCGCCCAGACCGCAGCCGGCCAGAAAGCCGCCGCGTCCTCGCGGAATCACTCAGGCTTCCCGAAAACCGCCCAGGCCCGGCGTCCAGGCGCAGGTCTGCATCCCCGGCATTCCGCACGCGGCAACGCAACTGGCGGGTTGCTGCAAGCCGGAATTCGGCGATGCGCTGGTGGGTTATCTCAGCGTCAACCGGGGCTTGATGATCCATAAGCGCGATTGCGCCAATATTCAGAGTCTGACGGAGCCGCAGCGGCAGCGTTTGATCGGCGCTTACTGGGAAGGTGACGACGGTTCCACCACGGTGGAATTGCACGTCACCGCCCGTGACCGGCGCGGCTTGCTGCGCGACGTCACCCAGGTGCTGAGCAACGAAGGCCTGGACATCAGCAAAGCCTTCACCTACACCGACCCCAACAACCGCCGGGTCAGCATGCAGATCAGCGTGGAACAGGCCACGGAACCGGCCATGGATGCCGCTTCAGAAAAAATCCGCCGTTTGGACGGCGTGGTGGCGGTGCGCAGGGTGAGTGGTTGAGTGTCAGGGTATGCTGGTTCGGCTGCTTCCCAACCTCAACGTAAGCGTTCACCTCTAACCGCACTCAGATAGTTATCCGTCATATCAAGCAATCACATTGGAGCGTCCTATGTCAGCGGTAGAAAAAATCAGCGTTGCGCTTACTCCTGATTTGGCTTTACGGGTACACAGCGCGGTAGAAGATGGCTATTACGCCTCCGTCGGCGATGTCATCCGCGAAGCGCTACGCGATTGGCAGAAAAAGCAGGAGGCAGACGAGCAAAGAGCCCGTGAGTTACGCGCTTTATGGCAGGAAGGCATGGCAAGTGGTTCAGCCGGTATGCTCGACATGGCGGAAATCAAAAAGGAGGCCCGCCAGCGTTACGACATGGAGCATGGAAAGCCCAAGGTATGACGAAAGTTATTCATACCCGGAAAGCACGCTCTGATTTGCTTTCAATCTGGTCGTATATTGCCGAAGACAATCCAGACGCAGCGGATAAGCTGCTTGATGCCATCGACAAGAAATGCGCTTTATTGGGAGAAAACCCCCGTTTAGGGCAGGCTCGCGCCGATATTGCTCCTGCCATGCGCCATTTCCCTGTAAAAAATTACCTGATTTTGTACCAGGAACGGCCATCAGGGATTGAGGTTGTCCGTGTAATACACGGTTCACGCGACTTGAATGAAATCTCTCCTGGTTCTGACTGAACCCGACCGGTCGGTTAATATGTCCGGCAACCATCCAGCGGAAATACCGTCCATGTTTAGTGAGCAACTCAACCTGCCGCCTTCCGGCGATTTCATGCCCCACGGCATGTGTTTGCTATGGAATGCCGATTTGTTGTGGTTGCACGTGGTCTCCGATCTGCTGATTGCGGCGTCTTACTACTCCATACCCGCCGCGCTGGCTTATTTCGCCCTGAAAAGAAAAGACCTGGAGTTTCGCTGGATTTTTCTGCTGTTCGCCGTGTTCATCGTTGCGTGCGGCACGACTCACCTCATGGGCGTGTGGACGATCTGGCAGCCGGATTATCTGGCGGACGGCTTGGTCAAGCTGGTTACCGCCGTCACCTCGGTCAGCACGGCCATCCTGTTGTGGCCGTTGATTCCGCAAGCGCTCGGCCTTACCAGTCCCGCCGTGCTGCGGCAGGCCAACGCCAAGCTGCAGGAGGAAGTTGCGCTGCGGCTGCGCTCCGAAGCCGCGTTGCGCGAAAGCGAAGAACGCTGGAAATTTGCGCTGGAAGGCGCGGGCGAAGGCGTGTGGGATTACAACCTGCTGACTGGGGCCGTGGTCTATTCCAAGCGCTACAAAGCCATGTACGGCCTGGTGGAGGACGAAAACGGCAAAGTCAGCCACGAATGGCGAGACTGTGTGCATCCGGAGGACATGCCGCGCGTGTTGGCCAACTTACGCGCCTATCTCGACGGCAAAGCGCCGGCGTTCGCCACCGAATACCGCATGCTGTGCCGGGATGGCAACTATAAGTGGATACTGGACCGCGCCATCCTGATCAGCCGGACTGAGGACGGCAAACCTTTGCGCATGATAGGCACGCACGCCGACATCACCGACCGCAAAGCCCTCGAAAAACAGTTGATCGCCGAAATACTCGATTCCTCCCCGGAAGCCACGTTGTTGGTGGGCGCGGACGGCTTGATCAAATTCGCCAACGGCGTGGTTCCGCGCGTATTGGGTTATTCCCAAACCGAACTGGTAGGCAGCAATATCGACGTGCTGGTGCCTGCGCAACTTCGCACCGCTCATGCTCAAATGCGCGGCGATTACATGCACGCGCCGCTGCCGCGCTCGATGGGCCTCAACCGGCAGCTGACCGCCACCCGGAAAGACGGCGGCGATATCCCGGTGGAGGTCAGCCTGAGTCCCATCGCCATGGACAACCAGACCTTCATCATCGCCACCGTGGTCGACATCAGCGCGCGCATGCGCAGCGAAGCGGCGATCAAAGCGGCCAACGAGCTGAATCGGCAGATCATCGAATCCGCGCAGGAAGGCATCATCGTTTACGACCTGGACGGCCGCTTCAGCATCTGGAATCCGTTCATGGAGAGCATCACCGGTGTCGGCAGGCAGGATTGCCTGGGAAAACTGCCCATCGAAGTATTTTCCTTCCTTTTGGAAACCGGTATTCCCGACGGCATCCGGCGGGCGCTGGCGGGGGAAACGGTAAAAAATCCGCCGTTCCGCTGGTCGGCGCCGCAAACGGGCCGCAGCGGCTGGGCCAGTTCCGTGCAAGCCCCGCTGTACGGCAGTGACGAGCAGATTATCGGCGTCATCGAAACCGTCAGCGACATCACCGAAATGCAGCTCGCCGCCACGGTCTACAAGGCCATCGGCGAAGCGATCATGGTGGCCGATGCCGACAACCGCATCGTCGCCGTCAATCCGGCGTTCACCCGCCTGACCGGTTACAGCGAAGCGGAGGCGGTCGGCCAAACCACGAAACTGCTCAAATCCGGCCGCCAGGATCAGGCGTTTTACCGGGACATGTGGCTGGCGCTGGAAAAAACCGGGCATTGGCAGGGCGAAATCCATAACCGGCGCAAGAACGGCGAGGTCTATCTGGAGTGGCTGGCCATCAGCACGATTTACGACGAGCAAGGCCACGTATTGCAGCACGTCGCCATGTTTTCCGACATCACGGATCAGAAGCGGGCGGAACAAATCATCTGGCAGCAGGCCAATTTCGACCCGTTGACCGGATTGCCCAACCGGCGCATGTTCTACGACCGGCTGGACATGGACATCAAAAAAGCCAACCGCACCGGCCTGCCGCTGGCGCTGATGTTTCTCGACCTGGACCGCTTCAAAATCATCAACGATACCCTGGGGCACGACGTCGGCGACATGCTGCTCAAGGAAGCCGCGCAGCGTTTGAGTGGCTGCGTGCGGGAAATCGACACCGTGGCGCGCCTGGGTGGCGATGAGTTCACCGTCATCCTCGGTGAAATGAGCACCCCTGGAACTCTCGAACGCATTGCGCAGGACATCCTGGGCAAACTGGCCGAACCATTCCGGTTGGGGAACGAGATCAACTATGTGTCGGCCAGTCTCGGCATCACGTTTTACCCGGGGGATGCCGGCAGCATCGACGAGCTGCTCAAAAACGCCGACCAGGCCATGTACGCCGCCAAAAGCCGGGGCGGCAACCGTTACAGTTACTTCACCCATTCCATGCAGGAAGCGGCGCAGGCCCGCATGCGGCTGACCAACGATATGCGCGGCGCCCTGGCCGGCCGCCAGTTCCAGGTGTACTACCAGCCCATCGTGGAACTGGCGAGCGGCGCCATCCGCAAAGCGGAAGCCCTGCTGCGCTGGCGGCACCCGACGCGCGGCCTGGTCGATCCCGCCGATTTCATTCCGATTGCCGAAGAAAACGGCCTGATCGTCGAAATCGGCAACTGGGTGTTTCGCCAGGCGGCGCACCAGGCAGCAAGCTGGCGCGCGGCCTACCATCCCGAGTTCCAGATCAGCGTCAACAAATCGCCCGTGCAATTCCACAATGAAAAAGGCATCCACGCGCCCTGGTTCGAGTATCTGCAAACGCTGGACCTGCCGGGACAAAGCATCGTGGTGGAAATCACCGAGGGGTTGCTGCTGGACATCGGCGCCGTGGTTTCCCGGCAACTGCTGGCATTCCGCGATGCGGGCATACAAGTGGCGATCGACGATTTCGGCACCGGTTATTCAGCGCTGTCCTATCTCAAAAAGTTCGACATCGACTATCTCAAGATCGACCAGTCCTTCGTGTGCAATCTCGCGCCGTACTCACACGACATGATTTTGTGCGAAGCCATCATCGTCATGGCGCACAAGCTGGGCATGAAAGTAATCGCGGAAGGCGTGGAGACGGAAGAGCAGCGCGCGCTGCTGGTGGCAGCGGGCTGCGATTACGCGCAGGGCTATTTATTCGCACGGCCCATGCCGGCGCGGGATTTTGAAGAGTTGCTGGTTGTCGATATAGGAACCGGAGCTGGTAAAGCGACACGAAAGTCCCCTCGCCCTCCGGGAGAGGGCTAGGGTGAGGGCAATTCAATGTCGCTTTACCAGCTCCGGCATCCATAACGCACACCATGGAGACCGGCAGGCCTAGCGTTCTTGCTGCCGAGCACATCACGCTGGAGGTGATTGAACGCGAGTGCGTTCACTTCAAGGCTTGGATGGACACGCTCAGAAGCTATACAGGTAAGATGCCGCATTCAGCTCAGCGCATCCACCACCAACTGCCGTTGCTGTTCCAGGTGCAGGCTGTATTTGCCCACGGCGGGAGCGGCGGAGATGGGGCGCCCCGCATAGCGCAGTCTCATGTCGGGGCTGGTGCAGTCGTGGATGCGGTGCAAAATGCGGTGCCAGGCGCCCTGGTTTTCCGGTTCTTCCTGGCACCAGATCAGTTGCTTGAGGTTTTTGTAGCGGCCCAGGATGCTTTTGAACTGCACTTTGGGGAAGGGATAAAGCTGTTCGATGCGCACGATGGCGATGTGCTCCTTCAGCGTTTCGCGGCGCGCCTCCAGCAGGTCGAAGTACACTTTGCCGCTGCACAGCACCACGCGCTCGACCGTGTCGGGATCGATCGGGTCGATTTCATCCAGCATCGTTTGAAATCCACCCGTCGCCAAATCTTCCAGGTTGGAAACGGCCTGCTTGTGGCGCAGCAGGCTTTTGGGGCTCAATACCACCAAGGGTTTGCGGCAGGAGCGCAGCATCTGGCGGCGCAGCAGGTGAAAAATCTGCGCCGGCGTGGTGGGTACGCACACCTGGATATTGTGCTCGGCGCACAGTTGTAAATAGCGTTCCAGCCGCGCCGACGAGTGCTCCGGCCCCTGGCCTTCGAAACCGTGCGGCAGCAGCAGGGTGAGATGGCACAGCAAACCCCATTTGGCTTCGGCGGAACTCAAAAACTGGTCGATGAGCACTTGCGCGCCGTTGGCAAAATCGCCGAATTGGGCTTCCCACACCACCAGGCTTTCTGGTTCGGCGGTGGCGTAACCGTACTCGAATCCCAGCACGCCTTCTTCCGACAGCAGCGAGTTATAGATTTGAAAATGCGCTTCGCCGTTGTCGAAGGCGGTCAACGGCGTGTGTTCCGTGCCGGTTTCCTGGTCGTACAGCACGGCGTGGCGGTGGAAAAACGTGCCGCGCTCCGAATCCTGGCCCGAAATGCGCACGCCATAGCCGTCGGTCAGCAGGCTGGCGTAGGCCAGGGTTTCCGCCCAACCCCAATCCATCGGTTCTTCACCCCGGTTCATGCGGGCTCTCGCCGCCAGTATGGCCGCCACGCGCGGGTGCGGCGTGAAGCCGTCCGGCAGTTGCAGCAGCTTATCGCCCAAGGCTTGCAGCCGGGCCACCGGCACGGCGGTATCGGCGGGCGCGTCCCAGTCCATGCCGAAATACGGCCGCCAGCTGCGCTTGTAGTGTTCGGGATTGGGCACGATGGGCCGCGACACGATGTCCTGGGTTTCCAGCGCTTTGCGGTAGTTTTGCTCGATTTCTTCCGCTTCGCCGGGCACGATCACGCCTTCCGCCAACAGCTGTTCGCCGTAAAGCTTGTGCACCGGCGGGCGATTGCGGATAAAGCGGTACATCAACGGCTGGGTCACCGCCGGCTCGTCCGCTTCGTTATGGCCTTGGCGGCGATAGCCGATCAGGTCGATGACGACGTCCTTGCGGAACTGCATGCGGTAGTCCAGCGCCAGTTGCGTGACGTACAGCACGGCTTCGGGATCGTCCGCGTTCACGTGGAACACCGGGATCTGCACCATGTGCGCCACGTCGGTGCAGTAGGGCGTGGAGCGCGCTTCGTCGGCGCGGCTGGTGGTAAAGCCGATCTGGTTGTTGATGACGATGTGCACGGCGCCGCCGACGCTGTAGGCGCGCGTTTCCGCCATGTTGAGGGTTTCCATGACGATGCCCTGGCCGGCAAACGAGGCATCGCCGTGGATCAACACCGGCAATACTTCGGTGAGACGGTTGTCGCCCAGCCGGTCCTGGCGCGCGCGCACCGAACCCAGCACCACCGCGCTGATGGTTTCCAGGTGGGAGGGGTTGAACGCCAGCGCCAGGTGCACGATGCCGCCTCGGCTCATCACGTCCGATGAATAGCCCAGGTGGTATTTCACGTCGCCGGAACTGGTCTGGGCGGCGCGATCCGCCGTGCCTTCGAACTCGCGGAACAGCACGGCGGGTTGTTTGCCGAGAATGTTGACCAGCATGTTGAGGCGTCCGCGGTGGGCCATGCCGATGACGATTTCTTTGGTACCCATTTCGCCGGCGCGCTGGACCAGTTCATCCATGAGCGGAATCAGGCAGTCGCAGCCTTCCAGCGAAAAGCGCTTTTGGCCCACGTATTTCTGGTGCAGGTGTTTTTCGATGCCGTCGGCGGCGGTGAGCGAATGCAGCAGCCAGCGTTTTTTGGCGTTGTCCAGATCGGCGCGGCCACGCGCGCTTTCCAGGCGGTCTTTGATCCAGCACTTGATGCCGGTGTCGGCGATATGCAGGTATTCGGCGCCGATGCTGCCGCAATAGGACTCGCGCAGCACCGTCAGTATGTCCCGCAAAGGCAGGCGGTCCGCGCCGTACAACGTGCCGGTGTCGAATACGGTGTCCATGTCCGCCTCGCCCAGGCCGAAATAGGCCGGATCGAGGTCTTCCACCGGCGGTTTGGGCAGGTATTGCAATGGGTTGTTGTCCGCCGCCTGATGGCCGCGCAGCCGGTAATGGTTGATCAGGCGCGCCACCGCCGATTGCTTTTGGATGTTTTCTTCCGACAGGGTGAATTGCAGCGTGCCCTGATAGCGCTGCACGCTGGCTTCCTTGGCTTCCTGCACCATGCGCTGGCGCAATTCGCTGTGCGCGACTTCCGGCTGGCCGTTGGCGCTGCGGCGCAAGGCGGCGAATTGGGCGCGCCAGGTTTCGTCCACCGACTCGGGGTTCTCAAGATAACTCTCGTACAGCCCCTCCAGAAAAGCGGCATTGGCGCCGGAAAAAGCAGAGTCTTGATCGAGCAGGTCGGAAGGGTTGTTCATGGGGCGCCGCGATGGAAACTGAATATGCCGTCATGGTATAGCATTCGCGGGTTTTTCAGAACAGGCCAGGCTACGTTGAGGAGGCGATTAAAGCAGCTCAATGCTGAACCCACCCACGTCTTTGCCTGGATTGGCGATCAGCAGGTGAATGGTTACCACCGCCGCTATCGGCATCAGACCGCTGCCGGCGGTTTCCAGGTATTGCTGTGGCGTGAATATGCGCTGGGCGATGGGTTCGCCGTTGTATTGATTGAGGGTGAGCTTCAAGCGCGGGTAGGGTTGCGGCCGCTCGGCATAGTTGGCCAGCACGGCGCGAAATTCCTGGCCATCCACGCCGCCGTGCGCCGGGGTGAGGCTGCGCTCGACGATCTGGATTTGCGCCAAATCGCGATACGCGGGAACGGGGCAGTCGAACAGCGGGCACAGCCGTTCGACCCATGGCCGCCAACCGGGACGCCGGGCCAAGCGCTCGCTCTCGAAAATCAGCGCTTGCAAGCACAGTGCGGCGGCGGCGGCCAGCACGGCGATGAGCCAGAACGAAAATACCGGACTGGCGGGTTTGCCTGGTAAGTGGACGCCGGCGTTAGCGGGAACTTCCTGGAATTCGTCCGCGCCGGAATCGGCAGGCTCAAAAGAAGCCGCAAAGCCGCCGCGTCCTCGCGGAATCACTAAGGCTTCCTGAAAGCCGCCGCGTCCTCGCGGAATCACTAAGGCTTCCTGAAAGCCGCCGCGTCCTAGCGGAGTCACTAAGGCTTCCTGAAAGCCGCCGCGTCCTCGCGGAATTACTAAGGCTTCCTGAAAACGGGGTTCGGCGCGCAGGCCGCTGAGGAAGGCATCGACGGGCAATGCGGTTGAAGGTGCCGTCGAAGCTGGACCATCGTCCGGCCTGGTCCCCTTGCCGGCCGAATCGGCGGTGGAGGGGGTGCCGCGCCCCAGGGTGGGGATGCGCACGACGGCATTAGGATCGGCGTGGGCTTGCTCGGGGCTGTCGGCCAGCGCACCCAAGGCGCTGAACAGGACATGACATCGGTCGCACTGCACTTCGCCGCGCCCGGCGCGCAAGTCCTTGGCTTCCAGTGGATACAAGGCTTGGCACTTGGGGCAGCGTGTGTACATCAGGTCACAACTTTGATGCCGCTGACAAGCGCCCAGCCTTCCTGGTATTGCACCGGATCGAGGCGGAAATACGGGCGATAAGCCTGACTGACCTGCTCCACCTGTTCGCTCAGCAAGCCGGATAAAGCGATGACGCCACCCGGCTTGCAGTGGCCGGCGAGTTTGGGCGCCAGTTCCACCAGGGGATTGGCGAGGATGTTGGCCAGCACGACGTCGGCCTGCCACGCAGCCGGCAGCTGTTCCGGGTAACAACAGGTCAGGCGGTCGGCGACGGCATTTTTGCCGGCGTTGTCCTTGCTGGCCAGCAAGGCTTGCGGGTCGATGTCCACGCCGATGGTTTCCGCCGATCCCAGCAGCAGGGCGCCGACGGCCAGGATGCCGGAGCCGCAGCCGTAGTCGAGCACGCTTTTACCGTGTAAGTCCAGGCCGTCCAGCCAGGCCAAGCACAGGGCGGTGGTGGGATGGGTGCCGGTGCCGAAAGCCAGGCCGGGGTCCAGCGTGATGCAAACACCGCCGGCGGCTTCATCCGGCAGCGTCAGCGAACTGGGGCACACCCACAGCCGCCGCCCAAAGCGCATGGGCTTGAAATGCTCCAGCCAGGCCCTTTCCCAAGCCTGATCCTCAATGGTGGCGACGTTCCACTGCCAAGCGCGTTCCAGCCCGAATGCCGCCGTCAGTTTGCGGTTAAGCAAACTGATGTCGACATCGGCTTCGAACAGCGCCACCACGCGGGTCTGCTGCCAGAGCGGGGTTTCACCGGGCTTGGGCTCGTACAGCGGCTGGTCGGCGGCGTCTTCCAGGGTAACCGACAAGGCGCCCTGTGCGCTGAACCAGTCGGACAGGGCTTCGGCCGATGCTGCATCGGTACATACCGAGATTTGCCGCCATGCCATAAGCTAGTGCTTCAGTCCCAGCTTGGTTTCCAGGTAATGGATGTTCTGGCTGCCGGCCTCAAAGCCCGCATCGCTGAGGATGTTGAGCAGCAGCGGTATATTGACCTTGATGCCGCCGACCACCATTTCCGTCAACGCCATGTGCATTCTGGCAATCGCGCTGCTGCGGGTTTCGCCGTGGGCGATGACTTTGCCTATCATGGAGTCGTAATAGGGCGGTACGCGGTAACCGCTGTAAATATGGGTTTCCACGCGGATGCCGGGGCCGCCCGGCATGTGGAACAGGTCGATCAGGCCGGGCGAAGGCATGAACGTGTCCGGGTCTTCCGCATTGATGCGGCATTCCATGGCATGGCCGCGCATGACGACGTCTTCCTGCCTGACCGACAGCGTTTCGCCGGCGGCGATGCGCAGCTGTTCCTTGACGATGTCCACGCCGGTCACCATTTCCGTGACCGGATGTTCCACCTGCACGCGCGTGTTCATTTCGATGAAATAAAACTCGCCGTCCTGATACAGGAACTCGAAGGTGCCGGCGCCCAGATAGCCGATATCCTGGCAGGCTTTGACGCAGCGCATGCCCATGGCGTGGCGCTGTTCCGGGGTAATGCCGGGCGCCGGGGCTTCTTCGATGACTTTCTGGTGGCGGCGCTGGGTGGAGCAATCGCGCTCGCCCAGGTGGATGGCGTTGCCGTGGCTGTCGGCCAAAACCTGGAATTCGATGTGGCGCGGATTCTCCAGGAATTTTTCCATGTACACCTGGCTGTTGCCGAATGCGGCACCGGCTTCGGCGCGCGTCATTTCGATCGCTTTATGCAGCGCCGCTTCCGTATGCACCACGCGCATGCCGCGGCCGCCGCCGCCGCCGGAAGCCTTGATGATCACCGGCAGGCCGATTTGGCGCGCCAAGCGGGTGATTTCTTCCGCGTCTTCGCCCAATGCGCCGTTGGAGCCGGGCAAACAGGGAATGCCCGCCGCGCGCATGGCGTTGATGGCCGATACTTTGTCGCCCATCAGGCGGATAGTTTCCGGCCTGGGGCCGATGAACACAAAACCGCTCTGGATGACTTTTTCGCAAAAGTCCGCGTTTTCCGATAAAAAGCCGTAGCCGGGATGAATGGCGACGGCGTCGGTGACTTCAGCGGCGCTGATGATGGCGGGGATGTTGAGATAGCTGTCGCGCGAAGCGGCTGGGCCTATGCATACCGACTCGTCGGCCAGACGCACGTGCTTTAAATCCCGGTCGGCTTCCGAATGAACGGCGACCGCGCTGATGCCCAATTCGCGGCAGGCGCGCAGAATACGTAGCGCAATCTCGCCGCGATTGGCGATGACGACTTTACCTAGCATGATGAATCGTTCCCGTAACTGGTCGATCGGATGGCAAACAAGCCGATTATTCGATGATGTACAGCGGCTGGTTGTATTCCACCGGCTGCCCGTTTTCCACCAGAATGCGCTTGACCACGCCGTTTTTGTCCGATTCGATCTGGTTGAGGATTTTCATGGCTTCGATGATGCACAAAGTGTCGCCGGATTTTACCGATTGCCCTACTTCCACAAACGGCTTGGAATCGGGCGAAGCCGCGCGGTAAAAAGTACCCACCATGGGGGAACGTACGGTATGGCCGGTGATGACCTCTTCGGCTGGCGCCGCCGGCGCTGCGGGGGCCGCTGCCGGAGCGGCCGCCACCTGCGCCGCTTGCATCACAACCGGCGCTTGCCGGTTGGAATAGCGATTGATGCGTACCGATTCTTCGCCTTCGTGAATTTCGATTTCGGCAATATCCGACTCTTCGAGCAGTTCTATCAGTTTTTTGATTTTTCTAATGTCCATGACGCGCTTTCTCTTCTAGGTTTTGCATGGCTGCCTGGAGGGCGATTTCATATCCGAACGCGCCCAAGCCGCAGATGACGCCTTGGGCGATATCGGAAAGGTAGGAGTGGCGACGGAACGGCTCACGAGCGTGCACGTTGGACAGGTGCAACTCGATGAACGGAACGCGCGTGGCCAAAAACGCATCGCGAATGGCGATGCTGGTGTGCGTGTAGGCACCCGGATTGATGAGGATAAAATCCACCCCGTCGTGATAAGCCTGGTGGATGCGCTCTATCAGGGCGTGCTCGGCGTTGCTTTGAAAAAACGCCGTTTGACAGCCCAGTTCCGCGCCTAGTCGAGCCAGTTTTTGCTCGATGTCCGCCAGCGTCTGGTTGCCATACACGGTGGGCTCGCGCACGCCGAGCATGTTCAAATTGGGGCCGTTGATTACCAGAACGCTCGCCATCTTTCACTACAGTCAGGTGAATGGAGTTTTTATCGAATCCTCAGTGGAGGGCTATTCTGCCCAACCGCCCCGATCTTGTCCAGTTCACCCGGCAAAACAGGGCAAGTTGGCGGCTATCTGCGGCAAAAAAGCCGCCAGGCAAGGATTGTTGCTCAATGCCTGCCCGTATGCCCGAAACCACCCTCGGCGCGATGGCTTGCATCGAAGGATTCCACCTGTTCAAAAGCCACTTGCAGCACCGGAATAAACACCATTTGCGCGATACGTTCGCCGATTTCCACGCGAAACGGCGTGTTGCCGCGATTCCAGCAGGAAACAAATACCTGGCCCTGGTAGTCGGAGTCGATGAGTCCCACCAGATTGCCCAGCACGATGCCGTGCTTGTGTCCCAGGCCGGAGCGGGGCAGCAACACGGCGGCGATGCCGGGATCGCCGATATGAATCGCCAAACCGGTGGGAATCAATTGGGTTTCGCCCGGCGCCAAGGTGATCGGTTGTTCCAGGCAGGCGCGCAAATCCAGGCCGGCTGAACCGTCGGTGGCGTAATGGGGCAGCGGGATGTCGCCGCCCAGGCGGGTGTCCAGAATTTTGAGTTGGATGGTGTGCACCTTGGGAGGCCTCTATAAGGGGTAGGGTGAAAAAAAACCAGGGTTATTATCCCTGTTACCCAGCCTGGCTGCCATGGCGGTCAGGTGATGCCCCGGCGCCGGGTATAATGCGGTTTTGGCGTCGCCATCAAATTTTTGACTTTGTCTGAATCACTTATGAGCAATCGTCTGCGCATCATCGGCGGCCAATGGCGCAGCCGGATCATCGGCTTTCCCGATATACCGGGCCTGCGCCCCACGCCCAACCGGGTGCGGGAAACGGCCTTCAACTGGCTGCAATTCGATCTGGCAGACGCGGTTTGCCTGGATTTGTTTGCCGGCAGCGGCGCCTTGGGACTGGAAGCGCTGTCGCGCGGCGCCGCCCACGCCACCCTGGTGGAGTCGCATCCCGCCGCCTGCCTGGCGTTGCGCGACAATGCCCGCAAACTGGGGGCGGTGGCGAACGTCGTGCAAAGCGACGTCATGCGCTATCTGGCAGGGACGCCCCAAGCTTTCCATGTGGCATTTCTCGACCCGCCTTTCGGCCAGGGTCTGGTTGCCGAATGTTGCCGGCTGCTGGAGACACGCGGTTGGCTCGGGCCGGCCGCACTGATTTATATAGAAGCCGAACGCCAGCTGGATTTATCGGCCTTGCCCAGCGGTTGGCAGCTGTTGCGCAGCAAAACAGCCGGCGAAGTGGGTTACCATTTGTACCTGCGACAGCCTCCGGCCGGCGCCCCTACCCCTGAGAGTGCAGCGACGTGAAAACAGCCATCTATCCCGGCACTTTCGATCCGGTTACCAGCGGCCATATCGACCTGATCGGCCGCGCCGCCGCCATCTTCGAGCGCGTGGTGGTGGCCATTGCGGAAAACAAAAACAAGGCGCCCTTGTTCGACCTGGAAGAGCGGGTGGAGCTGGTCAAAGCCGCGGCCGCGCACTGGAACAATGTAGAAGTGGTGGGGTTCGCCACCTTGCTGGTCGACTGCGCCAGATTGCACGATGCGCAGGTGGTGTTGCGCGGCCTCCGGGCGGTGTCGGATTTCGAATACGAATTCCAATTGGCCTGGATGAACCGGCGCTTGTCGGCGCAGCTGGAAACCCTGTTTCTGACGCCGTCCGAACAATATGCGTTCCTGTCATCCTCGATGATCCGGGAAATTGCCAAGCTGGGCGGCGACGTCACCGGTTTCGTGCCGGCAGCGGTGCAGGCCGCGCTGCTCAAGAAATTTGCAACTTAACAACGAGAGGAAAATCATGGCATTACTGATTACCGATGAATGCATCAACTGTGACGTGTGTGAGCCGGAGTGCCCCAACGGCGCGATTTCACGGGGCGAGGAGATTTATGAAATCAATCCTGGTCTTTGCACCGAATGCGTCGGCCATCACGACAAGCCACAGTGCCAGGAAGTATGCCCGGTGGACTGCATCATCCTGGACCCTGATCACAAGGAAAGCAAAAGCGACCTCATGGCCAAATTTCGGGCGTTGACCGGTAGCCATTAATGGATGCAGACAAAATGCAAACTACGCAGCCTATAATGGTGCGAAATTGCGACAGACAAGCCCGTGAATTAGCTTGAAATTCATGGGGTTCAGCCAGGGACGGCCATGCAGCATCATCGAACAGTACGAGGTCGGCCACCGTGGACACGCTAAACAACGAATTGCAAAACGTTATCCGAGTTCTTGAGCAAATCAGCGATCACGCAGGAGCACACAGTGATGCGGTCTATGAATTGCTGGACCAGCTTTACCAGCAGAAGATGGATCTGAACATCGCCACGCCACATGCCGCCGCACCCAACTACAAGCCGGCCATGGAAGCCATGCGCGCCGCTGCCGGCAAAGTAAAAGCCGCCCAGCGCGACAAAAACCGTCTGGCGGAAGCGTTGCGCGCGGTGTCGGAGGCCACCGGCAAGCTTAACCGGGTGTTGGATAACGCGGCTTGAAACATTTTTGTAACCACCGCTGGCTGACAGTTGCTGTTATAGCAGCCGGAGCTGGTAAAGCGACATGAAAGTCCCCTCTCCCACCGGGAGAGGGCTAGGGTGAGGGCAATTCAATGTCGCTTTACCAGCTCCGGCAACCATACATATTCGTGGCAAGCCGGCACAAGCGCATTTTTGTTTTAACGACCTGCCGGGTTTAACGTCAGCGCTGCTTCAACAACGGGTTTCATGGGGGGCGACAACGATCCGGTAAAACCACGCTAAATCGAATGGAAATAATCGATAACATCAATCAACTGCTTGGCGAAAACATCAAGCGCACCATCAAGCCGAATGCCAAGCTCAAAATCGCCGCATCCTGCTTTTCCATCTACGCTTTTGTAGCTCTAAAGCGCGTACTGGAGCGGATTGATTCCCTGGAGTTTATTTTTACCGCCCCCACTTTCATACCTTACGAAGTTACCGATAAATTCAAAAAAGAGCAGCGCGAATTTCACATTCCCAAAGCCAGTCGCGAACGCAGCCTCTACGGCAGCGAATTCGAGATCCATCTCAAGAACAAACTCGACCGCAAAGACCAAATTTGCACTACGATATAGTTGATCCCAAAACTGGAAATACCTACCCCCCTAACCCAAGCAGAGGGTGGTCAAAAAGCAAGATTAATATAGAAATGATGATAGAGGATGGGCGAATACTATTTCCAAAACAACCGACGGGTCGACCGAGAGAGAAAAAGTTTTTGAAGGATTTAAATTCGAATATTACCGGATTTTCTACTTGGCTTGACTCTAAAAATGTCGGATATACAACAAATGGGACCAGGGAGGTTAGTGATATTATGCAAGGAAAATTTTTTGATTTCCCGAAACCAATACCTTTACAGGGCTTTCAATTCATGTTAGTTACTAGGAACTAGAATTGAGAAGCGTGATTAAAATATCCATAAACGTCGTTATTTGTAATGGTTTTGAATGCA
>SCQD01000328.1 GCA_004299145.1 Methylococcaceae bacterium | reverse complement strand
AAATCTATTGTATCAAGCGCATGGGAAGAGCTTTCCGTACAGTTAAGCTTCGCTCGACACTGGATCGATGAATTCTTGAGTAGGGATACTTTTTATAGCGAATTATGCGTATGACTATAAAGGCCGAAAATATCCAAGTCAAGTCAAGTCAAGTCAAGTCAAGTCAAGTCAAGTCAAGCCGTGCGTACCTAAGCATAGGAAAATACGTATGGCATACCCTGACTAAAGTTGTTTCAATATTCGGTAGAAATCGCGCTTTTTCATCCCTGCCTGTTCAGCCATGCTTTTAATAAGGGTTTGAGAAAATGGCGATTTTGGACAATCAACAGTGACTTTGTACAATATGCCGTTTTTTTCTTTTACCCATTGTTCATGAGACGTGCCTTTTTGGGGGCGGGCAACAAAACCAAGATAGGCGAGAATCATTTTAATGTCCTTATAGGTCAATGGAGGATATTCACCACTCATGCCGGAATTAGCGGCATGGTTTCATTGAAAACACGCCCCGCACTATGCAGTAATATGATTTTTAGTTTGATTAAATGATATTTAAGCCAAGAAGAAAGCGGCGCTCGCCTGGATAGTAATTGTGCAGCATAAGGTTTGTCTTCACCTGCCAGTGCAGCATAAACATAGTCTGTAATCATGGATTCGAGCTTTGCTTTAACTTCTTCGAAAGAGTCGCCTTGAGAGGCAAGATTAAAATCCAGACATACTGCAACCCAATAATCTTGCTCTTGTTCAGCGTAACATTTCACAATCAGTTGCTCAGGGCTCATCGGTATCTCCTCGTTATTTTACTTACCGACCGCATTGTATAGGCAAAGGTCATTATGCACAAAGGGCTACAGGGTCAGGTCTAGTAACGTTGCTTTCACCACGCTTCATACCTTACTTGGCGGCACGCACAACCCTGTGGACGCTGTTTTGTCGATTCTTGGGTTCGTAATATTCCTACGGCCCGCCAACACAAAAGAACTGGGCAGCGGGATGGTGTGGCCTTCGTACATTACCCAGCCCAGGTGTTGGTGAAATCGAAACCGGCGAAATGGCTATGTTGCTGCATTTGCGCGGAGCCGGCCTGGCCCGCGTAGCTGCTGCCGGCGATGCTGAGGTTTCTCCCGATCAGAGCGCCGACGCTGCTGTTGCCGCGAACGTCGTTGACGGTTTCCTTTAGCGCAACGTCGAAGTTTTGCCAGTTGGCGGACGGGTTCCGCGCTCCAGACGAACCGATAGATACGATTCATTGATGCATGGCGTTTCATGGTGTGTCTCCGTCAAACAGGCGATTTAGCTTGAATCAGGCGGCCCGGCAACTTTTTTGGTGAAATAGCGCCGGAATCAGCCGCATAATCTTCGATCCTACAACGCCACCGTTTGCCCATCGTTCGTGACCATGTCTTCTTCTTTTTATAATCTTGAGCTTATACTGCTGGGTGGTTTTGATGTCCACCTGCACGGCTGCCCCGTCGACGGTTTTTTTTACAACAAGATGCGTGCGCTGCTGGCCTATCTGGCGGTGGAGCGGGAGCAGGACCATGGCCGGGAAGTTTTGGCCGAGTTGCTGTGGAGCGGCAACGCCTCCGCCACGGCGCGGGGCAATCTGCGCCGGACGCTGGCGGATTTGCGCCGGGTGCTGGAATTGCCCAGCGGCAGAGCCCTGTTTTCCGCCGGCAAACACACCATCCGTTTTCTGCCGAATCTCTATGTCGATGCAACGGATTTCAGTGAACAACCGCTGACCATGCCGGAAAATCCAGGCGCCACTTTCGAGAAAGCAAGAATCGCCGCTCTTTATCGGGGTGAATTTCTGGCCGGCCTTTCCTTGCCGGATTGTCCCGATTTCGAGGACTGGCTGCGGGTACAGCGCGAAGCGCTGCACTGCCGCGCCATCGCTTTGCTGGAACAGCTGGCGACCGGCTACGGGCAAATGGGCGATTACGGCAACGCCTTGCAATACGCGCTACGCCATACGGAATTGGATGCCTGGGATGAAGACGCTCACGGCCGGGCCATGCGTTTTTATGCGCTGAGCGGTCAGACGGGCGCTGCTTTGCGCCAATACGAAATCTGCTGCCACCAGTTGAAAAATGCGTTGGGCGTATTGCCCAGCGCCGAAACCCGGCATTTGGCCGAACGCATCCGCGGCGGCGAGTTCAGTCAGGCGCGGGCCGATATCCAAACGGCGCCGCCGCCCACGGAGCGGCGGCAGGTGACGGTGCTCTATTGCGGATTGACGCCCGAGGCGCTGGAAGATCCCGAGGAAGAACTGGAACGGCTTTTCGTGCCCCAGGCGCGTTGTGTGGACATCATCCGCCGCTTTACCGGGCATGTCGTGCAAGCCCATGGCGGCGCTCTGCTGGCGTATTTCGGTTTTCCCGAGGCCCGGGAAAACGCCGCCATCCTGGCCGTGCAGGCCGCTCTGGCGGTTGCGCGCGAGGCGCGGGACGGTGTCGAAATACGCGCGGGCGTTCATACCGGAATGATCGTCGCCGATGCCTATGCGGCCATGCCGGATACGGCGGGAAGAGCTTCGAAACTGGCTATCCGCTTGTGCTGCTATGCCGGCTGTGGCGAGGTGGCGGTCAGCCGGGAGACGCACGCCATGGTGGCCGGCTATTTCGACTGCCTCAGCCTGGGCTTGCAAGCGTTGCCGGAGTTTGCGCAGTCGCTGGAAGTCTTTAAAGTGACGCGGGAAAGCGGCGCGCGCAGCCGTTTGGATGGGGCGGCGCAGCTGACGCCGTGGGTGGGACGTAAGGCCGAAATCGCCGCACTGATGCGCTGCTGGGATGAAGCCGAGCAAGGCGTGCGCACCGTCGTGGCGATCCAGGGCGAAGCGGGCATCGGCAAGTCACGGCTGCTGCTGACGCTGAAACAGCGGCTGGCCGGCCGGCCCCATGCGGTACGCGAATTGCGCTGTTTCCCGGAATTCAGCCAATCGCCTTTTCAGCCGCTGATCGCGCTGGTGGCAGAGGTATTGGGTTTTGATCCCGACGCCGCGCCCGAGGCAAAGTCCCTCAAGCTGGCAAGCTATATCGAAGCGCATTACCCGGATGCGGCGCCACAGGCGGTACCGCTGCTGGCCCGGCTGCTTTCCCTGCCGCTCGCCGGGCATTATCAAGTCCCCGCCTTATCGCCGAAAAAGCAGAAAGAATTGACCTGCAGCCTGCTGCTGGCGATGTTGCAGTCCCTGGCGCGGCAGCAGCCGGTATTGCTCATCGTCGAAGATTTGCACTGGATCGATCCCTCCACGCTGGAGTTGCTGACGCTGTTCGTGGAGCAACCCCAGTCCGGTCCGGTGCTTGTACTATTGACCGCGCGGCCTGAGTTTGAGCCGCCCTGGAAAACCCATCCGGTGCCGGTGCTGGCGTTGGCTCCGCTTTCCGGGGCTGATGTGATGGAAATGATCGCTGCGCTGAACAGCGATATTCCGGCGGACACCGCGCGCCGCATCCTGAATAGAGCCGACGGCGTGCCGCTGTTTGTCGAGGAGTTGACCAGGATTGCCGGCTCGAACCATCAGGCGGACATTCCGGCGACGTTGCACGATTTGTTGGTGACGCGCATGGACGGCATGGGGGGAGCGAAGTATACGGCCCAGCTTGCCGCCGCCATTGGCCGTGAATTCGATTTGCATTTGTTGAGCAAAGTGTCTTCGCTCAATGCCTTGTCGCTCAGGCACGCGCTGGGCAGATTGCAGCATGCCGGCCTGGTTCTGGATGCCGGCGGCGGCGTTTATCAATTTAAGCACGCACTGATCCAGGAGGCCGCCTATCACTCCCAAACCAAGGCCCACAGGCTGGCGGCGCACCGGCGCATCGCGCTGGCGCTGCTGGCCGATTTTCCCGTGATAGCCGAAACCCGCTCCGAAGTTATCGCGCAGCATTTAAATTCGGCCGGGGAGTTCGCTCAGGCCATAGCCTGTTGGCTCAAGGCGGCGCAACGCACGCCTTTGTATTCCTGCAACGTTGAAACGGTCACATACCTTGAAGCCGGATTGGCGGCCCTGGACAACCTGCCCGCCGGCGCCGATAAAGACCGCCTGGAGTTTGCGCTGCAAGTCCGGCTGGGACCGGCTTTGCAGGCCACGCAGGGCTATGGTTCGGATGCAGCCCTGCAGGCGTTTTACCGCGCCACGGCGTTATCCGAAAAAATCGGCAATACGCCTGGCCTGTTCCAGGCGCAACTCGGTTTATGCATAGGGATAAGCTCTCATCCTGGCTTCGGCAATGCGGAAAGCCTCGGGCTTTGCCGTCAGTTGCTGAGCATGGCGCAAGCCGGCGGCAATCCACTGATGCTTCAGCAGGCGCATCACGTGCTGGGCAATACCCTGTTCTGGATGGGCTGCTTTGAGGAGTCGCATTTGCAGCAACTGCAAGCGATTGCGCTGGACCCGGCGCATGATCGGGACATCGCCGCCGACGATTCGGGCAGGATCACCAGCGTCACCTGCCAGGCTTTTCTGTCGTGGTTGCTGTGGTTCCAGGGGTTTCCCGAACAGGCGCAAGTCGTCAGCGCACTATCGGTGCAGCGGGCGCGGCAATTCGACCATCCCAATACCCTGGCGTTTGTTTTGACGTTTGCCGCCGCGCTGCAACGCTGGTCGGGAAACCTTGCGGCATCGCTGGCCTACGCCGACGAAGGCATTGTGCTGGCGCGGAAAATGGATTTACCCATTTGGCTGATCAGCAACACCATGCAGCAAGGCTGGGTGCTGGCCATGCAGGGCGAAGCGGCGGGCGTGGCGCAAATCCGGCAGTGCGTCGAGAGCATGCGCAACGCGATGGGCGGCGTCATCACCAGTTTCAGCGCCCCTCTTGCCGAAGCGCTGCTGCATCACGGACAAGCCGCGGAGGCGCTGAGCGTGTTGAACGACGCCATCGCGGAAGGCGAAAAAAAACAGGATCGCCATTTCGAAGCAGAGCTGCACCGGCTCAAGGGCGAGTGCCTGATGGCGCTGGCGCGGCGCGATGCGGCGGCGGCCTGCTTTGAACTTGCGCTGAGCATCAGCCGCCGGCAGCAGGCGAAAGCGTTGGAGTTGCGGGCGGCGGAAAGCATGGCAAGGTTGCGGCGGAAGCAAGGCAAGCCGGAGTAAGCGCGGCGTTTTACAACGGTATGCCCAAGCCGATCAAAAACAGCCGGGCGTAGTCCGCCAGCGTGCCGTTGGTGCAGGGCCGTGCGAATATGTGGATCAGGGAATAGAACTGCAATGTCAGGTAAACCGCCAGCACATCGAGCGGAATACGGCGATCCAGCGTCCAGGGGGCGCGGGTGCTCCGCTTTTGCAGCAGGTACAGCTCGGTAAAGGATATGCCCAGACCCAGCAAGACAAAATACGGCCAGGTTTGCAATACTCCCCAGATGTTTTCAAAGCGCATCCCCTGGTAGAACATCTCTTCCGGGAGGTGTCCCCAAAACAGATTGCCGAAACAGGCGGCGGCCATGGTGGCTACGAAAATCCGCCAGCGTGTGTGCTCACGAAAAAAGCGGAAAAACACCGGGTAAAAGAACGCCCGCACCAGGAATTCCCGGTAGTGGAAGGTAAAGCGCGTCCAGAAAGCGGCCAGATTGGTGGCGAGCCAGGGACGGTCGAAATAAGGGTCCATGCGGTAGCCGAACACCCGCCATAAGCCGGTTTTAAAGTGCAGCGCCGCCGCCCACAACATAAACCAGCGCACTTGATCCAGCAGCGTGGTGGCCAGCACCGACGCGGTGCCGGCCTGATGGGTTTCGACGAAGGCGCAGACCAGCCTTGCCGTGGAAGCGCGATGCACATCCAAACCCAGGCCGGTAGCGGCATCCACCAGCGTGAGCCGTATCCATTCGCCGAATACCAGATAAAACAGCGCTATCGCCCAGATTTTCACGCCCTCCATCGCCAGGCGGTTTTTATCTTCGGCGAGAAAATTATTGGCCAGATAGTGATAGCCCTGGCCGATGGTGACGCCCCAATGCCAATTGGGCAGGACGGCGGGAGTCAGGAATACCGGGAGATACCCGGTCAGTGGGAGATGTTTCGGCACTTGGCCGTTGTCATAATCGATGTGGTACATCATCAGCCGTTCCCACTGCCAAAAGAACAGCAATACGCCCAGGGGCAGTTTCCAGCTGTGATGGCTCAGCCCTTCGGCCAAGGCGCCGATCAGGACCACCAGCAAGGCGGACTGGATGGCGACGACGCGCACCAGCGCCTGGATTCTGGGGTGGCGCTCCAGATACGGCAGGCCATCCCGAAACAACGCCATGGACGCTACGCCCCACAGCAGTGCCTGCACCGTGGAAATTTTGGCGTTGCCGGCAAATGCCAGATAGCCCAGCATCCCGGCGGCGGCACCGATCAACCAGCCTTGCCGTTGCGGGGGAGCATGAAACAGCAGGTATATCGCCAGATGGGCGGCCAACAGGCCGGCCATGGCGGTGCCGCCGTATAAAACCAGCCCTGCGGTCAGGAAGCAAATCACCAGGGCGGTTTGTTTGTGGCGCAGGGGCAGAAAATACGCAAACAAAAAAGCAGCGGCGATGACGCCGAACAGGATGAGGCGCTGGTCGTCGTGACCGATCTCCTGGGTGCCGCGATAAATGCGTATCTCGCTGTCGACGTGATGGTCATCGTCGAACACTCCTGCCGGCGTCCAGCCGATTTGCCGCGCCACCTCCTCCGGCGCAGGCAGCCCCCAAAACGCGGCTGCCTGGGTAAACAGATAAGCGTACAAAACCAGCATGGCGAGCACCGCAGCCACTACTCGTGGACTATGGCGCGCGCAGTTGTTCGCCCGTTGCGCGTCGCTGACGGGGCGGTTATGCAACAGTTTCGCCACGGATCAGGCCAGCGCAAGCTTGGCGTGTACGAAATTCGCCAAGGTATCCAGGGTGTCGAAGTTTTCCGCGCTGATGTCGGCATTGCGCATTTGGATGCCGAATTGCTTTTCCAGAAACAGCACCATGTGGATGACTTCCATGGAGGTGGTCAGCCAGTCTTCCAGCGGCTGGCCGGCATCGGTCAGTTTCAGGTTTTGCCGGCGGGCATTTTGTTCCAGGTAGGTTTTAAGGTGCTCGATAATGGTGTTTTTATCCATGGTATTTGGGCCGGGTTGTCGCCGGACATAGTAGCTTGAAAGCGGGGAGCGGTTAAAGCAGCGACAATAACTGCGCGCGGTCGATTTTACCGTTGGCGGTCACCGGAAAGGCGGCCAAGTGGCGGAACTCGTGCGGCATCATGTAGGCGGGCAGGAATTCGCTCAATCGCCGGTATAAATCCGGCAGAGGAACATCTGTTTGCGAGCTGGATGAATAGAACGCGACGATGCGCTGGGCTTCAGGGTGGTAGAGCACGCAGCACTGTTGAAACGCTTCGATGGCGGCCAGTGCGGCTTCGATTTCGCCCAATTCGATGCGATGACCGAGATGCTTGATTTGCTGGTCTCTGCGCCCCGCGAAATAAATCAAGCCATCTTTGGCCGAGCGATAGCCATAATCGCCGGTTTTATAAATAATTTCCCGGTAGCTGGAGTTTTCCGGGTTTTGAATGAAAGCCGCCGCCGTTTTTTCCGGGTTGTTCCAATAGCCCAGCGCCACCCCGATGCCGCCGACGCAGATTTCCCCGACAACGTCGTTTGCCGTCAGCGGCTGGCCGGCATCATCCAGAAAGACGATTTTGGTATTTTCGCAAGCCGTGCCCAGCGGCACCGCCTCCCATGCGTCCGGCTCGCCGTCGAAGATATGATAGATGGCGTCGACGGTAATCTCGGTGGGGCCGTACAGGTTTGACAGCAAGGCGTGAGGCAGCTTTTTGCGCAGATACTTCAGGGTATTGAGGGGCATGGCCTCTCCCGCGAACAATACCTTGCGCAAAGATTCCAGCCGCTGGCCGGATAACAGATCGAAGGTGGCAATATTCGCCAGCAAGGACGGCACGAAAAATATCAGGCTGATCCGCTGCTGCTCCAGATAGCCCACCAAGTCCGAGAGAAAGCGGAACTTGCGCTGTTCGATGAGGTGCAGGGTGGCCCCGCCGGCGAAACTCGCGTAAAGGTCGAGCACGGAGTTGTCGAAATACAGCGGTGCCTGGCTGCCGATGATTTCGCGGTCCGTCACCTGGTAAGTCGTCACCACCCAGTCGATGTAATCGATGACCGCCGCATTGGAAACGGTGACGCCTTTAGGCTCGCCCGTGGTGCCTGACGTGAAAATGATGTACAGCGGATCGAGATTGGTCAGGCTCCGCAATCGATCGAGGAGTTCCGCTTCCTGCTCCAGCGTACAGGTGTCGGTGCGGACCTCCTGCCCGGCAACGCAAAAACCGTTCCGGCCCATTTCCACCGTCGGCGGATCGTTGAGCAGCCGCCAGGCCGCCTTGCGCCGTTCCACCGGGCTGGATGGATCGAAAGGCACGTAGATGTGGCTGCTTAGCTGCACAGCCAGTATGGCGACGACGGCGGCAATGGATTTGTCCATCGACACGACGACCGGCCGCCGCGCGCCGGGTACCGCTTGGCGTATCCGATAGCCCAGCGCCACGGCGCTTTGCCAGAGTTCGGCATAGGTGATGCGCGTATCCGCCTCCACCAGCGCAATATGGTCGGGATGGCGCGTCTTGGTTTGAATCAGGTAGTCGATGGCGAGTTTTTGCATGGCGTTTCAGGTGGCGGAGTTGCAATCGATGCAGGACTGGATAAGCGGCGGCGTCAGTTGCGGCCACTCGTCATGCATGGTCTCACATTCGTGATTTGCCGCCTATTGGGGGAATCTTGACAGAAAAAATATAGTCACAGAGAATGCAGGGTATTCCTGCGGCTTGATTTTACTTGGGAATAAGCCGCGCCTTGCCATGAGGTTTGTTATGCCGGGTTAATACCCGAATTATGTTTTACGGAGAGTGGGATCATGTTGGCACAGCAAGCCATGCGGTTGATCGGCGAAGAAGAATATCTGGAGTTGGAAAAAACCTCGGAAATTCGCCATGAATATGTGGACGGCTATATTTATTCC
>SCQD01000032.1 GCA_004299145.1 Methylococcaceae bacterium | reverse complement strand
GATGCACATGCCAAAAGTGCGCATATTTGCCCATGACATCAACGAAATCGCGCAAACGAGTTGCCGGGAGGTGGCAGCGTTAAACGCCGTGGCTGATCGAATTGAAATCGGCGGATTGTTTCAGGGAACCGACTTTGCCCGGTTTGCCGGCAAAAAGACCTGGTTGATCATGGATATCGAAGGCGGCGAGCGCGAGTTGCTTGACCCGCTGGCTTATCCGGCATTGCGTGAAATGACGGTGCTGGTGGAATGCCATGATTGCTTCATTTCCGGCATAACCGACGAAATCGCCCGCCGCTTTACCCCGACTCACAGGGTGACCCGTATCGATCATGCACTGGCGGCTCCGCAACTACCCGGCTGGTTGCAACAGCTTGGTCATTTGGATCAGTTGTTGGCAACCTGGGAATGGCGCACAGGACCCACGCCATGGCTGGTGATGGAGCCGCATTAGCTTTTTACCCCATTGGGAGCAGTCGTCTTAATGGTATATACTGAAATATCTATCATCAGTACGGAGCCGTAGCATGAGCCAGGTCGCCAAACTTTTCAGCAATGGGCGCAGCCAGGCGGTACGCTTGCCGTTGACTTACCGTTTCGATGGCAAGGAAGTGTTCATTCGCCGGGATGCCGCAACCGGCGACGTCATTTTGTCGCGTAAACCCGGCACGTGGGACGACTTTTTTGCGCTACTCAAAGACGCCGAGGTGCCGGACGATTTTTTAAGCGCGGCGGAGCGAAAATCGCCGCTTCAAACGCGTGATCCATTCGACGGCTGGACCGAATGATGCCGCGCTATATGCTGGATACCAACACCGCCAGCCATCTCATCAAAGGCCACGCCGCCGTGTGTCGCCGCGTAACGGATATCCCAATGGCGGAGCTTTGCATCTCGTCCGTTACGGAAGCGGAACTTCTGTTCGGGTTGGCGAAACGCCCTGCCGCAAAGCGGCTGCACGCACTGGTGCGTGAGTTTTTGCGGCGCGTGGATGCGTTGCCTTGGGATTGCGCGGAGCGTTTTGGACCGTTCAAGGCCGCCATGGAACAACAGGGAAAAATACTCAGCCCATTCGATCTGCTGATCGCTACCCACGCCCTGGACGCCGGCGCGATTCTGGTAACCAACGATGACGCGTTTAGCCAGGTGGCCGGGCTGAGCATCGAAGACTGGACGGTTGATTTTTGACCATGCACCACACCCGCCGCTTATTGGCCGTCATGGCCAGCCTGCGTCATCCGCAAACCGGTTGCGCCTGGGATTTGCAACAGGATTTTCGCAGCTTGCTACCGTATACCCTGGAGGAAGCCTATGAAGTGGCCGATGCCATCGAGCGCGGCGATTTCGACGATCTGCGCGATGAACTGGGCGATTTATTGCTGCAAGTGGTGTTTCAGTCGCGCATCGCCGAAGAGCAGGGCTTGTTCGATTTTGAGCAAGTCGCCGACGGCATCGCCAATAAACTGGTCCGCCGCCATCCGCACGTGTTTGGCGATACGGTGTTTGCCGACGAGGCGGCTTTCAAGCGTTCCTGGGAACAGGCCAAGCTCGACGAACAACGCAACAAGCCCGCCGTTACTCAGGCCGGCAGCGCGTTGGATGGCATAGCCGGTGCGCTGCCCGCGCTGTTGCGGGCGGAGAAACTGCAAAAACGCGCGGCGCGGTTTGGCTTCGACTGGCCGGAAGCAGAGCCGGTGTTTGCCAAGCTGCATGAAGAATTGGATGAACTGCGCCAGGCAGTGGCCGCCGGCAACCAGACGCACGTCGAAGAAGAAATGGGCGATTTATTGTTTGCGGCGGTCAATCTGGCGCGCCACTTGAACGTAGCCCCCGAGACCGCTCTGCGCACCGCCAACGCCAAATTTGTGCGGCGCTTTCAGTACATCGAGCAGTGTTTGCGGGAGCAGGGCAGGGAACTGGAACACGCCTCGCCGCAAGAGCTGGATGCTTTATGGAACCAGGCTAAAGCGCGTGAATAATTACATAAAAACATCATAAGGCTGGGGGGACTGGTATGGATCTGAAATCACCGGGATGTTTGACGCGCGCTTGCGGTTTCGAAGTATTGCGCATCGGCAAGCAGGGACACCCACAGGTGTTTTACGTGCCGTTTATTTATCCGGGCAAGGATGGCCGCGGCTTGCTGTGGGTCAAGCCGAACTACATCACCAATCTGGGATTCGGTGCGGCCAAGGACAGTTATGTGATGTTGGAGGGCGCCCACGTGGAATACGGTTCGCTGCTGGTGCGCGTGGAACACGAGGATATTTACTTTCTGCACGCCAGGCGCGAATTTTTTCAGCCCGACGTCATCGCGGAAGAAGATAAATTTTTCCGGCGCGTGCAGGCGTTGAAGTCCGCCGTGGAATCCGAACGGGCGCGTCTGGCGGCGCGCGATCCGATGACTTTTAAGGGCTATTTGGTGGAGTCGCCGAAAAGAGGCGGCTAGCGCGGTGAATCAGCACAAATAAACCGCGTGCCAAGTAGAATAGCGTTCAACCTTCATTTCACCGCAGTGCACAGCCATGGCCTTCAATCCAGACGATAAAAAACTCGGCAAATATCAAATCGTCCGGGAGTTGGGGCGGGGCGCCATGGGGGTGGTCTATGAAGGGTACGATCCGGTGCTGGAACGCCACGTCGCGCTGAAAACCATCCGCAAGGACTTGCTGCAATCCGGCAACAACGATACCGGCAACCTGCTGCAGCGTTTTCGGCGCGAAGCCCAGGCCGCCGCCCGCCTGCACCATCCCAACATCGTCGTGGTGCACGATTACGCCGAAGAGGACGATACGGTATTTATCGCGATGGAACGGGTGAACGGCAAAGAGTTGAAAGACTATTTCGCCCAGAAACTGCGCTTCGACCTGAAGTCTTCCGTCAAAATTATGCTGCAACTGCTGGATGGCCTGGCCTATTCGCACCAGCACAATATCGTGCACCGCGACATCAAGCCCGCCAACATCATCCTCATCGAAAACAGCGGCCGGGTCAAAATCGCCGACTTCGGCGTCGCCCGCATGGATGCCTCGGAATTGACCCAGGCCGGTGAAATCATGGGCACACCCGCCTACATGGCTCCCGAACAGCTACTGGGCAATCCGGTGGACGCGCGCGTCGACATCTATTCGGCGGGCGTCATTTTTTACGAGTTGTTGACCGGTGAAAAACCTTTTACCGGCAACAATATCCCGGCGCTGATGAACAATATTCTGCACGCCGAGCCCCCCGCCGCCAGCCAGCGCAATGTCAAGCTGCCGCCGCAGTGCGACGGCATCGTCAACAAAGCGCTGAGCAAAGACCCCGGCGCGCGCTATCAGACGGCGGAGGCGTTCAAAGCAGCCCTGAAAGCGCTGTTTGAAGCGCCGGCTGCTGTCGTGCCGGCAGTGCCGACACCCGCTCCGGTAGTCGCAGCGCCGCCGCCACCCACGAATTTCAGCAAGGGCATACTCGGCGACTTGAAAAAAGAAGCCGAGCAGGCACGGCAGGCCAAAGAGGCCGAAGCCGACCGTCAGGCCAGGCTGGAGGAGGTTTACCGCCGCGAGCTGTGCCCGCGGCTGCTGGCCATCCACGGTTACCTGTTCGATCTGGTGGAGCAGCTCAATACGCTGTCCTGGACGGTAACGGCGGAATATGAATTCCCCGGCATCGGCAAAGTCGGCGGACTGAAGCAGGAGGATTATCGGATTCGCATCGACAGTACGGACAGTCCCAAGCGGGTGGTGCTGACGTTTGTATGCCGTGCGCCCGAAGAGCGCCGTTATGGCGTGAGCTTCGACAAGTCGGACGAGACGCACAAATTTTTTGTGACGCAACAGATCAAATACATCGACTGGCCGGTGCGCACCCCGTCCGGGCAAACCCAGGAAATCATTTACCAGGCCAGGCTGCAAATCATGGTGACGATCATGTGCCAGGCGGATATCGCAAAATCCAAGCTGGTCGTCACCGTTGCCAACCTGGACGGAGTTTCCGCCAAGCGGCATGAGTTCGACGCGGAGGAAATCGACGAAGAATGGCTGGATAAACTGGGTAACTACATTCTGCGCAAACTCGATAACTTCGGCAAAATGTATATTACCGACGACGAACGCCGGAAACTGCGCGAACATCTGGCGCAGGAAAAAGCCCGCATCGAAAGCGAAACCAGTCAGCAAGCACTGAACGAAATGCCTGAACCCCAGCAAAACGCTAAACCTACGGAAGCCTATGATGGCGACAAGACCAGTTTGCTGAAAGGCTTGCGGAAAAAGCTTTTTACCCAAAAATAGCTGTAAATCATGCAATTTAATTGGCGCTTATGGGCCGGACCGTCGGCTTTTTTAGCGATACTGCTTTTTGCCGATTTGTCGCCCGGCAAGCCAGCCGTGACGGCAATGGCGGCGGTAGCGGCGTGGATGACGATCTGGTGGCTGGCGGAAGCCGTGCATTTGTCGGTCACGGCGTTATTGCCGCTGGTGCTGCTGCCGCTGCTGGGCATAGCCGATACCAAAAGCGTGGCCGCGCAGTACATGGACCCGGTGATTTTTTTGTTTATCGGCGGCTTTCTGATCGCATTGGCGCTGGAGCGCTGGGATTTACACCAGCGCATCGCATTGCGCATTTTGTCCTGGATGGGCAGCAGCGCCAGCCGGGTTTTGTTCGGCGTCATGCTGACGGCTTACGGCATTTCCATGTGGATTTCCAATACCGCCACCGTGATGATGCTGCTCGCCGCCGTGGTCGCGCTGATGGTGCAATTGGAAATGCATCTGGGGGCGGATGAGCGTACCCGGCGTCTGGAGGCGGGCATACTCATCGGTCTGGCCTATTCCGCCACCATCGGCGGCATGGCGACCCTGGTGGGCACGCCGACCAATATGGTGTTCCTGCGCTTTTACCTGGAAAAGTTCCCGCAAAACCACGACATGAATTTTTTCAACTGGTTTGCCGTGGGTTTTCCCATTTCTTTACTGTTTTTGCTGATCAGCTTTGCGTTGTTGCGCTGGCTGTTCGTATCCGGCGGCGAGCGCCTGGTGATCAAGCGGGATTATTTTATCGGCGAGTATCGCCGGCTGGGCGCCATGGATTACGAGCAAATCGTGGTCAGCGTGGTGTTCGTATTGACCGCTTTATTGTGGTTCAGCCGGGGCGATATCGATTTTGGCGGGTTTACCCTGCACGGCTGGGGCGGTTTGTTCCGGAGTCAGGAATTCGTCGGCGACAGCACGGTGGCGGTGGCGGCGGCGCTGGCGTTGTTCGTCATTCCTTCGCGCCAGGAGCCCGACCGGGCGCTGCTGTGCTGGGACGAAGCGGCCAAACTGCCTTTCGATATCGTGCTGCTGTTCGGTGGCGGTTTCGCTTTGGCCAAGGGCTTTGAACTGTCCGGGCTCAGCGCGTGGCTGGGGCAGCAATTGGCGTTTGTGGCCGATGCCAATATTTACGGGGTGCTGCTGGCTTTGTGCGCGTTGATCGCCGTCATCAGTGAGTTTGCCTCCAACGTGGCGTGCATTCAATTGATGCTGCCGGTTTTGCTGGTGTTGCAAGCCAATATGGGGGTGCATCCTTTGGTGTTGCTGGTGCCAGCCACGCTGGCGGCCTCGCTGGGCTTCATGCTGCCGGTGGCGACTGCGCCCAATACCATCGTTTTTGGTACCCGGCGCATTGCCGCGCGGGACATGCTGAAAGCCGGCTTGATGCTGGACGTGATCGGCGTGCTGTTGATCACCGCTGCGATGGGGTGGATGGCGAGCGGTTATTGATGGGATTGCGTTTTGGTGCAGGGCCGGTAAGTTAAGCG
This sequence comes from Methylococcaceae bacterium, assembly GCA_004299145.1. GTDB lineage: Bacteria > Pseudomonadota > Gammaproteobacteria > Methylococcales > Methylococcaceae > Methylogaea. The sequence goes on along the minus strand of SCQD01000032.1, from coordinate 3,417 downwards.
GTTCGGTGAGCGGAGCTTAAAAAGGAAAGGCCTCACCGTTCGTCCTTCGACAAGCTCAGGGCGAACGGTGAGGCCTGGACTTGACGGCACCCTACGGGGGAGTGACGCCGGCCTGATTTTGATGCTTACCTGCTGCGCACATCCCCGACGCGGACAATTTTCATGGCGTTGGTGCCGCCGCGTACCCCACTCAGATCACCCTTGGTCAGGATCACCAGGTCGTCGTCGCTGTCCACCAGGCCGCGCCGCAAGAAATCGTCGATCACGGCCTGATTCAATTCGGCGTGGTCGATGGTATCCATGAAAAACTTGAAAGGATAAACACCGCGGAACAGCGTCACCCGCGTGCAGGTTTTGCGGTGCGGCGTCAGCGCAAAAATGGGGATATTGGAACTGGTGCGCGACATCCACAGCGTGGTGGAGCCGGTTTCCGTCAACGAAGCGATGGCCTTCACGTTCAAGTGATTGGCGGCATACATGGTCGCCATGGCGATGGCTTCGTCGATGCGGTGGAACGGTGCATATTCCTTGCGTTCCTCGTTGTTTACCATCAAAGGATATTGTTCCGCTTCCAGGCAGACCCGGTCCATGGCTTCCACCGCCTTGTCGGGATAGTCGCCGCTGGCGGTTTCCGCCGACAGCATCACCGCATCCGTGCCGTCGAACACCGCATTCGCCACGTCGCACACTTCGGCGCGGGTGGGCAGCGGGCTTTTGATCATGGATTCCATCATCTGCGTGGCGGTAATCACCACGCGGTTCAAGGCGCGCGAGCGGGTGATCAAGTCTTTCTGCACGCCCGGTAAACGGGCGTCGCCGATTTCCACGCCCAAATCGCCGCGCGCCACCATGATGACGTCGGAGGCTTTGATGATTTCTTCGATCACCGGCATTTCGATGGCTTCCGCCCGCTCGATCTTGGCGACGATGCCGATGTTGCCGTCGATGGCGCCGGCTTCGCGCAGCAATTGGCGCGCTTCCTCGATGTCGGCCGCCGTGCGCGGGAAAGACACCGCCACGTAATCGGCGTCGATTTGCACCGCCGTTTGGATGTCCGCTTTGTCCTTTTCCGTCAAGGCCGCCGCCGACAAGCCGCCGCCCTGCAGGTTGATGCCCTTGTTGTTGGACAATTCACCGCCGACGCGCACCGTGCAAAACAAGCGGCCGCCTTCGACGCGATCCACGTCCAGCTCGACGCGGCCATCGTCCAGCATCAACACATCACCCGGTTCGACGTCGCTCGCCAACTGCGGATAGCTGATGCCCACCTGGGTTTCGTCCCCCGCTTCCGACGGCAGGTTGATGTCCAGAACAAAGGGCGCCCCCCTTTCGAGGAATATTTTTTTGTCGCGAAAGCGGGCGATGCGAATTTTCGGTCCCTGCAAATCCACCAAAATGGCCACGTGGCGCAGATACTTGGCCGCGATGGTGCGCACCAATTCGGCGCGCTTTTTGTGGGTTTCGGCGTCGCCGTGCGAAAAGTTCAACCGAACCACGTCCACGCCCGCTTTGATGATTTTTTCCAGCATGACTGGATCATCGGTGGCAGGACCCAGGGTGGCGACAATTTTGGTTCTACGAATACTCATGCTTGCCCGCTTTATTTAAATTATTTTGCATTCATCAAGGCAACGGTGGTGTCCAGCATCCGGTTGGAGAAACCCCATTCGTTGTCGTACCAGGACAGGACTTTCACCAGCGTGCCGCCCATCACTTTGGTCAGGGACGCTTCGTAAGTGCTGGATACCGGATCGTGGTTGAAGTCCATGGAAACCAGCGGCTTGTCGTTGTAGTTCAGCACGCCTTTCAGTTCGCCTGCGGCGGCTTCTTTCATGATGGCGTGGATTTCATCGGCGCTGGTGGCGCGCGCCGCGACGAAGGTCAGGTCGACCAGCGACACGTTGATGGTGGGTACGCGCACGGCGAAACCGTCCAGCTTGCCGTTCAGTTCCGGCAATACCAGGCCTACCGCGGCGGCGGCGCCGGTTTTGGTGGGAATCATCGACATCACGGCGGAACGCGCGCGGCGCAGGTCTTCGTGATACACGTCGGTCAGCACCTGGTCGTTGGTGAAGGCGTGCACCGTGGTCATCAGACCGTGCACCACGCCGATCTTGTCGTGCAGCGGCTTGATCAGCGGCGCCAGGCAGTTGGTGGTGCAGGAAGCGTTGGAAATCACCGTATCGCTGGCTTTCAGCGTATTGTGGTTGACGCCGTAGACGATGGTGGCGTCCACGTCTTTGCCGCCCGGTGCGGAAATGATGACTTTTTTGGCGCCGCCGGCCAGGTGGGCGGAAGCCTTGGCCTTGCTGGTAAAGAAGCCGGTGCATTCCATCACCACGTCCACGCCCATTTCACCCCAGGGCAGCTTGCTCGGATCGCGCTCGGCCAATACGCGGATGCGGTCGCCGTTGACGATCATGTAATCGCCTTCCACCGAGACTTCACCGGCGAAGCGGCCATGCACGGTGTCGTACTTGGTCAGGTGGGCGTTGGTGTTGGCATCGCCCAGGTCGTTGACGGCGACGATGCTGATGTCGTTGGTGCGCTTGGCTTCGTACAGCGCCCGCAAAACATTACGGCCGATGCGCCCGTAACCGTTGATAGCAATTTTGATGGTCATAGACATTTCCCAAATTAAGAACCAAACTAAGTCTGGCGATCATGGCACACTTGCCGCACCCGTTAGCGAACGTCCGTGTGCCGCGACCGCCCCTCACCCCGACCCTCTCCCGCGGGAGAGGGGGTATATTTAAAGTCGCCGCGTATACCGTGGCGACCGATGGTTAGGTATCGCCGGACCGGGCTACCGGCGCCAGCCAAAAAGTCAAGAAGCCTTAATCACTCCGCGAGGACGCGGCGGCTTGCATATGAAGTCACCCACTATATCAAACAGGCCGTGAATTAGTCCACCGCACGGCCTTTCCACTACTATTGCTAAAACACCATGGCAACCGCCGACAATCCTATTTCAGCCCTTACATCCGCCTGCCTTAAAGCAGCGGTCACCGTCGAATCCTTAGCTTTCACCACCACCGCGGAACTGGAACCGTTCGATGGTTTCCTGGGCCACCATCGCGCGCAGGATGCATTGCAGTTCGGCATCGCCATGACCCGGCCCGGCTACAACATCTTCGTCATGGGCGAATCCGGCACCGGACGCTTGTCGCTGGTGCGCGACTGTCTGTCGGCGGCCGGCAAACAGCTGCCCACCCCCAACGACTGGCTCTATCTCAACAACTTCGCCGAAACGCGCGAACCCATCGCCCTGCGGCTGCCGCCGGGCCAGGGCCGGGTATTGCAGCAGGACGTCGACGGCCTGGCCGACAGCTTGCTGGCGCTGTTTCCCACCGCTTTCGAAAGCCCCGCTTACCAGCAGCGCAAATCCTCCATAGATCGGGAGTTCGCGCAGCGCTA
>SCQD01000327.1 GCA_004299145.1 Methylococcaceae bacterium | reverse complement strand
GCCTGGCCGACAGCTTGCTGGCGCTGTTTCCCACCGCTTTCGAAAGCCCCGCTTACCAGCAGCGCAAATCCTCCATAGATCGGGAGTTCGCGCAGCGCTACAACCAGGCCATTTCCGTAGTGGAGCGCAAAGCGCAGGAATTCGGCATCGCCATGTTCCGCGACGGCGACAATATCACTTTCACCCCGCTGCAGGAGGGCAAACCGCTGGAAGAGTCCGGCTTTGCCCAATTACCGGACGAAGAGCGCACCACGTTTCACAAACACGTGCAGGACCTGGAGGATTTTCTGGCCCAGGTGTTGGCGGAATTGCCGCAGTGGAAGCGGGAAAGCCTGGAGCGGCTGCGCCAGCTCAACCGCGAAACCGTGCGCGACGCCATCGAACCGCTGCTGCACGCCCTGGAAGAAAAATACGCCGATACCCCCGAAGTATTGGCTTACCTGACCGCCGTGCGCGCCGACCTGTTCCGCGTGGTCAGCGAACAACTGGTCAGCGAGCGCGACGCCGAACCGCGCGACGACTACGCCAAGCGCACCCAGCTCATCGACCAATACCAGCCCCGTCTGCTGGTGGCGCACGAAGCCGGCAGTGGCGCGCCCATGGTCTATGAACCCTATCCCTGCTACGCCAACCTGTTCGGCCGGGTGGAATACGTCAACGACCAGGGCGCTTTAATTACCCACTACCGGCTGATTTCTTCCGGCGCCTTGCACCGCGCCAACGGCGGTTATCTGGTGGTCGAAGCGGAAAAGCTGCTGGCGGAACCGGAAACCTGGTCGGCGCTGAAGCGCGCCTTGCAAACCCGTTCCATCAAAATCGAAACGCCCGCGCCCGGCGAAACCGGCAATGGGCTCATGACGCTCACCCCCCAGGAAATCCCCCTGGACATCAAGCTGATCCTGGTCGGTCCGCGCGAAGTGTATTACCTGCTGCAAGAGCTGGACGAAGAATTCGGCGAACTGTTCCGCGTGCTGGCCGATTTCGACGACACCATACCGCGCAACGACGCCACGCTGCGCCAGTTCGCCCAACTGGTCAAAGCCCACAGCGAAGCCGAAGGCTGCCGCCCGCTGACCGCCGCCGCCATGGCCATGCTGGCCGAGTACAGCTCGCGCCTGGCAGAACACCAGCAGCAATTGTCGGCGCGCATGAGCGAGGTATTCCAGCGGGTGGGCGAAGCGGAACTGCTGCGCAGCCAGCAAGGCGACGCCGCCATCGACGACAGTCATCTGCGCCAAGCCTTGCACGCCAAAGAACAGCGCACCGGCCGCATCAGCCGGCAGGTATTGGAAGACATGCTGGACGGCGCCATCCTCATCGCCACCGAAGGCCAGGCCATCGGCCAGATCAACGGCATCACCGTGCTGGCCATCGGCGACACCAGTTTCGGCATGCCGGCGCGCATCACCGCCACCGTCTATCCCGGCTCGCGCGGCGTGGTGGACATCGAGCGGGAAGCGGAACTGGGCCAGGCCATTCACTCCAAAGGCGTGATGATCCTGGCCGGTTATTTGGGCAGCCGCTACACCCAGCGCTTTCCGCTGGCCATATCCGCCAACATCGCCCTGGAGCAATCCTACGGCTACGTGGACGGCGACAGCGCCGCCCTGGCCGAGCTATGCGCGCTGATCTCGGCGCTCACCCGGTTGCCGCTCAAGCAAAGCTACGCCGTCACCGGCTCCATCAACCAGCAGGGCGAAGTGCAGGCGGTGGGCGGCATCAACGAAAAAATCGAAGGTTTTTTCCACCTGTGCCAGGCGCGCGGGCTGAGCGGCCGGCAGGGCGTCATCATCCCCAAAGCCAACCAGCGCAACCTGATGCTCAAGGAAGAAGTCATCGACGCGGTGGCGCAAAATCGCTTCGCCATTTATGCGGTAGGCCGCGTCGACGAAGCGCTGGAACTGCTCACCGGCCAGGCGGCGGGAGCGCGCGATACGGCCAGCGGCCAGTTTCCCGCCGACTCGGTCAACGGCATGGCCGTGGCGCGCCTGGAAGCCATCGCCCGCATGGCCAAGAAGAAACACGGCGCGGTTGAGGGACGGAGTGAGCGGTTGGGGTAATGCCGTTAAGACAACGAGGGCCATCGTTCCCACGCTCCGCGTGGGAATGCATCTTGGGACGCTCTGCGTCCCGAAATGAGAAAAACCCCGCACGTATTACCACGCCCCATAAATCGTACGCAGCCCCAAAGCACGGCCTACCATAGACTGGGTCATCAAACAGAGCAGAGGCTTAACAATGGAAATTTTCATCAATCTGCACGTAGGGCCATAGATGCGCTGAACGAAAGCCGCCGCGTCCTCGCGGAATCACTAAGGCTTCTTGAAGGGAAGCGCATCGCTCGCGACAGATGCGCCTCCTGTCGTCGGCACATCTATAATCTTTGCGCATCTTATGGCCTTGCGTCTGAAGCTCCGTCATTCCGCCAGGGATTGGCGGAATCCAGGGCCATGGATGGCAGCCTGCGAATCACTATGCTGTTGATTCGAAAGAAAAAAGCTAGACCGCAGCCTTCACATCCTTGTGCCTGGGTTCCGCCAATCCCCCGCCAATCCCTGAGCGGGGCAGGCTCTGGCGGAACGACGTTGTTGGTGGAATCTGACAAAGTAGAACTAATCTTTTTGATAGGCCCGAGTGAATTAAAACGCAAATTTCAACAGCCTGGCGTTTACCCCGTCCGCGGCGTTGTTGCATCGGGCAACCCGGCGGAACCGCCGGCGCGCCGGGCGTCGGCCAGTTCTTCGGCGCGGCGGCCGTAGCCGTGTGTTTCGATCAAGGCGGCGGCTTGCGCCAGGGCGTCGCGGTCGCTGAACAAACGGGCGCGGTGCAGGTGCACGTCGGCCAGGAACAAGGGCATGGGGCCGCGCCGGGCGATGTCTTCGGCTTCGGCCAGCGCCTGTTTGGCGTCGTCCAGCCGCCCTTGCGCGGCGGCCAGCCAGGCTTGGCTGAGCAAGCCACGGATAATGAATTCTTGTGCACCGGCTTGGCGCAGGCCGGCCAGGGCGGCGGTGCCGTGCCGCGCGGCGCTGTCCAAGCCGGCGGCCTCGCCCCCCAGCAGCGCGGCATACAGGGCGGCGCGAGCCAGGGTGAGCTGGTCGAGGGCGATGCTGAGCAACGAAAGGTTGTTGTCTTTGGCGCATTGCAGCGCTTGCCCGGCGCGCTGGGCCACGGCCTGGCACTGCGCCATGAGTTCGCCGGCCGGGGCCGCGCCGGCTGCGGCCGGCTTTCCGCCTTGTCCGCGCGCCACATCCGCGTTTGCCAGCCACACCCGCCAAGCCGCCCGCTCGGCCGCCGCCAGCAGCCGGTCGCAATAGCGGAATCCTGCCAGCGAATAGAGCAGCGGGTAGCCGGGCTGGCGCTCCGCCTGCATGGCCTCGGCGCGCTGGAACCATTCCTGCGCCGCCTCGGCCTGCCCCGCTTGGTCGAGGGCGTCGGCCAGGGTGGTGCGGACGGCCATGCGCATAAACGCATCACTGCTGCGGTCGGCGTAATCCAGCGCCCGCTCCGCCGCTTCCCGCGCTGCGGTGATATTGCCCAGGCTCAGTTGCAGTTCGCTCATATTGCCGGCGCCTTGGGCGGCGTTTTTCCAGCGTTTCTGCTCGACGAGCCTTTCCACTCCCGCTCCCATCGGTTGCAGCGCCTCGGCCAGCCGGCCCAGGGCGCGCAGATAAAACGCCGCTGCGTTGAGCAGCCAGGCTTGGTCGTCGGCGCTGAGCGCCGCCGCCGGGCGGCGCCAGGGCTGCTCGAACAAACCGGCGATGGCGGCCAAATCGGAGGCGATGGCGCCGAGTTTTTTGCTGCTGTAAAAACCATCGTCCCCCGTGCCGCGCAGGATGCGCTCGAAATAAACCTGGTCACAGGCTTCCTGGTACAAACCCGCCCGGCAGCCGTGGGCCACGGCCTGGTACAGCGGCTGCAAATCGGCCAGGGTCGGCTGAGGCTGATCGGGGGTGCTGTCGCACAAATGGCGGAACAAGCGTTCGTGGCCCTGGCGCCAGGCCGCCGGGCAGTCTTGGCGCAGGCGGCGGGCGTAAAACTCGCGGATCAGCGGGTGGGCGTCCAGCGCCGCCGTGCCGCCGGGGTTGTTCTCGCCCAGCAGCAAGCCACAGTCGCGTAAATCCGCCACGGCCAGGTTCCACTCGTCTTCTTCCAAAGGCAGTTCGGTTTTCAACAAACCAAACCAGCGCTTTTGCCGGCTAAACAATCCGTCGGTCAATCCGGCGATGGCCGGCGGCCGGCGCAGCGCCGCCAGACACTGCGCATCGGCCGGGCGGTCGAACAGGCCCAGCAGCCCTAGCACGGCGCGTTGGCGCCGGCCGTGTGCGCCGCCTTGCGCCAGCCAGGCGTCGTAAGCGGCCATGGCTTTAAAAGCGTGGCCGCCTTGCAGCTCGGCGTCGGCTTTATCCAGCTTGACCAAAGCGCGGCGGCGGATGTCGCCACCGTGGGCGCGCTTCAGGTAATGGCCCAGCAGGTGCAGGGTCAAAGCGTGGCCGTTCACTTCCCGCACCAACCGGCAACACTCGGCGGCGCTGCCCTGGACGCCCAAGTTGTGCAGCAATTGCACGCCGGCCGCTTCCGGCAAGGATGGCAGCGGCAATTCCGGCGCGCTGCTGTCCCGGTAGGGCACTAAATCGGCCACCGATTCGCGGCTGGTGATCAGGCACAAGCCGGGATTGTGGCGCGCCAGGCTGGTGAGCAGCGCTTGCAGCGCCGGGTCTTTCAACTGGCCGGCCAGGGGGCCGGGCGGGTGTTGCAGCGGCTCCAGGCCGTCCAGCACCAGCAAGGAAGGTTCCTGCGCCACCAACAGCGCCAGGCGCGCGCCTTTGTCCCAGGCGGCAGCGCCGGCGGCGGCCAAGGCCGGGTCGCCGAAAAACTTCAGCGCTTCGCTGATGAAACTGTCGGCGGAAGCCGCGCCATCGTCGCGGCTGCCCTGGCTGTAAAAGCTCCAGTCGAACACCCGCCGGCAGCCGGGCCAGTTTTGCACGCTGAAACGGTTCAGCCATTCCAGCACCAGCGAAGTCTTGCCGGTGCCGCCCCAGGCCACCACGGTCAACACCCGGGTTTGCGGATTGCGCCAGGCTTGGTCCAGCGCTTGTAGCTCGGCATCGCGGCCGAATAAATGGGCAGCGCCGTGGCGTAGGCGGGTGGGGGCGAGGCATGGCAATGCGGCGCCATTAAGCCCCTCGCTCTCCGGGAGAGGGGTTGGGGTGAGGGCTGATTCGCGCGCCGGCCTTGGTTGATCGCAAGGGGATGAGCATAAGCCCCAGACTTCCTCGGCCAAATCAGCCAGTGCCTGCTCGGCGCCGTTTTCGCTCATGGAAGACAGCGGCGTGCCGTCCTTGGGCCGGCCTTGGATGGCGGCCAGCCAGGGGATTTTTCTCCAAGCGCAAGGCCTGATGATGACAGGAATCACCCGTACCCCCTCCGCCGCGCGGCGCTGCAACAGCGGCGGAATTTCCTGGCGCAGAATGAAGTTGGAGTTGAGGAACGCGGCGGAGACCAGCAGCAGGGCGACATCGCACTGGCCCAGGGCGGTTTCGATGGCCGGCAGCCAGTCGTCGCCGGCGGCGATGCGCTGGTCGTCCCAAACCTCCAGCATCCCTTGCTGCGCCAACACGCCCAACTGGGCGGCAACGCGGTTTTTCCAAGCCTCGTCCTGGTGGCTGTAGCTGATAAATATCCGGCTCATGCATCGGGCTCCGTGCGGTGGGGGTGCTGTATGGTAGGGCAGCGGGGCGGAACGCGCCAGCTTGGGTAATCGTTCACGTCCCCGGTTTTAAGCCCTCACCCCAGCCCTACCCAGGAACCTGCGGTTAAAACCGCTCCTTCTCCCCCAGGGAAAGCCTCCGCGAAGCGGAAAAAATAAGGCTTCTTGAGAAGGTTGGGATGAGGGGAGTAAATGGCCGCGGCCTTTGTATCTATTCAGCTCCATGGCGTCGTGAGTTACGCCGGTATTTTGGGTATCAAGGCGGAACCTATGGAGTGCGGCGGCCTTAGACGCCGCTGTCGCTTTCGAAGCGCTAATTTAAACGTCAACACATCGCTTCGAAAGCCAAAGCGCCGTCGCCGCTAACGCTTTCCAGAAGCCTTAGTATTTTCGCGAGGACGCGGCGGCTTTGACGGCCACCGTTTTGCAGCTGCCGCGCGACATCCGGCAGATACCGCGTGCAGCAAACGACTGGCTGGTGTGGCATCCGGTGGAGTTATTCGAAGCCTGCCGGCAGTACGGCCTGGAAACAGGGGAGGGCATGCGTTTTTCGACTTTGCACGACGCGCCGATTAGGCGCCGCGAGCATCAGCGCGAACCATGAACGCAGTCTCGCTGGGTTTGTTGCGATGGCCGCGTTTTTGCTTGCCGGATTGAATCACCAATAAGTTATTGCGCGAGGTTAAAGAGGGGGGAAGCAGCCGCGAAACTTTGGTTTTGGCCTGGGTGGGCGCGGCTTGACGCTGCCGGGGTTCCTTTATAGAATCCCGGCAGCGGTTGCGCGTATTAGGTAATGCCCTGTTTTGACGGCAAAAATAATGCGTTTAATCGCATGCGATGCATGACATCGCCCCCTTTAACAACGACAATAAAAAGGTATTCATCATGAAAAAGTGGCTGATTGCCGGCGCACTGGCATTTGTAGCAACGAGCAGCGCTTGGGCTGCGGGGAAACAGGATTTTACCCTGATCAATAAAACGGGTTATGAAATCGATCAGGTATACGTGTCCGCCGCCTCTACCTCCGATTGGGAGGAGGATATTTTAGGGCAGGATACTCTGGGTAACGGCGAACGCGTCAATATCAATTTTCCGCGCGGTTCCCGGGGTTGTAAGTTTGATCTTAAAGTCGTTTATAGCGACGATGAATCCGAAGCCGTTTGGGAAGATATCGATCTTTGCACGGTGGAAAAAATCACCATCAAGTGGAACAAGAAGAGCGGCGAAACCAGCGCCACGTTCGACTGATAAGGGTTCTTGAGAAGGTTGGGATGAAGGGATTAAAAGGCCGCGATTTTTTATCTCCCCCTCACCCCAACCCTCTCCCGAGGGGAGAGGGGGCTTTTACAGCCTCGGGTTCCCGGGGTGGGGGCAATGCTGTTATGTCCGAGCCTTCATCAACAGCATTGGTCGTCAAAGCCACCGTTAACTGTTAATGGTGGTGTCCTTCGGGGCCATGGACGTGCCCATGGTCCAGTTCTTCCGCTGAAGCGTCGCGTATGCTGACGACTTCCACGTCAAAATTCAGTGTTTGTCCGGCCAGTGGGTGATTGCTGTCGAGTATGACTTGATCGCCGTCTACCGCTTGTACCGTCACCAGTTGATAGTGCCCGGATTCTGTTTCGGCTTGAAACTGCATCCCCGGCTTTATATCGGTCACGCCATAGAAAGCGCTGCGTGGCGCGATCTGCACCTGTTCCTTGTCATGCAGGCCATAGGCGTCTTCGGGGGGGATGGATACGCTCAGTTTGTCACCCGCTGATTTTCCGTCCAATGCTTTTTCCAGGCCGGGGATGATGTTGCCCACGCCGTGGATATAGAAAAACGGTTCCTCCGGGGTGGCTTGGTCGATGAGGTCACCTTCCTCGCCGCGCAAGGTGTAGTGAAGGGAGACGACTTTGCGGGCTGCGATTTGCATAAGGGATGCCTCGTAAAAATGTCATAAAAAGCGCATGGTAAAGCTTTTCGTCCGTGCGCGTTCGGATTTTTGCCAAAGCCGTGGTTTGCCTGAAAGTCGCGGCGCGGATTCTGCTTGGTTTGCCGATACCGGCGCCGAGTGCGTCAAAATTCGGGGGATTTTTTATGTTTTCACGATGGCTGCGCTGGCTGGTGCTGGGCTGTCTGGCCGTTGGGCTGGTGGGCTGCGGCAGTTCCAGCAAAAAAATGCCGGCGCCGCAGGCGACGGAGGGCAACTGGCAGGCGGTGCAGGATGCGGCGCGGCTGCAAGGTTACCCTTATCGTTACGGCGGCGAATCACCGGCGCAGGGGTTCGATTGCAGTGGTTTGGTGCAGTATGTGTATGCCGCACAGGGCGTGCGTTTGCCGCGTGATGCATTGAGCATGGCCAAGGAGTTGCCGTCGGTTGCGCTGGAACAGCGCCGGCCGGGAGACTTGCTGTTTTTCAACGTCGAAGACAAGCCGTTTTCCCACGTGGGGCTGTATGTGGGGCAGGATGCGTTTATCCACGCCCCCCGTTCGGGTCGCAGCGTGATGCGTTCCAGTCTGGCCGAACCCTATTGGCGTGAACGCTTGATCGGCGCGCGCCGTCCATCCACGTATCGCCGGCTGTCACAGGTTCGCATGTAGCCAGTGATCCAGCACCGAATGCGCTGTTTCCAGGCCGCTGCGGCTGAGGGAGGAAAACAACTGCGCGCTGGCGGTGATGCCTTCGCTTTGCACGCGGCGCTGCACTTGCAGCAGCGTATTGCCGGCAGCGCCCCGGCTGAGCTTGTCGGCCTTGGTCAATACCAGGTGCAATTCGAGGTTGGTCTGGCTGCACCAGTCGATTAATTGCCAGTCGAAGTCGGTGAGCGGATGGCGAATGTCCATGATCAAAAACACCCCCTGCAACGCCTGCCGGTCGGCCAGATAGTTTTCCATGGCTTTGCCCCAGGCCGCCTGCATGGCCTTGGGCACTTTGGCATAACCGTAGCCGGGCAAATCCACCAGCCGGCAGCTGTCGGTGACTTGAAAAAAATTCAGCAACTGGGTACGCCCCGGCGTCTTGCTGGTGCGCGCCAGGTTTTTACGTTGGGTGATGGTGTTGATGACGCTGGATTTGCCGGCGTTGGAACGTCCGGCAAAAGCCACTTCGCGTCCTTCGTCCGGCGGCGCTTCGCGCAAGGTGGTGGCGCTTTGCAGAAATTCGGTGCGGAAATAGAGGGGGTTGGGTTTCATAATGCTAAACCTGTGGCGGTCGATGGACCGGCGGCAAGCCGGTTTTCAAAGCGTAATCGTTCACGCCCCCCGCTTTTTTATGCCCTCACCCTAGCCCTCTCCAGAAGCCTTAGTGATACCGCTTCGCGGCGGCTTTCCCGGTGGGAGAGCGAAGCGAGGGGCCGGGGGGCAAAGGTGGGGCGTGAACGATTACTTCAAAGCTGCGCGGGCCACTGCTGCGCCCCGTGCAATATACGCAAGATGTGGATGGTTTCGCCCTTGATCCGGTATGCGACCACGTAAGGCGTCCGGTTGATGACCAGTTCCCGCGTGTCGCACAAACGGCCCGCGCGGCCCATATTCGGGAACTCGCCCAATCGCGCGATTTGTTGCGTGATCTCGTCGCCTTGTTCGACAGCAGCCAGCGGCTGGTCTTGGGCGATGTGGTCGATTAGCGCATCATGGTCTCGCTTGGCCGCTGTTGTCCATTCGACTTTCAAGACGGCGGCGTCTCTTGGGCGCGTTGCAGGAGTTCAGCCCGCTTGATTTCCCATTCGGCCATGACCACTTCATGTGGAATAAACACCGCATCCGGTTTGTCGGCTTCGTCCAGGGCCTGTTGCACCTGTTCCCGAAACCATCGGTCATGTGCGGCGGCGGCGTGCGCCTGTTTGAGCGCCTCGGCGCGGTCAGGGCGCTTGTAGGGCGTGCTTTCCCCGGCTTGGTAGGCGCTCGCATCCACGTCGAAGCGATTGATGCCGATATCCCGAAGGTAGGCGGTGATCGTTTCCAGTTTGCGGAACAAACGCACCTTGCCGCTACGTTGCGCGGCTAAAGGGCGTTCGACCGTTCCATAATTGACGATGACTTCCCACCCACCCGTTTGCCCGATTACGTGGGCAGCGCGGACGCTGCCTGACTCGACCAGTCGGGCAAGCGTTGCGTGATCTATCGTTTGCGTTTCAATGACCATAAGCTCAACTGTGGTTTTACCTGGTGCAGATTTATTGCATCCCGGGCAATTTATAGTAAGACGCGGATCGTGGATTGTAGTATCCCCCGGCAATTTAACATAGGGCTTTATATTCACTGCTCACTCCCAGCGCTATTCTCCCCGAGTGAGTGGTGTCATCGGGGGGATTTGTTATCATAGGGGCTATCGTCAACGCTGGCAGGGGCCGAAAAATGAAGATGCGATGGGTGATTGCCGTGCTGGCCGCGGCATTGAGTGGTACGGCATGGGCGGAAGGCAATGCGCGGGCCGGTTGGGACAAATCGAGCATGTGTGGAGGCTGTCACGGCAAAACGGGCAATAGCGAAACGCCCATTTTTCCCAAACTGGCGGGGCAACACGTGGGCTATCTGGCCCGGCAGTTGCGCGATTTTCGCGATCAAAAGCGCATCGATCCTTCCATGAACGCCATCGCCGGCAACCTGAGCGACCAGGATATCGACGATTTGGCGGCCTATTACGCGACGCAAAGCGGCATCGTCGAACCGCCCGCCAATTCTCCGCTGGGCAAGCGCGTCTATGTCATGGGCAACGCCAACGGCGCGCCCGCCTGCACCGGTTGCCACAGCCCCTCCGGGGCCGGCAATATTCCGGCCCGCTATCCGGCGCTGGCCGGCCAGCACGCCGCATACGTGGCCAAAGCTTTGAGCGATTTCAAAACCCAGCAGCGCAACAACGATGCCAACGGCATCATGCGCGCCGTGGCCGTCAAGCTGAGCGAGGAAGAAATCAACGCACTGGCTGATTACATCGTCGGTTTGTCGGCCGGCCGCTAAAGTTGTCATCAACGGGAGTCTTTAGTATGAAACGCTTGAGTGTATTGTTCATCATGTTGGTGCTGGCATCCTGGGGAGCGATGGCGCAGGATGCTTTCAAGGAAGGCGTCGATTATGAGTTGGTCGTGCCGCCGCAACCTACCTCGGAACCGGGCAAAATCGAGGTGATGGAGTTTTTCTGGTACGGCTGCCCGCATTGCCTGGATTTCGAGCCCCACCTGAATACCTGGCTGGGACAAAAACCCAAAGACGTGCTGTTCATTCGCCAGCCGGCGGTTTTCAACGAACAGTGGGCCGCCCACGCCAGAGCTTATTTTGTCGCGGAAACGCTGGGCTTGGCCGATAAGCTGCACGCCGATTTTTACAGCGCCATTCAAACCAAGCGCCAGGATCCCAAGCGCGCGCCGCTGATCAGCGAAGAAGAGCAGCTTAAGTTTTTCACCGGGCACGGCGTCAGCGAAGACGATTTCCGCAAGGCCTATCATTCTTTTGCCGTGGATACCAAAATGCGCCAGGCGCAAACCATGGGTCCCGGCTATGGCGTCACCGGCACGCCCACCGTGGTGGTCAACGGCAAGTACCGCTTGACCGGGCATCTGGCGAAAACCTACCCCAACCTGATAGCCATTCTGAACTTCCTTATCGACAAGGAACGGGCTGCGGTCAAGGCTAAGCATTGATCTTGTGGAGATGAATGACGTGGCGACCAGCGCTGACGAAAAATCCTGGAAAAACAAATATGCCCAACTGGCCGATGAGCTGGACGGCAAGCGCGTAGCCTGGGAAAACAGCGAAAAAATTCTGTGCCGGGCCATCGTGCGTTTGGCGTTGGCGGTGCAGGGACTGGATTCGGCCATCGATCCGCATTTGGCTCAGGTGCGCGACCTGGTGCGCAAAGGCGTGCGCAGCGAACAGCTTTTGCAGCAGCTGGACAACCTTACCGATACGCTGATCAGGGTGGAGCACGGCGGCAAGCCGAGTGATGCCGGCTTGCTGTTCCAGTTCCTCGGCCATTGTGCCGCCAGCGAAGAAGAAAAAAGCTCCCTGGAGAAAGTGCGGGAGCGTTACGAAGCCGGTCAATTGGGTGAAGGCAAATCGTTGTTCGTGGCCTTGCTGCAGGTGGTGAGCCGGCGCGCCGGCGAACCGGCGGAAGTCAAACCCGTCCACACCAGCAAACCCGGCATTATCGGCAAGCTGTTTACCCGTAAAGCCAGCGACCATATCGACGTCAACGTATTGCGCGAAAAAATGATCGCCTTGCTGGACAGCCTGGAAATTCCCAGTTCCGATCAGTTTCGCGCCAGCCGTTTCAAAGAACGCTTGTTGGCCGACCTGGACGCCGACAGCCTGGAAAATGCGCTCAGCGACATGGTCAGCCTGCTGTTTGCCGTCAAGACCAACATCCAGAAAGAACAACAGGAAATCGAGGAGTTTCTCACCAACCTGACCGGCAAATTGGCCGAACTGGAAACCCAGGCGGGTGGGGTTGCCGCGATTTCCACCGAGGTGGCGCGGGAAGGGGCCGCCATGAACACGGCTTTCAGCGGCCACATGGACGAATTGCGCAGCAGCGCGCAGGGCGCTACCGATCTGGGGCAGTTGAAAGGTCTGTTGCAATCCCGCCTGGAAGCCATTACCCACCAACTGAACAGCCACCGGGAGCGCGAGGCTAGGCGCGTGGCGGAGATGGAAACGCAGGTGCAGTTGCTCTCCGGGCGCTTGCACGAGATGGAAGTGGAGTCCGGCGAACTGCGCACCAAGTTGCGTTCCGCCCATAATAAAGCGCTGCTGGATGCTTTGACCGGTTTGCCCAATCGCGGCGCTTATGATGAAAGGGTGCAGCAAGAGCATTTGCGCTGGCGCCGCTTTGGCGGTCCGCTGAGCCTGTTGGTCTGGGATATCGATTATTTCAAAAAGATCAACGACCGCTTCGGTCACCTTGCCGGCGATAAAGCGATTGCCGTCATCGGACGCAATCTGGCTTCCGGCATTCGTGAAACCGATTTTATCGCCCGTTACGGTGGCGAAGAGTTTGTCATGCTGCTTACCGGCGCCGACGCCAAGGCGGCTTTATTGGTGGCGGAGCACCTGCGCGTCAAGGTCAAGAACTGCGGATTCAATTCCGAGGGCAAGCCCATACCGATCACCGTTTCCTGCGGCATTTGCGAATTCCGCGCCGGAGATACGGAAGAAACGGCGTTTGCCAGAGCGGATCAGGCGCTGTATCAAGCCAAAAATCAAGGTCGCGATCGTTGCGTGGTGGCGGCGTAAGTTTGAGCCTGTGCCTTGGTAAACCCTATCCCCCCTCCCGGCGGTTGTGCTGTCGGGCAAGCATGCGCCGTCCGCTTCGATCCATTACAATAGTCCGATTAAACCGCTCCGGCGACGGCCGCAACATTTCCGGTTCGGCACCGCCCGGATACTCCTTCTGACCACTTCATGACCAAATACATATTCATTACCGGCGGTGTCGTCTCTTCCCTGGGCAAAGGCATCGCCGCTTCTTCGCTGGCGGCCATTCTGGAAGCCCGCCATCTCAAAGTTACCCTGACCAAGCTCGATCCTTACATCAACGTCGATCCGGGCACGATGAGCCCGTTTCAGCACGGCGAGGTGTTCGTCACTGAAGACGGCGCGGAAACCGACCTGGACCTCGGTCATTACGAACGCTTTGTGCGCACCACCATGCGCCGCACCAACAATTTCACCACCGGCCAGGTATACGAAAACGTGCTGCGCAAGGAGCGGCGCGGTGAATACCTGGGCGCGACGGTGCAGGTGATTCCTCACATCACCGACGAAATCCAACGGCTGATCCGCCTCAGCGCCGAAGGGGCCGACGTGGCCTTGATCGAAGTCGGCGGCACGGTGGGTGACATCGAATCGCTGCCTTTTTTGGAGGCTATCCGCCAGATGTGGATGGAAATGGGCAATGATCGCTGCCTGTTCATTCACTTGACGCTGGTGCCGTACATCGCCACGGCGGGCGAGCTGAAGACCAAGCCCACCCAGCACTCGGTGAAAGAACTGCGCACCATCGGCATTCAGCCGGACGCGCTGATTTGCCGCACTGATCGCCCGTTGCCGCAGAGCGAGCGCAAAAAAATCGCCCTGTTTACCAACGTGCGCGAAGAAGCGGTGATTTCCGCCGTCGATGCCGATTCCATTTACCGCATTCCGCTGATGCTGCACGAACAGCATCTGGACGAACTGGTGGTGAAAAAGCTGCGGCTGGACGTGCCGGCGGCGGATTTGAGCGAGTGGCGCAAAGTATTGGCGGCCCTGGAACACCCCACCCACCAGGCCACGATCGCCATGGTCGGCAAATACGTCAACCATTCGGATGCTTACAAATCGATCGCCGAAGCCTTGGTGCACGCCGGTATTCATACCGGCACCAAGGTCAACATCCGCTACATCGAGTCGGAAGAAATCGAAGATTGCGGCACGGGGCCTTTGCTGGATGTCGACGCCATCCTGGTGCCGGGCGGATTCGGCGAGCGCGGCGTGGAAGGCAAAATTGCCACCGCCAAGTACGCCCGGGAAAACCGGATTCCTTATCTGGGTATCTGTTTGGGCATGCAGGTGGCGGTCATCGAGTTTGCCCGCGACGTGGCCGGCCTGGAAGGCGCGCACAGTACCGAGTTTTTGCAGACCACGCCGCACCCGGTGATCGCGCTCATCACCGAATGGCAGAGCGAAGACGGTCAGGTGGAAGTGCGCAGCCAGGATTCGGACAAAGGCGGCACCATGCGCCTGGGCGGGCAAAAATGCCGGCTGGTGGAAGGCTCGAAAACGCGGGAAATGTACGGCAAGGACGTGATTACCGAGCGCCACCGCCACCGCTACGAATTCAACAACCGTTACCTGAAGGTTTTGGAAGAGGCCGGCTTGCGCATCTCCGGCAAATCCATCGACGGCCGCCTGGTGGAAGTCATCGAATTGCCCGACCATCCCTGGTTTGTCGCCTGCCAGTTTCACCCGGAATTTACGTCCACGCCGCGCGGTGGCCATCCCTTGTTTTCCGGCTTTGTGCAGGGCGCGGTGGCGCATCGCCAGCGTAGCGGCGTTGCAGCTTCGGAGTAATTATGAATTTATGTGGTTTTCCCGTCGGTCTGGACCAGCCGCTGTTTTTAATCAGCGGACCGTGCGTCATCGAAAGCGAAGCCTTGTGCCTGGAAGTGGCGGGCACGCTGCAAGAAATCACCCGGCAATTGGGCATGGCCTACGTTTTCAAAGCGTCGTTCGATAAGGCCAACCGTTCATCGCTCGGCAGCTTTCGCGGTTTGGGCCTGGAAACGGGCTTGAAAATTCTGGAAAAAGTACGCACGACTCTCGGCGTGCCGGTGCTCACCGACGTGCACGAATACACGCCGCTGGATGAAGTGGCGGCGGTGGTGGACGTGCTGCAAACGCCGGCGTTTCTCTGCCGCCAGACTGATTTTATCCGCAGCGTGGCGGCGACCGGCAAACCGGTCAACATCAAAAAAGGCCAGTTTATGGCGCCCTGGGACATGGCCAACGTGGTGGAAAAAGCGCGCGCCACCGGCAACCAGCAACTCATGGTGTGCGAGCGCGGCGTCAGCTTCGGCTACAACAACCTGGTGTCCGACATGCGCTCTTTGGCGATCATGCGCCAGACCTGTTGTCCGGTGGTGTATGACGCCACCCATTCGGTGCAACTGCCCGGCGGGCAGGGCAACGTGTCCGGCGGCCAGCGCGAATTTATCCCGCCGTTGGCGCGCGCCGCCGTGGCGGTGGGTATCGCCGGCCTGTTTATGGAATGCCATCCCGATCCGGATAAAGCGTTGAGCGATGGCCCCAATTCCTGGCCTTTGCAGCGCATGCGGCCTTTGCTGGAAACCTTGCAGGCGCTGGACCGGACGGTGAAAGCGGGGGAGTTGTTGTAGCTTAAATTTTATCGTTCCCACGCTCCGCGTGGGAACGCAGCCCTGGACGCTCTGCGTCCCGTGGTGCTGTCTTTAGGGCGTCGCAACCACCCACCAACGCGACGCAGAGCGTCGCTGGATGCGTTCCCACGCCGAGCGTGGGAACGATGAATTAACAAACTCGAAAATAAGAGGTAGATACACATGGCAAAAATCGTTGATGTACAAGCACGCGAAGTATTGGATTCCCGCGGCAATCCCACGGTGGCGGCGGAAGTGATTTTGGACTCCGGTATTTCCGGCAGCGCCATGGTGCCGTCCGGCGCTTCCACCGGTTCCCGCGAAGCCATCGAGTTGCGCGACGGCGATAAAGCCCGTTACCTGGGCAAAGGCGTGCTGAAAGCCGTCAACAACGTGGTAACGGAAATCAAGTCCGCCGTGGTCGGCATGGACGCAGCCGATCAAGCCGCCCTGGACCGCAAAATGCTCGAGCTGGACGGTACTCACAACAAGGCCCGCCTGGGTGCCAACGCGCTGCTGGCCGTGTCGCTGGCCTGTGCCCACGCCGCCGCCCTGGCCAACAAAAAGCCGCTGTATGCCAATCTGCACGGCGGTGGCGAGTTCATCCTGCCGGTGCCGATGATGAACATCATCAACGGCGGCGCCCATGCCGACAACAGCGTGGACATGCAGGAATTCATGATTCTGCCGGTCGGCGCACCGACTTTCGCCGAAGCCATCCGCTACGGCACGGAAGTGTTCCACAGCCTGAAAAAAGTGCTGTCCGACAAGGGCTTGGCCACCACCGTGGGCGACGAAGGCGGCTTTGCGCCCAACCTGTCCTCCAACGAGGAGGCCATCAGCGTCATCCTCACCGCCATCGAAAAAGCCGGCTATAAGCCGGGCGTGGACATATTCCTGGGCCTGGACGTGGCCAGCTCCGAGTTCTACCAGGACGGCGTCTATCACCTGGAGTCGGAAAACCGCAAGTTCAGCTCCGCTGAATTCATCGACTATCTGACTGTATGGGTGGACAAGTACCCCATCATCACCATCGAAGACGGTTTGGCGGAAAACGACTGGGACGGCTGGAAGCTGAAGACCGAAAAGCTGGGCCAGCGCGTGCAGCTGGTGGGCGACGATTTGTTCGTCACCAACCCCGCCATCCTCAAGGAAGGCATAGCCAAGGGCATCGCCAATTCCATCCTCATCAAGGTGAACCAGATCGGCACCCTGACGGAAACCCTGGAAGCCATCCGCATGGCCCAGGCCGCCGGCTACACCACGGTCATGTCGCACCGTTCCGGTGAAACCGAAGATACCACCATCGCCGACCTGGCGGTGGGCGCTTCCACCGGCCAGATCAAGACTGGTTCGCTGAGCCGCTCGGACCGCGTCGCTAAGTACAACCGCCTGCTCAAAATCGAAGCGGAACTGGGCGCCAAGGCGCGCTATGCCGGCAAATCGGTGTTTTCACGCCTCTAAGTCATGGTTTGACCCCGCTTAACGCCGCGCCGTCAGGGTGAAAAAGCTCAACCTGATTTTGCTGTTGCTGTTCTGCCTGCTGCAATATCGCTTGTGGTTCGGCGACGGCAACATCCCCGAGGTGCGGCGTTTGCATCTGCGTACCCATGAACTGGCTATCGAATCGGCCAAGCTGCGTGAACGCAACAAAGAGCTGGAAGCCGACGTGGTCGATCTCAAGGAAGGCCTGGATGCGGTGGAAGAGCGGGCGCGCCAGGACTTGGGCATGATCAAAACCGACGAAATCTTTATCCAGGTGATCGACGCGGCTTCGAAAAAGCGCCCACCGCCGCCGCCCATGCGTGAAGAACATCCCCGCCAGCCCGCCAGTCCAGCGGCGGGCCAGTTGGAACTGCCGTCGGAAGACTGATGTTACAAATCTCTACACCGGTAACCCCCCGATGCTGGGGCATCGTGCCGGCCGCGGGGGTCGGCAAGCGCATGGCTGCCGACCGGCCCAAGCAATATCTGCCGTTACTGGGCAAAACCGTCATCGAACACACGCTGGAGCGCTTGCTGGCGGCCGGCGTGTGGGCGGGCATCGTGGTGGCGGTCAGCCCGGAAGATCCTTACTGGCCAGATTTACCCATCGCCGGTCATCCATTGATTCACACTGCGCCCGGCGGCAAGGAACGGGCCGATTCGGTGTTCAATGCGCTGGAATATCTGCAAAACCAGGCGCATGACGAAGATTGGGCGCTGGTGCACGACGCCGCCCGGCCTTGCATCACGGCGAGCGACGTCCAGCGGATGATTACCCGTCTCCAGCACGAACCCGTAGGCGGTATCCTGGCTTTGCCGGTGCACGATACCCTCAAGCGCGTGTCCGGCGATGCCATCACCGCCACTATCGACCGCAGCACCATCTGGCGCGCGCTGACGCCGCAAATGTTCCGCCTCGGCGCATTGCGCGAGGCGCTGCGCGAGGCGGCTGCCAACGGCTCGCTCGTCACCGACGAAGCCAGCGCATTGGAACTTAAAGGGCTGCAACCGAAAATTGTCGAAGGCCGCCCGGACAATCTCAAAATCACCCGCCCGGAAGATTTGGCTCTGGCGGCTTTTTATTTGGAGCAACCATGAACCTACGCATCGGCATGGGCTATGACGCCCATCAATTCCGCGATGGCGGCATACTCAAGCTGTGCGGCGTCACCGTGCCGCACGCACGCAGCCTGGCGGCGCACTCCGACGGCGACGTGGCCCTGCACGCATTGTGTGACGCTCTGTTGGGCGCCGCGGCGCTGGGTGATATCGGCAAGCACTTTCCCGATACCGACCCCCAGCTCAAAGGCGTGGACAGCCGTCTGCTGCTGCGTCAGGTGCGTGACAAGGTGCGGGAAAAGGGGTTTGGCGTGGGCAACGTGGACGTTACCGTCATCGCCCAGGAACCGCGTCTGGCGCCATATATTGCCCAGATGCGCGAGTGCGTGGCCGCCGATTTGAACATCGGCGTCGACCACGTCAACGTCAAAGCCACCACCACCGAGCGCATGGGCTTTGAAGGCCGCGGCGAGGGTATTTCCGCCCAGGCCGTGGCGTTGCTGGTTGCCGCTGGGTAAGCTTTTAAGGTACGCAGAAAATATACGGGGGCTTTAATGAATCAAGCCGTTTTCGAAAGCCGATTATTGGCGGATGGCCATTTATATTGCCCAAGCGAGTTTTCTCAGAAAGCAAATGCGTTTTTTAAAGTTATAGTCACGTTTGAGGATGCTGGGATGGAAATTTCTGAGCAGGATATCGAGCTTGCGGCTATCAATGACAATTCAACCGATTTTCTGTCTCAGGAGGAACTTGATTATTATTTGGGCCTTGATGAGCCATGAAAGGATTTCGGCGCGGCCAAATATGGCTGGTGAATTTTGAGCCTAGCTTTGGCCATGAATACCAGAAAGTGCGCCCAGCCCTTGTTGTTCAATGTGGCAAATATATCGAGTCAGGAAATCTATTGACCGTTATTCCGATTTCCTCTCAAATAAATAATGTGGCCGCACTTGATGTTTTAATACCAGCGAATTTGCAAAACAGGCTTATGAAAGATTCGTTGATTAAAGTAAAGCACGTCAGCTCTTTCGATAAAAGACGATTCATTAAGTTGGTAGGCTTGGTGGATGAAGCCACTAGCCGGCGCGTGGACGAACATCTTCATCTGTTTATGTTCTGTAAGTAATTAAAAATTTATCGAAGTACTTATGCCTGAATATTCCCCCTACGCCCACGGCGGCCCCGCCGGACACGGCGTCATCCGCACTGCCCCGGAAGCTTTTCAAGTAGAAGAAGTGCTGGGATTTACCCCCGAAGGGCAGGGCGAACACGTCTTTCTCTGGGTGGAAAAGCGCGGCGAAAACACCGAATGGGTGGCCAAACAGTTGGCGCGCCTGGCCGGCGTACCGCCCCGCGCCGTGGGCTATGCCGGCCTCAAAGACCGCCATGCCCTCACTCGCCAATGGTTCAGCGTGCACTTGCCGGGGCGCGCCGATCCCGATTGGACCCCTCTCAACAGCGATTCCATCCGGATATTGCAAACCCAGCGCCACCGCAAAAAATTGCCCAAGGGTGCCTTGACCGGCAACCGCTTTCGCTTGAGCGTCAGTCTGGGCGAGGTGCAGCAAGACCAACTGGAATCCCGTTTGCAGCAAGTCGCGGCTCAGGGCGTGCCCAATTACTTCGGCGAACAGCGCTTTGGCCGCGAAGCCGATAACGTGGAACAGGCGAGGCGCTGGTTTGCCGGCCTCGACGACAAACCGGACCGCTACCTGAGCGGCATTTATTTATCCGCCGCGCGCGCGTTTTTGTTCAATGAAATTCTGGCCGAGCGGGTGATGACGGGTAGCTGGAATCAGGCGCTGACTGGCGACGTGTTCATGTTCGGGCGCGGCCACAGCTTTTTTACCGCGCCGGAAATTACCGATGAAATACGCCAGCGCGTCGCCGCCGGGGAAATCCATCCTTCCGGCCCGCTGTGGGGCAAGGGTGAAACGCCGGTGGCGGGGCTGGTGCAAGCGCTGGAGCAGCGTCATGCCGGCGGCCATGCCGATTTGTGCGGGGGCTTGGAGCAACAAGGCGTGGAAATGAGCCGCCGGCCCTTGCGCCTGATGGCGGAACAACTGGTCTGGCAACGCAGCCAGGATACGCTGTGCCTGGAATTTTTTCTGCCGGCCGGTGGCTACGCCACGACGGTGTTGCGGGAATTGCTCGTAACATCCAGCTGAGCAACGGTACCCGGTCTTTCTTTTTTTCAACCAACGCAATATTCCATGAACTCCATCGCTTCATTCCCCGCCGGTTGGCGCAACGCCGCCTGCTTGATTTCGGCTTTATTCTGTCTGCCCGTGGCGGCGGAAAATTACCCCTTGCCTGCCGCCGGCAGCGACGTCATCGGCGAAATCGCCTATTCCAACGCCGACAAGGAAGACACGTTGCTGGACATCGCCCGCCGCTTCAGCCTGGGACAGGATGAAATCGTACTGGCCAATCGGCAAGTGGATCGTTGGTATCCCGGCGCGGGCACGCAAGTGCTGCTGCCGAAAATGTTCGTGCTGCCGAACGTACCGCGCACCGGTATCGTGCTCAACGTACCGGAAATGCGGCTGTTTTATTTTCGCCGCCAGGGCAAACAAGGCCCGACCGACGTAGTGACCTATCCGGTCAGCATCGGTCGCATGGACTGGAAAACGCCGCGCGGCACTACCTCGATCGTACAGAAACTCGTCGATCCGCCTTGGCGCCCACCAGAAACCATCAAAAAAGAACACGCCGCCAACGGTGATTTTTTGCCGGACGTGGTGCCGCCCGGTCCCAATAATCCGCTGGGCCGGTTTGCCATGAAGCTGGGCATCCCCGGCTATCTGATCCACGGCACCGGCATCGACAAGGCTTTCGGCATCGGCATGCGCGTCACCCACGGTTGCGTGCGCATGTATCCCGAAGACGTCGAGCAGTTGTTTCCGCTGGTGCCGGTCGGATCACCCGTGCACATCACCAACGAGCCGATCAAAGTGGGCTGGCTTGGGCAGGACATGTACATTGAAGTACACCCGCCCTTGAAAGAAGACTTTCTGGATTTCAAGGAGCACCCGCCCCAGGAAGATGAGGAGCAAGACCACTTGGTGCACGCCCCCCTGGAAGAAGGCAGTCCGGATTACCAGCGCTTGCTTTCCATCGCGTTGGATTTGATTCAAAAGAAAGTGGGCAAAAATGCGCCGCCACAGATCAATCCGCAAGCCCTGAAAGCGGCGGTTAAGGAGATGAGTGGCGTGCCGGTGTTGATCGCTCAGCCTGCGCCTCTTCCTGTCGCGCCGCCGGAAGCTGAAACCGATACGGCGTTGCCTGCTTCCTTGGTGGAACCCTGGCATTAAGGCATAAAAAAGCCCCGCCGGTAAAACCGGCGGGGCTTCTGCTGACCGGACGATCAGGTGAAGCTTATTTCACCATCGTTTTGTGGAACATGCGGTCCAGCTTGGCATTGACTTCGTCAGCGGAAGCGGCAGCGCGCTTGGCGGCGGCTTCAGCGGACTGGGAAGCAGCCAGAGCCTGATCAGCCGTGCTCTTTACTGCGCGCACCTGGCTTTCCAGACCATCGACGCGGCCTTTCAGTGCATTGAAATCCGAAGAGGAAGCGCAACCAACCATCAGACCGGCAACCATCAGAGATACAACAACTTTGGAGGTTTTCTTAATCATTGATTATTTTCCTTTGAGCTAAACAAAAACAGATTGAGTTAAATCATCTATAAGCGAGATGACATCAACATCCCGTGTGGAAGTTTGCACCAAATCACGCTGGTTTTCCAGCAGAATTTTTCGGATACGGCTAGCGTATCACAACCAGCGTGCCCTTTTTGACCCATTGCTTGAGGCGATCCACCTGCTCATTGGTCAGCGCGATGCAGCCGTGTGTCCAGTCGAAGTTCTCATGAACCGTCAAACTACCCTGGCCTATGCCGTGGATGCCGATTTGCCCGCCCAGAGCGGTGTTCTGCGGCGGCACCTCCTCTTCCGGCTGGACGCTGAGCAAATGCCGATAGGTGTAATCGTTGATCAAACCGGTTTCGTAGGCACGCTTGGCGTTGTCGTGGTTCGGGAAATTCAGGCCAAAAAAGCTGCCGAAGCGGCTTTTTTCATTGACCCAGCCGATGCGATAAGAGCCCAACGGTGTTTTATCGTCCCCCCGGCGCTTGTCGAAACCCACGCCCTTGCGGCCGATGGCGATGCGCTGAAACACTTCCCGGGGTTGATTCCCTTCCATCACCTTCATCACGTGCGGCTGGGTTTCCACCAGCAGCCATACCTCTTTATCATTGGCCTGTGCCGCATTCACCGTCCACAGCGCCATCAACAAAGCGCCATATTTGCGAACATCAAGTAACATGTGTACGTCTCCTCATTCACCTTGCCAAAAACCTGGAATACGATTATTCAAAGATATGGCTGAAAACAACTTTCAAGAAGCCTTAGCCCGCGAAGGTACGCACAGCGTACCCTACAAGGTTGGCTTCACCAAAGCCTGGGACATGACCACTTAAGGTCGTTTATAAACTTGTCGCCATAGTATTCTGTATTTCATTAAGAATTTTCAAGTCTGACACTCTGCCATGAACATTCACACCATCAAAAGCAACGCCTATCAGGACCAAAAACCCGGCACTTCCGGTCTGCGCAAAAAAGTACAGGTATTCCAGCAACCCCACTATCTGGAGAACTTCGTCCAGTCCGTCCTGAACACGGCGGGCGATCTGACCGGTAAAACCCTGGTGCTGGGCGGTGACGGACGCTATCACAACCGTAGCGCTATCCAGATCATCATTAAAATGGTCGCGGCCAAAGGCGTGTCCCGCCTGCTGGTGGGGCGCGGCGGCTTGCTGTCCACGCCGGCGGCGTCCTGCGTGATCAGAAAATACGGCGCGGACGGCGGTTTTATCCTGTCCGCCAGCCACAATCCGGGCGGCCCGGACGGCGATTTCGGCATCAAATACAACATCGCCAACGGCGGACCGGCCCCCGAATCGTTCACCAACGCCGTGTATGCCGCCAGTCAGACCATCGACAGCTATCGCATCGCCGACATTCCCGACGTCAGCCTGGATTATGCGGGCGAATACTGCTTTAAAGACTTTGAGGTGCACATCATCGATCCGGTCGCCGACTA
>SCQD01000031.1 GCA_004299145.1 Methylococcaceae bacterium | reverse complement strand
CATGCTGGATGATGTCGTGGCGGGGGTGATGGCGGCGCTGTGTTTGCGGGTGATGTTCGAGGCGGGTTGGTTGCTCTGATTTCCGCCGGGATTAAGCCGGACGGGGTGAATATTGGTAAATGCATCAGCATTGGGACGATAAATACGATCTTGGTCCCGGCAACGGCTCTTCCTGCGGATTGAGAAAAGTCCAATCGATTTCCAGCCCCGGCACACAAGTGACCGCCATGTTTCCGGCGGCGGCGCCGATGCTGGGTTCGTCAAAACGCCCGTTTTGCCATAGATAACGGGTGACCACGCTGTCGGAAGGGTAAACCAGCCAGTATTCCTTGACGCCGTGGCGTTCGTACAGGGCGCGCTTTCTGATGTGGTCTTTGGAAGCGGTGTGCGGTGAAATCACTTCCACCACCCAATCCGGCGCGCCCCGGCAGCCGGCTTTGTCCAGCTTGGCGGAATCACAGACGACCACCAGATCAGGCTGCACCACGGTGCGGATGTGATCGTCCGTTTCATCGGCTTCGGGCAAACGCACGTCGAATGGCGCCACAAACGCCCGGCACGGCTTGCCCAGTAAAAAGTTGGCCGTTTGCCGAAACAATTCGCCCAATACTTCCTGGTGTTGCAGCGACGGTGCCGGGCACATGTCGTATGCAACGCCGTCGATCAGTTCCCAGCGTTCCTCCGCCGGCCAGCGGCGGTATTCGCCGTAAGTAAAGTGTTGGATGGGATTGGTGGCGGTTTTCATGGGCGTGTCGCTGGTAAAAATTCCGACGTTTGCTGTATGCGCGGACTGTGGTACGCACAGCGTACCCTACGGTCAAGCTCCGAGCCCGGCCGGCAAGCCGCCAGCCGCTTTATGGTATAGTTTCGCCCCTGCATATTCCAAACACAAGCACATACCCATCACCCATGTCTCATCAATCCGACCTTATCGCCACCGATATTCACGCCTATCTGGCACAACACGAACGTAAAGAATTACTGCGCTTTCTCACCTGCGGCAGCGTCGACGACGGCAAGAGCACCCTCATCGGCCGCCTGCTGTACGATTCGAAAATGATCTACGAAGATCAACTCGCGGCGATCGAAAAAGACAGCGTTAAATCCGGCACCACCGGCGGCGGTATCGATTTGGCCTTGCTGGTGGATGGCTTGCAAGCCGAACGCGAACAGGGCATCACCATCGACGTGGCCTATCGCTATTTCTCTACCGCCCGGCGCAAATTCATCATCGCCGACACCCCCGGCCACGAACAGTACACCCGCAACATGGCCACCGGCGCTTCCACCTGCGACCTGGCCATCATCCTCATCGACGCCCGCCACGGAGTTCAAACGCAGACGCGCCGCCACAGCTTCATCGTTTCGCTGCTGGGCATCAAACACGTGCTGGTGGCCATCAATAAAATGGACTTGGTCGAATACAGCGAAAGCGCGTTCAACCGCATCCGCGACGATTACCTGACCATCGCCGGCAAGCTGGACGTGCACGACATCCGCTTTATTCCGATGTCCGCCCTGAACGGCGACAACGTGGTGCAGCTCAGCGCCGACATGCCCTGGTATCAGGGCGAACCGCTGCTGGACATCCTGGAAAACATCGAAATCGCCAGCGACCGCAATCTCAGCGATTTCCGTTTTCCGGTGCAGTACGTCAACCGTCCCAACCTGAACTTCCGTGGTTTCAGCGGCACCGTCGCTTCCGGCATCGTGCACCAGGGCGATACCGTCATGGTGCTGCCTTCGCGCAAGACCAGCAAGGTCAAAGCCATCGTCACCCAGGACGGCGAGCTGGAACAAGCTTTCCCGCCGCAGGCCGTGACCCTGACGTTGGAAGATGAAATCGACGTCAGCCGCGGCGACATGCTGGTGCACCCGGACTCCGCCCCGGAAACCGGCAGCCGTTTTCTCGCCCACCTGGTGTGGATGACCGAAGCGGCTTTGGTGCCCGGCAAGTCCTACGTCATCAAGCAGGCCACCAAAAGCGTGCCGGGCTCGGTGGCGCGCATCCACCACCGCATCGACGTCAACACGCTGGACCAGCACGCCGCCGACAAGCTGCAACTGAACGAAATCGCCCTGTGCGAAGTGGCCCTCAATGCCCCCATCGCGTTCGACCCTTACAGCCGCAGCAAAGGCACCGGCGCATTCATCGTCATCGACCGGCTGACCAACGTCACCGTGGGCGCCGGCATGATCGTCGCCAAAGCCGAAGGCGAGGCTTTGTTGATGCCGGTAACCGAGGAAGAGCGCGCCGCCCGCTTTGGCCAAAAAGCCGTCACGGTATGGTTGAGCGGCGACGCAGCCGAAAACCTGGCCTACGCTGCAGAACGCAAGCTGTTCGACGCCGGCCACGCCGCTGTGGTACTGGACCAGCCGGAACTGGCCACCCATGCAGGGCTGATCGCCGCGCAATTGAACCGCGCCGGATTGATCTGTCTGGTGGCGCTGCCGGGCGTAGCGGCTGCCGCCGATCTGGTGGTACAGAGCGAGGGGCTGGATGCCGATGGTTTGGTGGGATTGCTGGTTGAAAAAGGGGTGTTGGAGTAATTTCAGCCTTATCATTCCCACACTCGGCGCTCGCCGTTATACACAAGTCCGTGTGGAGCAGCGCAAGCGACTATGAAATGCGCCGGCTAAGCGTAGCGCGACGGCGCTATAGCTTTCGAGCAGCCTTAGTGATTCCGCTTCGCGGCGGCTTTCGTAGAGGAGGATTGGCCGTTGAACCAGTCCTTGAAAAGCCGATACATTCAGGGCTGTAGGCTCCAGGCGGGACGGGGTGAACACCCCCTCCGGCATTAGGAACGGTTGCGGCAACACCATTCGGGACGCAGAGCGTCCCTGGCTGCGTTCCCACGCGGAGCGTGGGAACGATCATAAGGTTTAAACATGTCCATTAAAAAACTGCTATTGCTTCCGTTTTATCTATTGACTGTTTTTACCTGGAGCAAATCGTTCAGAAACAATCCGGTCATCGGCAATTACACGCTGAACCTGCTCGGCTTGCACGTATTCCGGGTTGTCCTCTCACACCTGCTGTTCAATTTCAGACTGTGCTTGTTAAGCCCGCTGGTATCGCACGCAGACAGGGACAGCTACCGCCGCAACGGCTTTATCTTGAAAGAAAATTTCCTGGCGCCCGACGAGTTTCAAGCGCTCAAAAGTGAATTGCTGAATTATCGCGGCCCCATCCGCGAAATCCAGGAAGGCAATACCTTGACGCAGCGGGTGTTTCTAACCCGCGAGCGGTTGAGCCATCTGCCGATGTGCCTGAGATTCACGGAAAATCCGGCATTGCTGAAACCAGTACGCTATGCCTCCTCGAAAAACCGCATTCCGTTTTTCCACATCGAAAACCTCAAGCACGGCGTGCTGGGCCATAACGGCGACGACCCGCAAAAGCACATGCATACCGACACGTTTCACCCGTGCATGAAAGCTTGGCTGTTTATCGACGAGGTAACCCGCCAAAACGGACCTTTCACCTACGTGCCGGGTTCGCACAAACTCACCTGGCAGCGTATCCAGTGGGAATACGCGCAGAGCTTGGCGGCGTGCCGCAACAAAAATGCGCACGACAGTCAGCGCTATTGGGACGGTTCTTTCCGAGTATCCAGCGATGAATTGAGGGAGTTTGGCTATCCAGAGCCCAAAGCCATGATAGTGCCGGCCAATACTTTGCTGATCGGCAACGTCCATGGTTTTCACCGGCGCGGCGACGCCGAGGCCAATACCTCCCGCATGACGCTGTGGATGCAGGCGCGCGACAACCCGTTTAATCCGTTGTTTACCCCGTTTCCACGACTATCCGCCGGCGCATTCGAATACGTCTGGTCGATTTACCTGCGCAAGCGCGATGTGAAAATGCAGGGGGAAGGCAAGCTGGCGACGGTGGAAAGTACGTTCGATGCTAAACCTGAACCTCCACCAAAGTAATATCGTCGGCAAACTGCGTATCGCCTTTATGCCGCTCCAATTCCAGCAACAGTGCTTCCAGCGCTTTTCCCTCGCCGCCCAGGCTTAACAAAAACGTCTCGATTCCGGCATAACCGAATAATTCGCCTTTGGGATTCGCGGTTTCCGGAATGCCGTCGGAAAATATATACAGCCGGTTGGCCGGGCCAACCTCGAATTGCTCGTACACCGCGCACGGATCGAAAGACTCGAGGATACCCAGCGGTATGCTTTGCGAGGGAATGATTTTGTACACGTCGTCTCCCTGCATCAATACGCACTGCGGCATCGCGGCATTCCATAATTTGATGCGGCGGCGATCGGCGGAAACCTCCACCAGGCAGCAGGCCATGAAAACATTGACGGGCAGCTGCCGGCATAGCACGGCGTTGATTTCGGCTAGCGCCGTTTCAATGGGATTGCCGGCCTGGGCCTGCGCGTAAAAAACATAGGACACCAAGGGCGCAGCCACCGCAGCCGGCAAACCGTGCCCGGTAAAATCACCGACCAATACCCACTGGCGTCCATCCGAGGCGAAACACGCCAACAGAATGTCGCCGTTGGTGCGGTCGACCGACGCGATCAGATAACGCAGCTGCCGGTCGTCAAAACAAGCGGAAGCGCGCATCCGCGTGATGATGTTTTCCACCAGTTCGCGCTCGTGCAGCAAGGTGCAGTTCTGTTGTTTCAACGTTTCCCGGGCCTGACGCAAAGCCAGATGGGTATGCACCCTGGCGCTGACGACCGGGGGGTTGAAAGGCTTGGTGATATAGTCGACCGCGCCTAATTCCAGCCCCTGCAACTCTCTGTCCATGTCCGCCATGGCGGTCACAAATATCACCGGAATGGCGCGCGTCGCTTCCATGGCTTGTAGCTGCCGCATGACTTCATAGCCATCCATGCCGGGCATCATGATATCCAGCAAGATCAAATCGGGGTGCGGTTTACCGGCGGCGATTTTCAGCGCCAGCGCTCCGTTCAGCGCAGGACGGATGATGTAATCGTTTTTCAGCGTTTCTTTCAATACATCGATATTTTCCGGGGCATCATCTACAACCAGTATTGAAGGTTTGTGGGGCAGCGGAGACGGCATGAAGGATTACTTATCTCTATTGTCGCGGAAAGTACGCATGATTTCTTCGACCTCCGGCCGCAGGGAAATAAATAACGGCACCAATTGAGGATCCAGACCCTCGCCTGCTTCTTTTTGCAGCAAATCCAGCGCGTCGTCCACGCTCCAGGCTTTTTTGTAAGGGCGCTCTGAAGTCAACGCGTCGAATATATCGGCAATGGCGGTAATCCTGCCGGCCAGGGGAATGGTTTCGCCTTGCAGCGCACTGGGATAACCGTTGCCGTTCCATTTTTCATGATGGGTCAAAGCCACCTGGCGGGACAATTGCAATAAGCTGGAAGTGTGCTCGCCGATAATGTCGGCGCCGATTTGCGGATGGGTTTTGATGACGTCGAACTCTTCCGGCGTCAATTTGCCGGGTTTGAGCAGCACGTGATCGGGAACGCCGATTTTGCCGATATCGTGCATCATGGAGGCATACATCAGTTGTTCGGCTTCGTTGTCGGTAAAGCCGATTTTTTTGGCCAGCAATTGCACGTAATAGCTCAGGCGAATCACGTGCATGCCGGTTTCGTTGTCGCGATATTCCGCCGCGCGCCCCAGACGCCGGAGAATCTCCAGGTGGGTGGCTTCCAATTCCTGGCTTTTGGCCAGCAGGTTGGCGGTGCGTTCGCGCACCAGGCTTTCCAGGTGGCGGCTGCGGTCGTACAGTTCGATGTGGGTTTTGACGCGCGCCAGCACGATGGCGGCGCTGATGGGCTTGGTAATGTAGTCAGCCGCCCCGAGGGAAAACCCGTAGGCTTCGTCCTCTATGTCCGATTTGGCGGTCACGAAAATGATCGGAATATTCCGGGTATGCTCGTCCATTTTCAACAACCGGCACACCTCGTGCCCGCCCATGTCCGGCATCATGATGTCCAATAAAATCAAATCCGGCGGCTTGGCGGATGAGGCCAGCTTCAACGCCAAGCGGCCATTGGTCGCCACCCTGACGCTGTAATGCTCGCTCAAAATCGCTTTCAGGATATCGATGTTTTCCTGGGTGTCGTCGACGACCAAGACCGCTTTTTTGCTCATGTCATTCATAGTGTTACTGCATCAGTTATTCCGCTTCGCGGCAACATCGGCCTGCAAATTGTCCGCCCACGCCGTCAGTTCGGCCAAGCCTTTTTCGTAATCGTAGTCCTTCAGGCAACGGTCCACTTTATCCAGCGCCCTCAGCGCGGCCGTCCGGCCGTGCAGCAGACGGCGAATCTGGACCAGGGTTTTTTCGCTGTCGACGTCGAATTCGTCCAGCTGCTCCATGGCCTTGTTTACCAGCGGCAGCAGTGCTTGCATATTCAGCGGGGAGGAAACGCTGGCTTCATCGGCGATACTTTCCACCTGCGACGACGGCGCCTGGTCAAAACCGCCGCCAAAAGGACCCGCCAAGACTTCCTGAATGGCGGCAAACAAGGCAGCGAGCTCACGCTCCAATTCGACCAGCCAGGTTTCGATCTGGCTGTATTGCTTTTCCACCAGCCGGGTTTCTATGTCTTTGGCTTTATTTTGTAGCGCTTCAGCCCCCAGCGACCCCAAGATGCCTTTCAACGTATGCAACTGCCTGACGGTCGACTCCACGTCGTTGCGCGCTAAAGCACTGCGGATAGCGAGGACAACCTTTTGCTGATTGGCGCTGAATTTCTGCAAAATGCTCAGATAGACCGTCAGGCTGCCGCCCATGCGGCGCACACCGTCGGCTACGTTCACGCCGGGCAAAACCGGCAGTTTTTCGACGGGCTGCCGGGCAACCACGCGGCTTCCCGTCCGCTGCCCCCTCACAGTGCCCTTGAGCCATTTCGACAAGGTCCGGTACAAACACTCCGGATCGATGGGCTTGACGATGTGATCGTTCATGCCGACGGACAGGCATTGCTCGCGCACGTCGGCCATGGCGTGAGCGGTCATGGCCAGTATCGGCAGGCTCTTGAAGCGGGGGTCGGCACGAATGACCCTGGTGGCCTCCATGCCGTCCATTTCCGGCATTTGCAAATCCATCAATACCACCTGGTAAAGCGCCGGTGCGGCGGCCAGTTTTTCGACGGCTTCGCGCCCGTTGTTCGCCACCTCGACCTGCACGCCCACTTTTTTCAACAATTCCTTGGCGATCTGCTGGTTGATGCGGTTGTCTTCCACCAATAACAGGCGCACGTCCGCCAACCCGGCATCCTGGCCCCAATGATCGCCGGCTTTCAGGTTGACCCCGGCGATCGATTGCGGCAACGGTTTCGAGGTTTTTCCGCTGGACGGGTAGACTTGTCCTGCATTGGCCAAAATGACGCTTTGCACCTCGCTGATTTCCTGCTGACAGCGCTCCAGCTCATGCAGCAGACCGAACAATTGCGCATAGCTCGCCAGCAGGGCCTCCTGTGCCGGCCGGGGCGCCGTATCGCTCTCCCATATCATGACGGCGAGCAAGGTTCCCTGGCGGCCCAGCACCGCCTGCAAATGGCAAGGCAACAGATCCGGCTGGTCGGCGGCGATGTCGGTGATAGCCTGATAGGCAAGCAGCCGGCCGGTAGCGAGTTTTTTACAAACCCCATCCTGCTGCAACAACCTGCCCAACCAGGCCAGGCCGGGCAGGTAAGCAGGATCGGGCGACTCGACCAGGTTGATATAACGAAGACCACCTCCATCCAACTCCTCCGCCATTTGTCGGCTGATACCGATGAACACGTCGGCGGCGGCTTCGCCCTGGGCCGCGGCTTCCAAAACCTGTCCATAACTGAACAACCGGTGCTCGGCGGACTGTGCCGCCCGCGCGCTCTGCCGGGCGCGCCGTTGTTGATGGACATAAGCGGCGAGAACAACCAGGCTGAGCCCATAAAACGCCAGCCACAGCCCGGCTGCGGTTGCCAAGCGCTCGTTCACATCCCCGGCGGCATCGAAAACGGCCATGCCGCCGCCGATGCCGATGACGGCGTAGCACAAAACCGCGCTCGCCCAGCCCAACAGGCTTGGCCGTAGCGAATCGGCGCGATTGCCGGTGGAATTCGATGCGTTTGATTTGCCGGGCGTCGGCATGCCGTGGTCCATAATTGTTCTCTTCATTGAAAGTAAGTATTGCCGGTTCAGTCGGCGGCCACCGACCATCAGCATCGCTTATGCGAAAAATATTCCTTAGATGATCTCCAGTCTTTCGGCCCAGGCCGATAGTTCAACCAGCGCTTTTTCATAATCATAATCGCGCAAACAGCGATTAACGGCATCCAGGGAGTGTATCATGGCGGCATCCCCTTTGATAAGCCGCTGAAGGGCGCCCATGGTCTCTTCGACGCCGGAATCGAACTCCTCCAGTTTTTCTCTGGCCTGCTGGATTAATGCCCGCAAATCATCCATAAGAAAAGGCTGATCTACAGGGTTTGTTTCCAGCGGCGCTGGAGTTTGCTGCGGCAAAACGCGGTCGATGGCGGCAAACAATGCGTCCAACCCCTGCGCCAATTCAGCCAGCGTCGTTTCCGCCCGCCCCCCCGCATCTTGCGCCAGATCCTGCTCCAGCTGCCTTGCAGCATCGTGCAACGCATTGGCGCCCAGCGTGCCCAAAATTCCCTTGAGCGTATGCACCAGCCGCCCGGCCTGCCCTGTATCGCCGCCCGCCAAAGCCGCGCGCAGCTCATCGGCCACGTATTGCTGATTGACGCGAAACTTCCGCACCACGGCGCAATAGCTGGAAAGGCTGCCACCCAGGCGGCGCACGCCTTCGTCGACGTACACCCCCGGCAACTCCGGCAATGACGCCGGGTCTATCGGCGGCGCGGCCTGGACGGCGGAAGCCGTCTGATTGCGCTCCCACAGCCCTGGTTTGATCCAGTGCGCCAACACTTGAAACAAAGTATCCGGGTCTATGGGCTTGACGACGTGATCGTTCATGCCGGCGGCGATACAGCGCTCGCGCACTTCGGCCATGGCGTGCGCGGTCATGGCGATGATGGGCAGGCCATCGAAGCGCACCTCTTCGCGTATCATCCGGGTCGCCGTGAAGCCGTCCATTTCCGGCATCTGCAAATCCATCAAAACCGCCTGATAGGCCGAAGGCAGAGCCAGGGACAATTTTTCGACGGCCTCGCGCCCATTGTTGGCCACGTCCACCGTCACGCCCATGATATGCAGCAGGTCGACGGCAATTTGCTGATTCACTTCGCTGTCCTCCGCCAGCAAAACCCGCGCACCCGCCAAGCCGTAGTCATGCGTTTCAAGGCCGGCGGCATACTCGTCTCCCCCTTCGGCTTGCGCCGGCAGCAGCGGCAGGAATTTGTCGGCCAACACAGCGGGATAAACCGGCTTGAGCAATACGGCGTCGACGCCGACTTTTTCCACCCGCCGCCGCACATCGGGATGCTCGGCGTCCAGCATCAGCACGACCCGGATGGCATCGACCATGTAGCGTATGCGTTGCACGGCCTCCAGGCCATTCATGCCCGGCATGTTCAAATCCACCAGCAGCCACTGGTAAGGCGTTTCCCGGTCGCATTGCCGCACGGCGGCGATGGCCTCCAGCCCCGAACCGACGGCGTGTACCGTGAATGCCAGATCGCTCAGGGCCTCCACGAGGATTGCCCTGGCAGAGGCGTTGTCGTCCACGACCAGCACGCGCTGCCCGCGCAAGCTTTCATGGGAAGCCTTGTTGCCCACCTCGGCCTGATCCAGCAAAGCCGGCGCGGTCTGGCTCGGCAGCGCCGAACGGCCAAACCAGGCGGTAAAGGTAAACGTACTGCCCTCGCCCGCCACGCTGTCCACGCCGAGCTGGCCGTTCATCAGTTCCACCAGACGCCTGGCGATGGTCAGCCCCAGGCCGGTGCCGCCGTATTTGCGCGTCGTGGAACCATCGGCCTGGGAAAACGCCTGGAACAGGCGCTGCACTTGCTGCGGCGATATGCCGATGCCGGTATCGCTGAGGCTGAATTCCAGCTGAATCCGGGTTTGCGTCTGCTGCGCCAGCCTGACGGCGAGTTTGATCTCGCCGGATTCGGTAAATTTCGCGGCATTATTGAGCAGGTTGACCAATACCTCGCTCAGCCGCAAAGGATCGCCGATGAGGTGACGCGGTATGTCCCTGGGGACGTGGCACAGCAACTCCAGGCCTTTTTCGTGCACTTTGCCGCCAGCCAGAGTAAATACCTTGCCCAGCAGTTTTTCAAAATCGAAGTCGATCGCCTCGATTTCCAGCTTGCCGGCTTCTATCTTGGAAAAATCCAGAATGCTGTTGATGATGCCCAGCAAGGATAGGCCGGCTTCGTGGATTTTTCCGACATAATCGCGCTGCAAAGGATTCAACTCGGTTTTCAGCGCCAGATAAGCCATGCCGATAATGGCGTTCATCGGCGTTCTGATTTCATGGCTCATATTGGCGAGAAATTCGCCTTTGGCCCGGCTGGCGGCATCCGCCATTTCCTTGGCGTGCTGCAGATCGGCGGTTTGCGCCAGCACCCGCTGTTCCAGATTGGCGTAAAGACGCGCGTTTTCGAGCGCCGTCGCCGCCTGGCCGACCACGATTTGCAGTATTTTGACGCGCCGGGGATTGAAAATATGCGTGGCCAGGTTGTTTTCCAGATAAAGCACGCCGATCAAAATGCCCTGCTTGACGATGGGCAGGCACAACAATGACTTGATCCCGCGCCCGGCGATGGCCGGGTCGTGATTAAAACGCGCATCCAGCCCGGCATCGTCCAAAATGAGACTTTCCAGGGTGCGCTGGACATAAACGACGGCGCTGCGGGCACCGGCAAAGCCTTGCTCCAGCGGCACGTCGGGCAGTAAACGCACCTCGGCGGCAGCCGCCGCTTCCGCCGTCAGCAGCAGGCTGCCGTCCTGTTCCAGCAGCAGCGCGCCATATTCGGCGCCGGCGCTCTCCAGCACGATGCCCAGCAAGGTCTGCAACAGCTTGGCATAGTCGATTTCCCGCGTCACCGCTTCGACGCATTGGATGACCGCTTCCATGTCCAGGACGCTGATGTCGGCTTCGAGGTGATGCCCCACCGTCGTGGTGCCGGACGACTGGGAGGAGGTCTTGCCGGTGCCGTCCCGCTTCAACCAAGGGTGCAACTTTTCCAGTTGCGCCTGCCTGCCCGTCCCGCCCCAGCGGCGCCAGGTTTGATGCGCCAGCCTCCACCAGGCGTGCTCCGCCGCCGTCAGGTTCCACTTGGCGCAGAACCGCGCCGCACACTCACAGATCAGGGCGTACTGCCAGGGCCGGCCCGCGCTCTCCGCCAAAACCGCGGCTTTTTCGTAGTACTGCTGAGCGGCAAACGGCTCGCCATCTCTGCGCCTTTCCGCCTCGATCAGCCAATACAAAGGCGCGAAGTTCATCGGGGCATCCTGGGCGCGCGCCTGCAACCAGGCGGCGTGGCCGGCCAACTCCTGTCTCTGTGCCTCGTTACCCGACGTGCCGCGGCATAGCGCCAGGGCGCGCAGAAAAACGGCCAGCGCCATCAAATACAAGCCGGCAATAAACGGCAAACAGGGCATCATCGCGGCACAGGATTTTTGCAGTCCGGCGTCGTCGTCGAGCAGCGCGGCGGCCAGCGCCGTATAGACGTGATGGTAAGCCTGCGCCTGATCATTGCCTTCCAGCGCGCGCAGCCAACCCTGCTCGGCGACGTCGGCCTCGTCGTAGGCATCGGGAGGCTCGCGCATCGCGCGCAGAAAACGTCCCAGCACGATATAGAGGTCCAGCGCGTGGCGATTGTCGTGGCGGCGCGCAAACACCAGCGCGCGGGCGTTTTCTTCCTCGACTTCGGCCAGCGTCAGCGCGCTGTCGAGCAAAGCCAGTTGCACCGGAAAAAAAGCAAAACAGGCGAATTCCAGATCGCCCACCATCAGCGACATCTGATAAGCCCGGCGGGCATAGGCGATGCATTCGTCCAGCGCCAGAAACCAGTGCGCATTGATCATGCTGAAAGTAGACAGGATGCGCGCCTGCACCACGTTGTCGCCGCGCGCTTCGGCCAGCCGCAGCAAAGCGACTGCGACGCGGTAGCCGGTGGCGAAATCATCGTGCAACGCCAGACAAGGCATGCTGACCGCACTGGCGGTAGCCGCCGCCGGGCCATTCCAACCGTGTTCGAACAGCGCGTTGCACTCGTGGAGAAACGCCGCCATGGCGATGCGCGGGTCGGAATGAATGAAAGCGGTAGTGGTACGGTTAAGAATCAGGCTGGCGGCGACCCGCCGCGGATCGTTGCAATCAGGCAGGTGCGGCAGTTTTTCCAACGCGCCCGCCGCAATATGCGCTTCAAAATGCTGCATCAGGGCGGGCAGGTTCTCCACGGCCAACGCACCGCAAAGCCGCGCCACATAGCGCAACCCCAACTGCGCGGCGGCGGCGTAGCGCTTGCGGTTGGACAAGCTGGCCGCCTGCAAGGCCACGGCCTCGGCTAGTTGCAGCGCATCGCCGGATTGCTGCTCCAGCGTGCTGAACAACACGTCGGCCTGATCCAGCCGCCCCAGCCCGTTCAGTGCTTTAAACGCGATGACGGTGCCCGTCAGGCCGAACCCTGCCGCATCGCCGTCTCCGATAAGGCCGCGGCTCAGTTCGGCATAGCGCATGGCGTCGGTATAAGCGGCGGCGCGCAGCGACAACCGCGCCGCCTTGAACAACACCTCGGTGACGCGCCGGCGTTCCTCCGCACCGGTAAACAGCGGCAAGGCTTCGACGTAGTGCTCGGCCAGTTCGAACAGCTTTTCACCGTCCGCTCCGTCATCCAGACTCAGCGCTATATCGCGGTGTATGGTCCGGCGCAGTACCGGCGTCGACAAACGATTCGCCGCTTCCCGCACCCGGTCGTGGGCAAATGCGAAGCGGCGCGTCTCGCCTTGGTTGCGGGAATAGGTGGCGATGACGCCTTCCGCCACCAGCCACGCCAAGCGCTCTTCCACCGCCGCCGCCTCGCGCCGGCACAGCGCCGACAGCATCGGCGCGCTGAAGCCGTCACCGATGCAAGAAGCCACGAGCAACAGTTCGCGCGCCTCGCCGTCCATTTGCTGAAATTTACGCACCAGAAAATCGACGACGTTATCCGCCAAGCCCCCCCAGGCGGCTATCGCCGGCAAGTCCCACGACCAGCGCCAACCGTCGGCGGCATAGCGCAGCAACCCTTCGCCGGCCAGGGCGTATAAAAAATGGCGCAAATAAAACGGGTTGCCGCCCGTTTTACCGAGCAGCAGGCGGGCCAGGGGGGCGACCACCTCGGCCGCCGCGCCCAGCGTATCGGCCAGCAGATGCACGACGTGCTCCAGGGTCAGCGGCGCCAGCGTCAGACGTTGTATGCGCAGCCCAGCGCGCTCCATGGCGGCGGTGGCGATGGTCAAAGGATGGGTGAGATCGACTTCGTTGTCGCGGTAAGCGCCCAGCAACAGCAAAAAACTCACGTCCTGGCTGTCGGCCAGCAGCTTGATGAATTCCAGGGAAGCCGCGTCTATCCACTGCAAGTCGTCGAGAAACAGCACCAGCGGGTGCCCTTCCCGGCCAAACACCTGCACGAAGCGCTGAAATACCCGCTGGAAACGGTTGCGGCTTTCCGTCGGTCCCAGCTCAGCCGGCACCGGCTGCGCGCCCAGCAGCGCCTCCACTTCGGGAATCAGGCCCGACACCACGCCGCCGTTGCCTTCCAGCGCTGCCCGCAGGCGCTGCCGCCAGACGGTCAACTCCGCCTCCGGCTGGGTCAGCAGCAAACGCAGCAATTGCCGCAGCGCGGCGACGATGGCGGCATAAGGCAGGTCGCGCCGGTATTGATCGAACTTGCCCTCGACAAACACGCCGCCGTGGGCGGCGACGTGCTTGTGCACCTCGTGCACCAGCGCCGTCTTGCCGATGCCGGAATAGCCTGCGACGAACAGGCATTCTTTACCGCCCTGGCTCACGCGCA
This sequence comes from Methylococcaceae bacterium, assembly GCA_004299145.1. Taxonomy (GTDB): domain Bacteria; phylum Pseudomonadota; class Gammaproteobacteria; order Methylococcales; family Methylococcaceae; genus Methylogaea. Next base: position 4,159 of record SCQD01000031.1, on the reverse strand, counting down.
AAAAGGTTTGCAGCAACACGTCCTTGTCGGCATCGCGGCCATAGAGCTTGTCGGGAATCTGCAAGCGTCCGGCGTAGTCGTGTTCGCCTATGGCAAACGACGCGATGCCGCCGCCGACCGTCAAGCGGCAACGGCATTCGTCCAGGTCCGCCAGCAAGCCGGAGGCCGAGTGGTAACGGTCTTCCGCGTTTTTAGCCAGCAATTTACCGACGATGGCTTCCAGCACGGCCGGCACATCGGCGCGAAACTCCCGCAAGGCGGGCGGCGGCTTGGCGATGTGCGCGTATATCAACGCCATCGGCGCATCGCCGACAAACGGCGGGCGTCCGCACAGCAACTCGAAAAAGCACGCGCCCAGTGAATAAAAGTCGGTGCGATAGTCGACGGGGCGGTTCATGCGCCCGGTCTGCTCCGGAGAAATATAGGCAAAGGTTCGGCCCGGCAATTCCAGCGCGGAATGGGTCTCGCGCTGCAACCGGCTCGCCGAGGAAAAATCGATCACCTGGCAGCGCCCGCCGGCCTTGGCGTAAACCAGGTTGTCCGGCTTGACGTCCATGTGAATCAGACCGGCTTCGTGTATGGCCATCAGCCCTTTGGCCGCCTGGCAGGCGATGTCGAAAAAGCGCGCCAAAGACAGCTTTTCCTGTCCGATCAGCTCGCGCAAATCCATCGCGCCGATGTCTTCCGCCACCAGCCACAGGCGGTTGTGCGCTTCCACCAGGTCCAGATAGCGCACCACGGCGGCATCCGCGACACAGCCGCCCATGGCGTATTCGCGGCGCAGCCTGCGCATGGCGCCGTCTGCGCCGCCGTCTTCCGGGGTGGTTTTGACCACCACCGGCCGGGCACGGCGCTCGTCGACCCCGCGATAGACCCAGGCGTTGCGCCCGGTATGGATCAAGTCACCCAAGCGATAGTGTTTGATCGTCATCATCGGGGTTCAGCCATTCCCCAAGTTTCGGGTCCAAGCCTGCAATTCGGCCAGCGCTTTTTCGTAATCGTAAGCGCCGACGCACTGTTCCACCGCATCCAGGGCATAGCGCATGCCGGTCCGGCCTTTGAGCAAACCGCGCAGCTGTGCCACGGTTTCTTCCACGCCGGCGTCGAACTCCTGCAATTGCGCTTGGGCACGCTCGATCAATTCAGCCAAAGCCTCCCGGTCCAACGGCGCATCGGCCGCGCCGTCCGTAGCGGACAGCGGCTCGTCGACCGGCAACGCCTGGTCGATGCCGGCAAACAGCGCCGTCAGTGCTTTATCCAGTTCGCAAAGGTCCGTTTCAATCCGGGTATCGGTCTGGCCGGCCTCCAGCGCCATTTCCAGGTGCAGCGCCCGCGCCTGTATCGCTTCGGCACCCAGCGTGCCGGACAGGCCTTTCAAGGTATGCACCAGCCTGACCGCCAGCTCCTGGTTGCCGGCGGCCAAAGCCGCGCGCACTTCGCTTATCACGTGCTGCTGATTGACGCGGAACTTTTTCACGATGCCGCAATAACCGGCCACGTTGCCGCCCAGGCGGCGCACGCCTTTATCGACCCGCAGGCCGGGCAATAGCGGTAAATTTTCCGCTACAGCAGGCGGCGCAACCATGGGGTTGCCCCTGACGACGCATTCCGCCGCCGCGGGCCTGATCCATTGCGCCAATACCTGATACAAGCGGTTCGGATCGATCGGCTTGGCAATGTGGGCATTCATGCCGACCTGATAACAGCGCTGCCTGGCTTCATCCATGGCGTGCGCGGTCATGGCGATAATCGGCAGACCGGCGCCGCGCTCGCGGATTTTACGGGTGGCTTCGATGCCGTCCATCTCGGGCATTTGCACGTCCATCAATACGGCATCGTAGTGCGTGGCACCGCTCACTATCTTTTCGACCGCCACGCAGCCATTTTCCGCGACGTCCACGCTCACGCCCGCATCGGCCAGCAACTCCATCGCCACCTGCTGGTTGATTTCATTGTCTTCCGCCAGCAGCACCCGGCAGCCTCTCAGCATCGGCAACACCACAGCCTCTTCGAAGACGTCGCGAATTTTGGCGGAACGCAGATCGAAAACGCCGGCGATCACATCCAGCAACAGCGCGTTTTCCACGGGCTTGAGCAAAAAAGCATTGATTCCCAACCCCTCGGCCGCCGCAGCCGCCTCTTCACGCTCGAACCCGGACAGCATGACGACGATGGGCAACGCCGCGCCACGGGGATGCCGCCGAATGCGCCGCGCGGTTTCCAGGCCACTCGGCTCGGGCATCCGCCAATCCAGCAAAACCAGGTCGAACCCTGCGCCGCCGGCTTCCGCCTGCTCCAGCGCCGCCACGGCGGTCAAACCCGAAGCCACGCAGGTCGCCGGCATCGCCCAAGCCTGCAAGGCATCCGACAGGATGGCGCGTGCACTGGCGTTATCGTCCACCACCAGTACCCGCAAACCTTGCAACTGCGGAATGGGCTTGACGCGGCACGGCTCGGCGGGACAACGCAGGCAGTGTTCGTACAGCGCACCCGGCGCCGGTATCGACGGCTTAAAGCGGCAATGCTCGACCTGCAAGCCCAGCACGGCCGAAAAGCGAAAAAAACTGCCGAGGCCGGGCTCGCTTTTCGCCGCAATCGTGCCGCCCATTTTTTCGGCCAGTTGCTTGCTGATGGCCAGCCCCAAACCGGTGCCGCCGAAACGGCGCGTCGTCGAGCTATCCGCCTGGCTGAACGACTGAAACAGGCGCTCGCACTGCTCAGCCGTCATGCCGATGCCGGTATCGCACACCTCGAAGATCAACTCGACGTTTTCGCCCACGATTTTTCCCTGCCGGACCACCAGCATCACTTCACCCTGCTCGGTAAACTTGATGGCATTGCCGACCAGATTGAGCAAAACCTGGCCCAGCCGCAGCGGATCGCCGACCAGCAGCGTCGGCACGCCGGGATTGACCGCAAACAGCAACTCCAGGCCTTTTTCGAACGCGCGCACGTTGCAAACGTTGGCGATGTGATCGATCACCGAAGACAAATCGAAATCGACCCGCTCGATAGTCAGCATGCCGGCTTCGATTTTGGAAAAATCCAGAATATCGTTGATGATGCCCAGCAGCGCCGCCGCCGAATGGCTGATTTTCTGCAGATAATCGCGCTGCTTGGCGTCGAGCTGGGTTTTCATGGCCAGCCGCGTCAAACCGATGACGGCGTTCATCGGCGTACGGATTTCATGGCTCATGTTGGCGAGAAAATCGCTTTTGGCGCGGGAAGCCGACTCCGCCTCCCGCATGGCGATTTCCAATTCCGCCGTGCGCTGCATCACGCGCGACTCCAGCGTTTCATTCCATTCGCGCATGGCCTTTTCCGCCTGTTTGCGCTCGGTGATATCGCGCACCGTCGCCTGCAATACCTTTTTGCCGCCGTAATCGAAAGCGGACAACAACACTTCCGCGGAAAAATTTTTCCCGTCCTTGCGTCGATGCAGCCATTCGAAACGGTGTTGGCCGTGCGTCAGCGCGTGCTGAATATTTTCATCGGCCGCCGTATGAGAGTCGCGCCCATCGGGCTGCCGGGGGGGGGACAGCACGGACGGGTGCACGCCGCAGAACTCCTGTTTGCTGGTCAGCCCGAACATGGTCAAAGTGCGCTGATTGCAATCGAAAAAGCCTTCATGGGTCAGCAGCATGATGGCGTCGTTGGAGCCTTCGAAAATGGCCTTGAACTTTTCCTCGTCGAGATAGCGCAGCCGCTTGATAAACGACCAGACGATAACGCCCAGCAACGCCACGGCCATTAAAATCATGGCGAACGCGCCGGGCGCAACCGCGACAGCCATCCCGTGCAGCCAAGGATCATCGGCCAAGTGGCTGCGCAACGCCGCGAAAAGCGCGATCGACGCCGGCACGGGCAGCATCACATACAAGAATTTTTTCAATCTGGCCGTCATGGGGGGATGCGTTCTTCCTGTCAAGCGCCATGCACCTTAATGCGCCGCAGACTACCATCTTGCATGAAGATTTTCAAAAGCCGCGGCAATACCCCGCGCCTTAAATGCATCGTCGTCAAGTTAAATAAGCAGTCGCATTTTAACTTGACGGCGTCCCCAAACTGCGCCAAATCCCGCAGCGAATACGGCATATCGCCCAATATAAACCCATAATCGGCAAACACGGTGAAACTGCGACAATCTGCCGCATTTTCC
>SCQD01000326.1 GCA_004299145.1 Methylococcaceae bacterium | reverse complement strand
GTTCAGCAAAGCATCAGCGGACGGATTGGCGTTGGCAGCCAAGACGGTTTGCCCGGCATCCGTCGCAGTAACGGCATGAGAAGGGGGATCCGCCTCGGCAACCTGCAAGGCTACGGCAGGAATCGGCCTGTGTTCGCGAATGCCTGCCTCCAGAGCAGCACTGAGTGCGTGCATAAAAGGGCTGTCATTCGCGGTGTGGAGATTAGGCATCTTGTTCATAAAAGCAATCCCCTTAGTGATACCGCTACGCGGCGGCTTTCGGGAAGCCTTGGTGATTCCGCTATGCGGCGGCTTTCGGGAAGCCTTGGTGATTCCGCTATGCGGCGGCTTTCGGGAAGCCTTGGTGATTCCGCTATGCGGCGGCTTTCGGGAAGCCTTGGTAATTCCGCTATGCGATGGCTTTCGGGAAGCCTTGGTGATTCCGCTATGCGGCGGTTTTCAGGAAGTCTTGGTGATTCCGCTACGCGGCGGCTGCTGCTCCCGGCGGATTCGTCGCGGAGAAACCGTTCACCCAATGGGTTCAGTATAGACTCTGTGCAAATTTTTTTCGTTCTTGTGTATAAAGACGAGCGCGTTGCGTGGGAAAGCCGCCCGGGACGCTTTGCTGGGGGTGTTATTTTTTGCGGGTTGCCTTACCGGCTCATCCGGCCATTACCGACGACGCCAGATGATCCAGCGGGTTTATCGGCAAACCGTCCAGGCCACTGTCTGTGGGTAGGTGAAAGCCCATATCAACACTGCTGGGATACGTGCTATCCGTCAAGCTGTAGCCGGAAGCGGCAGGGTCCGTGCCGAGCACCATATTTTGATAAGCCGCCCCCGTGTCGATGGCGGGTGGCGCCTGGGTAAGGGTGGGTTCAGTCAAACCATTGTTGGCCTGTGGTTTGGTCAGCGGTTCCACCTGAGCGAGGTCGGCCGCGTTCTGTGCTTCGGTTGCCGTCGTGGTGGCTGGCGCCAAAAGCCCCAAACCCTCGCTTCGCTCTCCCTCGGGGAGAGGGGGTGGGGTGAGGGCGCTGGTTGGAGAAAGCGCAGCAGCAGTTTGAGTCATGGCGTCACCACCCCCACCCCGCACCTCACCGGACTTGGCAACCCCGGCTTCGAAGCCAAACCCGACGTCGTACCACCGGCCCTGGCTGCCGTCGGCATAGTCGAGTGTGCCGGCGCCGAGCAGGGTATTGCCGTTTTGCGTATCCAGCATCGCGTCCATGTTCAGGTCAATGGAACTGATCCCCGTCTGCGGCAGCGTCAACAATTCATCGGTACCGCTCACCCCATCGGAATTCAGGTCTTGCCAGATGCGCAAATCCGCCGTCACCGCATCGGCGCCGTCGATGCGCGCATCGTGGTTGAGGTCGAACTCCCGCAATGCGTCCAGGCCATTGGTTACGCCCGGCGTCGAGTACTCGGAAAACAGTTCGCCGGCATCGTCGATCAGCTGGTTGCCGTTGCGATCCAGGGCCAGCAAGCCATCGCCGGGGCCAACCCAGCCGGTGGTGTCGGGGGTGCCGTCGGCGTTGATGTCGAACTGTGTGCCTGCTTGTTGGGGCAGGAGGTCGGCGCCGTTGTGGTCTAAATCCAGGACGATGGGGTCGCCGCTCAGGCAATTGGAACTGTATTCCACCAGATAGGCGTTTCTCGAATTGGTGTTGGATATATCGTTCCACGTCCCAGAAGTGTAGATTTGTCCATAGTCTTCGCCGCCATTGGTGCCGTTGGGTTCGCCCCCAGTCCAGTTGGCGTAGGTGATGGTGGTTGGGCTGACATTGCCGCTGGAAAACTTGGTGCCTCTCTCGGGACCGGTGACCCAGTACCAGTTGCCGTCTGCGGTTGACTGGTTGGCGTAGGTGGTGGCGCTGGTGGCGGCGTTGATTTCAGTATAGTGATCGGACGCGCCGATCCAGGCGTCGCTATTAGGCAAACTGGTGTGGATGTAATCGCTTTCCGCCTGACTGGTAATGGTCACCAGATAACCCGGCATTCCGTTGTAGCTGCGGAGGGCAGCGGCGGTTTTGGCGTCGGTCCAGCTTATGCCGCTGGGAGCGGAAACGTATTCATAGTAATGTTGAATCAAGCCGTCGGTGAAATTGAATATCTGGTTGATTGAGATAGTCAGTGATGCTCCCGACGCTGAAACCAGTGAGGTGGCGCCGTCTGTCGTGGTATTGAAGGTGGCGCGGGACGATCCGCTGGTGAAGGTGGTCGAACTGCTGTTATCGACCGCGTGGACGGTTAACGCGCCTGGAGTGCCGGAAAAATTTGTCGCCGGCACGAAGCGCAGCTTGGAACCGGCGTCCAGCAGCAGCGCTGAATTGGTGGAAACGCTCCCGACATCGAACCAGTTGGCGCCGCTATTCGTGCTGTATTCCCAGTTGCCATCCGTACCCGAAACGGAGGTATCGGCGCTGATGGCAATGCCCGCCAACGCATTGCCATCCACGTCCGAGAAGCGTGCACCCAGCAGATTGGTCACCGTGTCGCCGCTCGAATTCGTGGTGTTTTCAGCGATCGACGCTAAACTTGCGTTTCCGGTAAAGCT
>SCQD01000325.1 GCA_004299145.1 Methylococcaceae bacterium | reverse complement strand
TCCCTGTCGCCGTAGGTGGATTCCAGCAGCAACACGTCGGCGGGCGGCGGCGGCGCCGGGTCTTGCATCAGCGGAGAAAAGCAATTGCCCAAATCGCCGGAAAATACCAGGGTGGTGCGGTGTGGGTTGCCATGATCGTTTTGCTCGATGGTGATTTCCACGAAAGACGCGCCCAGAATATGGCCGCCTTGATGAAAGCGCAGGCCGATGCCGGGCAATATTTCCAGGCGTACCCCGTAATCCAGCGGACTGCGCTGGGCCAGCACGCGCTCCACGTCGTCCAATGTGTACAGTGGCTCAACCGGGTCTTTGCCGGAGCGCTGGCGCCGCTTGTTTTCCCACTGGTTGTCCTTCATTTCCAGAAACGCGGCGTCTTTGAGCATCAGTTCCACCAGGTCGTGGGTGGCCGGCGTCAGGTAGACCGGTCCGCTGAAACCCGCCGCCGTCAGCTTGGGCAGCAGGCCGGAATGGTCGAGGTGGGCGTGGGAAAGCACCACGGCGTCGATTTTGCCGGGGTCGAACGGAAACGGGCGTTCGTTGAGTTTTTCGGTGTCCGGCGTGCCCTGGAACAAGCCGCAGTCCAGCAACAGGCGGCCGTGGGCGGTTTCCAATAAATGGCAGGAACCGGTGACCTGTTGCGCGGCGCCCCAAAAAGTGAGTTTAGCCATGGTTTTGTTTATTCCGCCTTGGGTTCCCGGTTGAGCAAATTGTATACGGCGGCTTCAGGTGCCAAGCCTTCGTGCAGCACGTGGTATACCTGTTCAGTGATCGGCATTTCCACGCCGTGGCACTGCGCCAGCCGGTAAACCTCCCGCGCCGCCGCCACGCCTTCCACTTCCTGGCCGATACCCGCCAATGCTTCCGCCTGCGTCTGGTTTTGTCCCAGCGCCAACCCCATGCGCCGGTTGCGCGACTGGTTGTCGGTGCAGGTGAGCACCAGATCGCCCAAACCGGCCAGGCCCATGAGGGTTTCGCTGTGTGCACCCAAAGCCTGTCCCAAACGCATCATTTCCGCCAAACCACGGGTGACCAAGGCCGCACGGGTATTGGCGCCGTAGCCCAGACCATCGGAAATACCGGCAGCGATCGCCAGCACGTTTTTCACGGCTCCGCCCAGTTGTGCGCCAATCAAGTCGCTGCTGGTGTAAACCCGGAACGTGGGGCTGTGGAATATCCGCGCCAGGCGCTCGGCAAAAACCGGCTGATTGGCGGCCAGGGTGATGGCGGTGGGCAGGCCTTGCGCCACTTCGCGCGCGAAAGTCGGGCCGGAAAGCAGCGCCATGGCAGTGTCAGGTGAAAAAACCTCCGCCACGGTTTGCTGCAGCAGGCCGCCGCTGTCAGGGTCCAGGCCTTTGGTGGCCCAGGCGATAGTGGTGCCGGCAGTGTGAAAAGCGTGCAGCCGTTCCAGCGTCGCGCGGAAAGCGTGGCTGGGTACGGCCAGCAGTAAAAAATCGGCGCCGGCCACGGCGGACGCCAAGTCCGCCGTGAGGGTCAGGGATTCGGGCAGCGGCGTATCCGGCAGATAGCGGCTGTTGCAGCAGCTCGCGGCCATGTCGGCCATGTGCTGGGCATTATGTCCCCACAAAACCACGCGGTGACCGTTGCGAGCGGCGGTCAACGCCAACGCCGTGCCCCAGGAACCGGCGCCGAGTATCGCGATGGATTCGGCTGACATGGTTAGCGACGCCAACGTGGTTTGGGATTTGGCCGGAAATCGCTTTCAAAAAGCCTTGGTGATTCCGCTGCGCGGCGGCTTTCAGGAAGCCTTGGTGATTCCGCTGCGCGGCGGCTTTCAGGAATCGACGCGATATGTCCAGGGACTGACCAACCTTGTAGGGTACGCTGTGCGTACCTTCGAGGGCGTCGAACGGTACGCACAGCGTACCCTACACCGATAGGTCCGATCAGGAAGTTGTTTTCGGCCATATCCTCAGTTGATGGTATTGCTGGGCGGGGCCGCGTCGATGCCGCCGGCTTGCTGGGCTTGATGTTTGGCATAAAGCAGGTCGAAATTGACCGGGGCCAGCAGCAGGGGAGGAAAACCGCCTTTGATCACCAGATCGGAGACCACTTCGCGGGCATAAGGATAAATGACGTTGAGGCAGTAGGTGCCGAGCATGCGGCCCAGCTCCGGTTCAGGAAAGTTGACCAGCGTAAAAATGCCCGCCTGACAGACTTCCACCAGATAAGCCGTATTGTCGCCTTGTTTGACCGTGGCCGTGACCGTCAGCGCAACTTCGTAGTGGCCGTTTTGCAAGGATTGCACGGCGCTGTTCAGGTTCAGGTTGACCTGGGGTTCCCAGTGCTCGGTAAAAACCTGGGGGGAGTTCGGCGATTCGAAGGATACGTCCTTGATGTACAGCTTTTGAATGGCAAATTGTTTTTCCTGTTCGCCGGTATTTTCAGACATGATTCATTCCTGTGGGTGAATGGTTGAAGTGATGGGTTATTTTTTCTTTTTGCTGGTGACGGGGAGTTTGGTGTCTTCCCATTCCTGCATGCCGCCGCCCAGGTTGTATACCTGGGTGAAACCGTTTTTCACCAGGATATTGCAGGCATTGGGTGAACGGGTGCCCGACTGGCAAACGATCACGATGGGCTTGGCCTTGCGCGCTTCCAGTTCATACATGCGCTCGGTCAGCCGGTTCAACGAGATCAGCATGGCGCCTTCGATGTGCCCATTGGCGTACTCGTCCGGTTCGCGCACGTCCACCACCAGACAATCGTCCTGGTTCATCAGACCCACGACACCCACGGCGGTAATGGTTTTATACTTGCGCAGCAGGGTTTCTATGATGTCCTGCAATAATAAAACGACGACCATCAGCGTGGCGCTGATCATCATCCAGTGGTTACTGGCAAATTCAATCGCTCTGTCCATATTGGTAAGTTCTATATCTCGCTGGTAGTTATGATGGGGATTATGAATGGCGCGGCGAACGTGCTCTATCTCTGCTCGTTGGCGTAGGGTACGCTGCGCGTACCGTTCGACGCCTTCGAAGGTACGCACAGCGTACCCTACAGCAGTGCTCTTCATGTGGTTCAGCGCAGACCCGCGCATCCGGCAAGGGCTGGCGCCGGGCAAGCTCGTGGTGGGCAGCGCCCACCCTACGTGAATACGCGAAATGGTACAATCATACGCATTCTTTCACAAAGATGCCCACGGGCGCGCCCAATCGGCCGTCCTGACACTGGAGATTATACTTTGAAGACTCTTCGCCCCAAACCTGTTGTGCTGTTGATTCTGGATGGCTTTGGTTACAGCGAGTCGGCGACCGACAACGCCGTCGCCATGGCCGATACGCCGGTATGGGACCGGCTCTGGCACGACCTGCCGCACGCATTGCTGGCCTGTTCCGGCGGCGTCGTCGGCCTGCCGGACGATCAAATGGGCAATTCCGAGGTCGGCCACCTGCACTTGGGCTGTGGCCGGCTGTTGGCGCAGGATTTCACCCGCATCAACAACGCCGTGGCGCAGGCCAAATTTTTTGCCAATCCAGTGCTGTGCCGGGCGGTGGACACGGCCCTCGCCGACAATAAGGCGCTGCACATCATGGGACTGCTGTCGCCCGGCGGCGTGCACAGCCACGAACTGCACATCCAGGCCATGGTGGAATTGGCCGTCAAGCGCGGCCTGGATAATGTTTACGTACACGCTTTTCTGGATGGCCGCGATACGCCACCGAAAAGCGCCGCCGACTCCATCGCCGCTTTGCAGGCCAAGCTGGATGCACTGGGTAAAGGCCGCATCGCTTCCATCGTCGGCCGTTTTTACGCCATGGACCGGGACAACCGCTGGGAGCGGGTGGAGCCGGCTTATCGATTGATCGTACAAGGCCAGGGCGCATTCACCGCCACCAGCGCCGCAGCCGCCTTGCAGGCCGCCTATCAGCGCGATGAAACCGACGAATTCGTGCAAGCCACCAGCATCGTGCCGGAAGGCGTGACGCCGGTCACCGTGCAGGACGGCGACTGCATGGTGTTCATGAACTTCCGCGCCGACCGCGCCCGCGAACTGAGCCGCGCGCTCAACGAAGCCGACTTCAACGGTTTTGCCCGCGCCGTGGTCCCTAAACTGGGAACGTACGTTACCCTCACCGAATACCAGCAAGACTTCCCCTACCCCATCGCCTATCCGCCGGAGAGCGTCGCCAACAGTTTCGGCGAAGTGTTGTCAAAGCAAGGCCTCAAGCAGTTGCGCCTGGCGGAAACCGAAAAATACGCACACGTGACGTTTTTCTTCAACGGCGGCATCGATGCGGCATTTCCCGGCGAAGACCGCATCCTGGTGCCGTCGCCCAAAGTGCGCACTTACGACATGCAGCCGGAAATGAGCGCCGTCGAAGTGACCGACAAGCTGGTGGCAGCCATCGAGAGCAGCACCTATGACGCCATCATCTGCAACTACGCCAACGGCGACATGGTCGGCCATACCGGCGTAATACCGGCCGCCGTCAAGGCGGTGGAAACGCTGGACGCCTGTCTGGGCCGCATCGTTGCCGCCATCGGCCAGAGCGGCGGGGAAATGCTGCTGACCGCCGACCACGGCAACGCCGAGCAAATGCGCGATCCTGTAACCGGCGAACCGCATACCGCCCACACCGTCAATCCCGTGCCACTGGTATACCTGGGCCGTGACTTCAAGCTGGCTGCGGGCGGTGGTTTGGCCGACGTGGCGCCAACCCTGCTGGACATCATGGGTCTGGCCCAACCGCCGGAAATGACGGGGCGTTCGTTGTTGGTGAAATAAGCCAGCGCTATGGGAAAGTGGGCTGCGGACAATTTATCGTTCCCACGCGGAGCGTTATCGTTCCCACGCTCCGCGTGGGAACGATGATCAGGGCTATGTCTGCATACCCCGTGAAGCTGAATAGTTACAGTTGCAGCAGGGCAGGCTGGTGTTTGCTGCTGTGCTGCGCGGCATCTCCGGCCTGGGCCGCCCCGCCCCAGGCCGAGCAGCTGCAAAAGCGCATCCAGGCGGTGCAAGACTCGCTGGGTCTGGTCGAGACGCGCAAGGACTCCCTGCAAGGCGAGCTGGGTGAAATCGAGCGGCACAGCGGCGACATCGTCAAGCACTTGCGCATGCTGGATCGGGACGTTGCCCGCCAACAACAGCAACTGGCGCACATTCACCAGCAAAAGGACAAACTGTTGGCGTCCTTGCGGGAAAATAACCGAGCCCTGGATCGCCAGGTACGCGCCGCCTACATGACGGGGCGGCAAGAATGGCTCAAACTTTTGCTCAATCCCGACGACCCCGCCCTGTTGAGCCGGATGTTTACCTATTACGGCTATTTGAACCGTAACCGCTTGGCGCAGTTACGCAATATCCACGACGGCTTGGCGCAGGTTGCGGCCATGGAGCAGTCGACCCAGGCGGAAAAAGCCCGCTTGGAACAGCTGCAAGCCCAGGTTCGTGAGGAACAAAACGATCTGGGCATAGCCCGGCGCGACCGCGAAAATACCTTGGCCCGGCTGCGCGAGGCGTTGCGCGACAAGAACGCCCACTTGAGCGAATTGACCGGCAATATGCAGCGCCTGGATCGCCTGGTGTCTTCAGTGGAACTGGCCCTGGCCGACATTCCGAAGCCCCCGCCTCCCGGCAAACCTCACGCCCCCCCTGCGATACGGCAAACGCCCGCCGTTGCCGGACAATGGCCGGTGGCGGGACCGCTGCTGAAGCAGTTCGGCGCCAGCCGCATGGGCGGGCACTGGGACGGCGTATTGATCAAAGCGGAGGAAGGCGCTCCGGTAAAAGCGGCGGCGGATGGCCGGGTGGTGTTCGCCGACTGGATGCGTGGCTATGGACTGCTGGTAATCGTGGAACACGACAACGACTACATGACGCTGTATGCTTTTAACCAAAGCTTTTACAAGGCGGTGGGCGATCAGGTAACGGCGGGCGAGACAATCGCCACCGTGGGACGGACCGGCGGGCGAACCGGATCGTCCCTGTATTTTGGCGTGCGTCTGGCCGGACGTCCGGTGGACCCACTGGGCTGGCTGCAACGGCGTGGTTAAGGCAGCGCTGGATTGGCAATTTTTGTGCGGATAAATTTTTAAACTTGGAAATATTAATGTTGAATCGCAACACCTTAGTCACACTGACAATTGGCGTTACCCTGGGCGTCGGCATCAGTCTGGGCGGCATGGCAACGGCGGAAAAAGCGCGCGAAGAAGCCGCGCCCAGCGCCATTCCGTATGAAGACCTGCGCACTTTCTCGGAAATATACGGACGCATCCGCCAGGATTATGTCGAGCCGGTGAGTGACAACAAACTGCTCACCGACGCCATCCGCGGCATGCTGGCCGGCCTGGACCCCCACTCCACCTACCTGGACGAAGAGGAATACAACGAACTGCGGGTAGGCACCACCGGCCAGTTTGGCGGACTGGGCATCGAAGTGGGCATGGAAAACGGCTTCGTCAAAGTCATCAGCCCGATCGACGACACCCCGGCGCAACGGGCCGGCGTCAAAGCCGGCGATTTGATCATCCGTCTGGACGACAAGCCGGTCAAAGGCATGACCCTCAACGACGCCGTCAAACTCATGCGCGGCGAGCCCGGCAGCGACATCGTGCTGACCGTGGTGCGCGAAGGGCTGGAGCAACCGCTCAAAATCAAGCTCACCCGCGACATCATCAAGGTCAAGAGCGTCAAAAACCGCTTGCTGGAAGAAGGCTACGGCTATATCCGCATCACCAGCTTCCAGTCGCACACCACCGAAAACATGGTGGAAGCCATCAACGAGCTGAAAAAGAAAGGCGACTTGAAAGGCCTGGTGCTGGACCTGCGCAACAACCCCGGCGGCGTGCTCAACGCGGCGGTCGCCATCAGCGACGCCTTCCTGGAAAGCGGCTTGATCGTCTACACCGAAGGACGCATCGAAGACGCCAAAATGCGCTTCAGCGCCACCCCGGACGACCTGCTCAAAGGCGCACCCATCGTGGTGCTGATCAACTCGGGCTCCGCCTCGGCTTCGGAAATCGTCGCCGGCGCCCTGCAGGATCACAAGCGCGCCATCATCATGGGTGAAAAATCGTTCGGCAAAGGCTCGGTGCAAACCATACTGCCGACCAGCACCGGCGGCGCCATCAAGCTGACCACGGCCCGCTACTACACGCCGTCCGGCCGCTCCATCCAGGCGGAAGGCATCGTGCCCGACGTGGTGCTGTCCAAGGTCAAGCTGGAAGCCGTCGCCCAGTCGGAGTTCGAACCGGTCAAGGAAGCCGACCTGACCCGCCACCTGAGCAACGGCAATAAAAAGTCCGGCGAAACCGCGCCGGCCGGTGACAAAGCCAAGGACAAGGACGGCGTCAAAGAAGATCCTTTGGCGGTGAGCGATTATCCGCTCAACGAAGCGCTGAACCTGCTCAAAGGCATCTCCATACTCGGCAACGGCAAAAAAGCCGGTTTGTAAGCAAACCCAGTCAGGGTAGTGCGGGCCGCCGGCCCGCGCTACCGGCTTGCCACCCTGCCCTGCCGACTCTCATGAACCCTGTCCTGAAACTGACTGAAGACCTGGTCCGCCGCCGTTCCATCACGCCGAACGACGCAGGCTGCATGGATTTGATCGTGGAACACTTGCAGCCACTGGGCTTCCAGGCCGAATGGCTGAACTTCGGCGAAACGCGCAACCTCTGGCTGCGGCGCGGCCGGCAAGCGCCGCTATTCGTCTTCCTGGGCCATACCGACGTGGTGCCGCCCGGCCCCGAGGACCGCTGGACATCCCTGCCTTTCGAGCCAGCCATCCGCGACGGCAAGCTATACGGGCGCGGCGCGGCGGATATGAAAAGCGGCGTAGCGGCCATGGCGATAGCGATGGAACGCTTCGTGGCACTGCATCCGGATCACCCGGGCTCCCTGGCGTTGCTGCTCACCAGCGACGAGGAAGGCGATGCCACCGACGGCGTGGTGCGCGTGGTGGACGCATTGCAGGCCCGGCACGAATCGATAGACTGGTGCCTGGTCGGCGAGCCGTCCAGCTGCGCCACGCTGGGGGACGTGATCCGCGTCGGACGGCGCGGTTCTTTGAGTGGGCGGCTGAAAGTGTTCGGCGTACAAGGCCATGTCGCCTACCCCGACCGCGTCAAAAACCCGATCCTGAAATTCGCCCCGGCGCTGGATGCGCTGGCCAAGGAAGTCTGGGACCAAGGCAACGCTTTCTTCCCACCGACCAGCTTTCAGGTATCCAACATCCACGCCGGCACGGGAGCGGAAAACGTGGCGCCTGGAGAACTGGGCGTGCTGTTCAACCTGCGCTACTCCACCGAACTGGATGAAGAAATCATCAAGCGGCGCGTGATACAGATTCTGGACCAATACGGCCTGGACTATGAACTCCACTGGCATTCCAGCGGCAAGCCGTTTCTCACCCGGGGCACAACGCTGATCGGAGCGGTACAGGCCGCGCTGACGGAAATTCTAGGCGCCCCAGCCAAACCAGATACCGGCGGCGGCACCTCGGACGGCCGCTTTATCGCGCCCACCGGCGCCGAAGTGGTGGAACTCGGGCCGCTCAACGCATCCATCCATAAAATCGACGAACACGTGCGGGTGGACGATCTGGAAAAACTGGCCGGTGTTTACCAAAAAACCCTGGAAAAGCTGCTGATCCCATAATAACAACAAGGCGCGCCATGCAATTCAGCCAACGCTATTCGACCATTGTTCTACTGTCCGGCCTGCTCGCCGCCTGTGCGGACAACCCGCCAAGCACGGAACAGACCGTGACCAGTGAACCGTTCGACGTCCAGTCTTTGGCCAAAACCGATATCGACCTGGTCGGCGAAACCCACCAGAAAATGCTGTTCACCGACCTGCGCACGCTGGCCGAAAAACTTTACAAGCGCAACCCCAAGGAATGGAAGAAGGGCAATCACGCCTCCCTGGAAGACGCGCTCAACGCCTTATTCACCGAGCCTTATCCCGAGCCGGAAAGCAAACACGGCACCGACTGCATCCGGCTGGCTTTCGAGGAATCCTACCAGGGCGACCGCGTGGCGGCGTTCATCGCGGGCTTATCCACCATGATCATGGATTCCTACGGCAACAAGCACAGTTATTACATTCTCGACCGGCTGGACGCGCAAACGCTCTACAACAGCGCGCGCAACATCGAAGTGGCGGCCTGGATGCTGCGCTCCAAGCTGGACGCCAAGGGCCAGCCCTATTTGCAAAGCTCCACCCAAGGCAGCGAGGTCAACCTCAGTTTCGAGCGTTTATTCGGCCGCCTGATCGCCAATCAGGACACCATCGCCCAAGTAACCGCCGACCGTACCCACCGCATCATCAAAACCACGCTGCAAACCGTGATGATGGCGTTTATTCCACTTTGATCATCAACCACTGATAGGTGATATAAACGCCGTAAGCCATCAAGGCATAAATCAGCAGATCGTCCAGCAAACCGGTTTTGCCGGGCTTGCCGGGCCGTAGCCCGCCTTGGACAAATAAAATGACCAGCAGCACCGCGCCGCCCACGACGGGAATCGCCAGAATCGGGGTACGCAAACTGGCGTCCCAAGCCGCGCCCAACAATGCCTGAATCCAGCCGTTTTCGCCGAATGCGCGCCAGGCAAGCCCGGTAACGCCAATGAATACCAAGGTAAAATAGATATACCGCCAGATTTCATTGATTAATTTTTTCATGATTCTGCGCCTTTAATCATGTAGGGTACGCTGTGCGTACCTTTCAGTCTTACCATACGGAAACCCGCCGTGCATCCGCTGCGCCGACTATTTTCACAAACCGCCATATACGGCCTCAGCAGCATTTTAGGCCGCTTTCTCAATTATTTACTGGTTCCCTTATATACCTATACTTTCGCGGCGGAGGAATACGGCGTGGTATCCGAATTCTACGCCTATGCCGGATTTTTTGCCGTCATACTGGTATGGGGCCTGGAAACGGGATATTTCCGCTTTCGCCGGCAAAAAGACGTGGATGCAAACCGGGTATATGCCGGTGCTTTGGGATTTCTGCTGCTGGCCAATCTGGGATTTGTAGCTGCGGTCGCCTGGTTCCATCCGCTGCTGGCCGATTGGCTGCACTATGCCGACCACCCGGAATACCTGCTCTGGTTCGCCGCCATCCTGGCCATGGATGCCGTCACCGCCCTGCCCTTCGCCAAACTGCGCGCGGAAAACCGCGCCTGGCGCTTTGCCGGCATCAAACTGACGGAGATTTTCGTCAATCTGGCGCTGAACCTGTTTTTTCTGTGGTACTGCCGCCAATGGCGGCACGATATCGGCACGCCCTGGTACGACCCCGCCATCGGCATCGGCTATATCTTCATCGCCAATCTGGCGGCCAGTGCCGTCAAATGGCTGCTGCTGTTATCGGAATTCCGGAACGTGCGGCTGCAACTGGACCCGCGCATTTTAAAGCCGATGCTGGCCTATTCCCTGCCCATGGTCATCATCGGTCTGGCCGGCATGGTCAACGAAATGCTGGATCGCGCCATTTTGAAATACCTGCTGCCTTACGATTTGGCGACCAACCTGAAAATGCTGGGCATTTATGGCGCGTGTTATAAATTATCCATACTGATGAGCTTGTTTATACAAGCATTTCGCTATGCCGGCGAACCGTTTTTTTTCGCCTATGCCGGACGGGAGGATGCCAAGCAGGCTTATCGCGTCGTCATGGACTATTTCGTGATTTTCTGCGTATTTATTTTTTTGCTGGTAACGCTGTATATCGACGGGTTTCAATACTTTATCGGCGCGGAATACCGGGTGGGGCTGCCGGTGGTGCCGATACTGTTGCTGGCCAATCTGTGTCTGGGGATTTATGTCAACCTGTCCATCTGGTACAAACTCAGCGACCGCACGGGTTTGGGCGCCTGGGTATCAGTGGGGGGCGCCGCGCTGACCGTCGTGCTGAATCTGTGGTGGATACCGCTTTGGGGTTATACCGGCTCGGCCTGGGCAACCCTGGCTTGTTATGCCGGCATGGCCGTGGTTTCTTACGCACTGGGCCAACGCTATTATCCGGTTGCTTATGATTTAAAAACCATCGGCGGCTATCCGGCGCTGGGCCTGGCGATCTATGCCGCCCATCAATACGCGGTGTCCGTCGCAGGCTGGGCGTCCTGGCTGAGTGGAACGCTGGGGTTATTGATATATGTTTTAGCTTCAGTCACTGAAAGGTACGCGAGGCGTATGGTCAAATCCTGAGTGGCCGATGCGTCAATCATTGGCGGATTCATTCTGCTCGCAAGGCTTTGCGAACAGTGACGCCGTCAAAATATCGAAACGCCGGCGGATAAACACCGAATCCCTGGCTTTTTCTATCATGGCGGCCCCCGCTACCGCCGCGGCGTCGAACACGCAGTAACCAGCCGCGATGCCGCTGGGCGGGTTGGCTTGCGACAAGCCGAAGACCGGCATGTGGCTGGCCCAGGCCCAGGTGCCGTAATGCGTGCCGACCAATTCCAGATAGGTGGTGATGAAAAACGCCGCCACATACAACAAGCTGGAGCGGCCGAACAAAATAAACACGAACAAAACCGCGAACAACGCCGCGCCGCCCACGTCGCCGCGCTCCGCCCAAAACGCCCCCCAGGCCGCCCATGCGGTACCGCTGAGCAGCGCCAATCCCGTCATCGACCGGTGGTGCCGCAAAAACAGCTCGCTGCGGCTCAAAGCGGCGGCGGCCAGATAGATCATGCCGTGGGCCGGCGAAACGTAAGCCGGCACGTTATCGAAACGGTAGATATAAATGTGCCAATTGGGCGCAAAATAGTATTCGCAAGCCGTCGCCACGATCATGACCACCACCACCTGGATGCGCACGTGGCTGGCTTCGCCTTTCAGCAACGCCAGCAGAATGCACCACGCGGCGACGCCCAAGGCATTCTGCAACAGCAGACTGGCGTCCGAATCCAAAAACAAACCGATGGCCCCGGCGGCGCAAACGATCAAGGCTATCGCCAAATCCCGTGGAATTCGGCGCATGGCGGCGTAGGCGGTAAAGAAAAGTGACGGCATAAAAATCCAGTGCTGAACGGAAAAACGACGCATAGTATAGAGTTCGGCGCCACCAAAGCGACACTCGCATTCCGGCAAAGCCGGTCCCGACAATACTGGCGTCATTCGATATCGCCGGTTGAAGCTGCCGCTGGCAACCTGGACACGACCGCCAAGCCCCGGAGCAATGCTTGGCGCATTACGTTCGGCGTAATACCATATTTCCCATGATCAAATCGTTCCGTTGCAAAGATACTCAAGCACTATTCGAAGGCCATTTGCCCCGGAAGTTCTACGCCATTCAAGCCGTGGCGGAACGCAAATTAACGCAATTACATAACGCTGCCACGCTGGCATTCTTGCGAAGCCCGCCGGGAAACCGGTTGGAGCCTTTGCATGGCGAGCGTGTCGGCCAACACAGCATTCGCGTTAATGATCAATGGCGCGTCTGCTTCCGTTGGTCGGAAGGCAACGCATTCGATGTTGAAATCGTCGATTATCACTGAGGAAACAAGACCATGATACAAAACGGCATGCGCCCGATTCATCCGGGAGAAATCTTGCGCGAAGATTACCTGACGCCATTGGAACTAAGCGTGAACGCCTTGGCCCAAGCTTTGCGGGTTCCGGCCACGCGTTTACACGAAATCGTCAAGGAACGGCGCGGCATTACACCCGATACCGCCATGCGGTTGGCACGTTATTTTGGCGGAGACGCACGTTCGTGGCTGAATCTGCAAGCCGAGTACGACCTGAAAATAGCTGCCATGAACTCCACCATTGAGCAAGAGGTTATACCGCGCAAAGCGGCCTGAACTATTGTAGTGCGTAAATTTTGAGGCATAGATCCACCGATTACGCCGGGTGAAATGCTGCTCGAAAAATTCCTCAAGCCCATGAGGATTTCCCAATGACGATCAACCTCTCCGCATGACCATACCTCACTCCCCCGGCATCCACCCGCTCGACATCCTGCGCCTGGCGGCGCGCGCCGTTTTGGCTTACCCCTCGCGCGCGGCGCTGATACTGCTGGCCATGTCCATCGGCGTCGGCGCGGTGGTAATGCTGACCGGCCTGGGCGACAGCGCCAGGCGTTACGTGGTGAACCAATTCGCCTCATTGGGCACGCACCTGGTCATCGTGCTGCCGGGCCGTTCGGAGACCGTGGGCGGACAACCGCCATTGCTGGGCGAAACACCGCGCGACTTGACCCTGGACGACGCCAAAGCCTTGCTGCGCAGCCGCTACGTGGTGCGCGTCGCGCCGCTGATCGTCGGCGAATCGCCGGTGGCCTGGCGCGGCCTGGAACGCGACGTGACCATCCTCGGCGCCACCGCCGATCTGCAACCGGTGCGGCAACTGGTGCTGGCGGAAGGCCGCTTTCTGCCGGGCGGCGATCCGCGCAGCGCCAAGCCCCTGTGCGTGCTGGGCTCCAAGCTGCGCAACGAATTATTCGGCAACGCCGCCGCCGTGGGCCAGTGGGTAACGATAGGCGACAGGCGCTATCGCGTCGCCGGGGTATTGGCGTCCAAAGGCCATTCGGTCGGCATCGACTTCGACGACATCGCCCTGGTGCCGGTGGCCTCGGCGCAAGCGCTGTTCGACAGCTACGGCCTGTTTCGCGTCCTGGTGGAAACCGGCGGGCGCGAAGTGGTGCAGGCGGCGGCGGACGACATCCGCAGCACCATCAAAATGCGCCACGACGGCGAAGACGACGTCACCATCATCACCCAGGACAGCGTGCTGGGCACATTCGACAAAATCCTGCGCACGCTGACCTACGGCCTGTCCGGCATCGCCGCCATCAGCCTGGTAGTGGCGGGCATACTCATCATGAACGTCATGCTGGTCAGCGTCACCCAGCGCACCGGCGAAATCGGCCTGCTCAAAGCCATAGGCGCCGACACCATCACCATCCGCCGCCTGTTTTTGACGGAAGCGCTACTGCTGTCCGGCCTGGGCGCGCTGTGCGGGTTGGCATTGGGATGGCTGGGCGTATTGGTCATGGGGCGCTTGTATCCCGGTTTTCCTTTCGCCGCGCCCTGGTGGGCCTACGCATCCGCCGTGGTAATCGCCATGAGCGCCGGTCTGGGATTCGGCGTACTGCCGGCGGCGCGCGCCGCGCGCCTGGACCCGGTGCAGGCTTTGGCGCGCCGGTAGGGACATTGCTAAGGAAGTGCAGCGGCGCAAGTGGTCGGGATTTTGCGTTCACCACGAAGCACGCGGCGATGCCCACCACGCTGGTTCCCAAGCTCTGCTTGGGAAACCCCGGTTGGAAGCTCCGGCTTCCCGTATGACAGCGCCGCTGCCTACCGTCGGGCGAATGCGAAGCTGAAGCTTCGCGGGAGTGGCTTTCAGGAAGCCTTACTTTTTCCGCGAGGACGCGGCGGCTTTCAAGAGCATAAACCCCAACGGGGTTTCGTAACCCAGCCCAGGGTTGGCGCCGCAGGCGCTACCCTGGGTAGGCGTTCCCCATCATGTCAACCAACCCCAACGGGGTTGTGTCCCGGTTTTGAGGGTTACGCGCGGCGTTACATCACAGCCGGACGACGCAACCCCGTTGGGGTTGATGTTTTCATGGGGTGCCGCGTAACCCAGGGTAGGCGCGGAACGCGCCAACCCTGGGCTGGGTTACGCAACCGCGTTGCGGTTGACAGGAATGACATCCATAAACAGGGAGCGAAAACAGGCTCAAAGTTACCGAATTTCGACAGCCTAGCGCAGGCGTCTCGCCTGCACGGCGGCCAGAGCCTGTCCTGAGCGAAGTCGTCAGGAATGCCCGCGCTCCCAGGGGACTGAACGCTTACTCCCCGATTACCCCTGTTTTCGCTATTCAATGGACACATCATCGCTGAACCTGGCGGAACCGCCGGCGCGTTCCGCCCTACACGCTGGTTCCCAAGCTCTGCTTGGGAACCCCGGTTGGAAGCTTCGGCTTCCCGTACTGACAGCGCCGCTGCTTACCGTCGGGCGAACGCGAAGCTGGAGCTTCGCGGGAGTGGGTTCCCAAGCGGAGCTTGGGAACCAGCAAAAAAGTCTTTCCAAAGCGATAGCGCAGGTCCTTGGTCAAAAAAAGCACGGATATTTTTCATACAAAAACCGGCTTAAAGCGCAGGGCCATCATGGGCGGATGGGGAAAGCGTAATGGCTAGAAACTGTTCCAGTTACCCCACTAGCGGCGATTTAATTCCTTTATAGTCATACAATCTAATCTACTATAATTTGCGCAAGTAGCATCCTTTACGCCACGACATAAAGCGATAAAGATGACCATACTCAGCATAGAATTGATTGATAGAGAAAATTTATGCAAATCACTTTAGATATCCCCGATAAATACCTGATAGATCTGTAAAACTTTACATTTATTGCAACCCATATTCGGTACAGTTAATCAGCGATGACTTGTGCGAACAGGTATTGGCAATGGCTGGAGAGTCTACTCAAAAACCTGCTGACTAGCCCGTAGACTGGAACACGATAGGAGCGGCAGGGTCAGGCCTTACATTTGACATTTTTCGCTCTCTTTTTATGTCAATTGTAAGGCCTGACCCTGCATCCCGGTGCCATTCAGTACCCCAAGGTCTAAAAAAATAGGTGGATTTCCGGGGAAAAATAATTCTGTTCCCTTTTTCCCCTTTTTCCGCGAGAAGAGAGCAATATGAAAATCAGCAAACAAACATCTAAAAACACACAAAAAGCATTTCCATCATGGTTACTTCACGGAGTTCATATTCTTTCTTCTTTCCTGCTGGGAATCATAACCAGCCTAAT
This sequence comes from Methylococcaceae bacterium, assembly GCA_004299145.1. Lineage (GTDB taxonomy): Bacteria > Pseudomonadota > Gammaproteobacteria > Methylococcales > Methylococcaceae > Methylogaea. The sequence continues at coordinate 5,343 of SCQD01000325.1, read as the reverse complement.
ATTGGTATTTGTATCATTACATTTCTCAGGGGCTTGGTATAACAGCCATCACGCCATACCTGATCCGGTTGCTCGGGGAGAAGATTTAGGCCTACCAATGTTTGGTTACTTTTGGGCATTTTCTGTATTTTGCATTTCTTTTCCGGTTATATTTATTGCGCTATACATTTTGTTGCGAAAGCATATTGTAAAACAGAATTGACTCATCGAATATCTTTGCTGAAACGCCCTGATTGAGAGTCACAATAATTGCGCATTTATGCCTAACATTTGCTTGATCTCCTCGCGGGTCAGTTGGGGCAGTTTCAGGAAGCTTTAGCGATTCCGATGAAGTTCCCTCATCCCGATGGTCAGAAAAAACTTAAATCGCCACGAAATCAGCGCTGGTTAAATTGGCGCTAAATGTGACGCCAATAACTGCGATGGGCACCGGGGCAACAGCGCCATTGCCATCCTCGTCATAAGACAATACGCGATTGATGTTGTTGTAAACCAAATAATCGTCGGTATCGCCGGCTACCGGTCCGACTTTGAAATTGCCCGCAGCAATGCCGCCGGTGGCGGTGAATTGGGTAAATACGCTGTTTTCCAGCTGAATGGTGTCGTTTGCAGCGGAAAAATCCGTGAATACATCCTTCGACTTATCCATGACATTGAACCAATCATTGCCAAGACCGCCGGTCAAGCGGTCATTGCCGCCACCCCCCTTCAATACATCATCCCCGTCCAAACCATTGATCACATCATTGCCATTGCCGCCGCTTAAGTCATTTGCCGCTGTATTTCCGGTTATCGTATCCTTGCCGCTGCCGCCAATGGCATTTTCTATCGTTACGTTGTAGGCGATGGCAATGTTTTCACGCGCAGCCACCGGCCATTCGGCCTTGCTATACGTTTTACCGATGGAACTGAATCCGCCCGGCTGAAGGTTAATCACCTCATTCAAGATTTGATTGGATAAGTCGAAAGCGTCGATGCCGCCGGCATCCCAAATGGTTTTAAATTCAGGACCGGCATTGCTGAACGCATACACATCATCTCCAGTGCGCGTATTCATGTTTGCACCATACAAATACTGAATAGCCTGGATGTCGAGCAGCATCGGCGTGGACGGCGCCACCCCTATTATCTCGGGTATGCCGGGATAATAACCAGCGCCGGCATATTCCGTATAAGACATGACCGTATATTTATAATTCTCTACCGCAACCGGCAACAGCGACGCACCGGAGTTATCGTTAAACGGATGACTAAGCCCCAGCGCGTGTCCAATTTCGTGCACGAAGGTTTCGTAATTGTCGCTACCCACGCTGAAGTCTTCAAATTTAAGTAATGGCGACCGTTCCATTGTTGCCGGCCCATTTAAAGTCATCCAACAATGAATCGATCAATTTATTATTTGCAAAAGTTACGCGTGTTGCTGCTGACATGCCATGCCTCCAAAGTCAATGAAATGCGCTTTCAGCAAGGGTGTGGCGCGCTGCCTGATAAACCAAAACCGGGACAGGATAAACGCATTGCGCCGCACCGGCGCCTTGATAAATCATTTTTTCTCCGCTATTGTGCCTTACTATAAAGTAAGGATTTGCATCGAGGAAATCCACACATGCCAACTGCCACGCTGACCAGCAAAGGCCAAGTCACCATTCCAATCATTGTCAGAAAGCGCCTGAATATCGATAGCGGTGATCGTATCGAATTTGTGGAGCTCTCTGACGGCGAGTTTGCGCTAAAGGCTGCCACCCGCGATATTCGTGAGCTGAGGGGCATTATTCCGAAACCGTCCGCCCCGGTATCGGTTGAGGACATGAATCGGGCCATCGCCAAAATGGGCCGGAGCGACGAAAACCGATGATCGGACTGGACACCAATGTCATCGTCCGCTATCTGGTGCAGGATGACCCCCGGCAATCGCTATTGGCAACAGAGTTTATCGAACAATCGCTATCGATCGAGCAAACCGGTTTTATTTCGCTGGTCACTTTGGCGGAGGTCGTATGGGTGTTGGGCGAATGCTATGGCGCAACCAAAGCCAGGATCGTTCAGATCGTCGACAGCTTGCTGGTCACCAAACAAGTGACGGTCGAGCATGCTTCCGCCGTCCATCGGGCAATACGAGTCTATCGTTCGTCCGGTGCTGATTTCGGCGATGCGTTGATCCTGCAAGTCTGTATGGCTGAAGGATGTAACAAGGTGGTCACTTTTGACCGGAAAGCAGACAAGGTCGAGGGATTTGAAATCCTGCGCTGACGCTTGCCGTCATCGGCGGACGGGGATATGGCCGGCGTAGCGGCATGGTGATTGGCCGGCATGGTTTGAGCGCCGTTTTCAGGTACACTGGGGCACTCGGATCTCACGCAACCGGCGTGGGCAATGCGCAGCGTCGGAATCATTTTTCACCGCTTTCTTTTTCATGCCATCCCATATTGTTCTCGTCGAAAACCTTAAGGATTGGAGTATCGACTACCCGGACGTCGTGGTTGTTACCGCCCGCGATTACTTGTCGAAAGCCGATTTTCTGAAATATCGCGGCGCTTCCATCATCAATTTATGCCGCAGCTACCGTTATTTGAGCCTGGGTTACTATTGCTCACTGCTGGCGGAACCGCGCAAGCACAAGGTGATTCCCACGGTAAAAACCATCACCGATCTGTCCTGCCGCGCCATTTACAGCCTCAACGTGGAAGACCTGGACGCCCAGGTGCAAAAAAGCCTGAAAAAACACTCGTGTAACGGAGACGATGCCCACCGTTTCGAGCTGACGATTTTTTTCGGCCGCGCCGACCACGCCGAATTGCAGGATTTGGCGCGGCAATTGTTCGATTTGTTCCGCTGTCCCTTGCTCAAGGTAGAGTTTCGCTACGAAGGACGCTGGCACATCGCCACGGTCAAGCCGCTGGCGCTCAACGCCATCCACGCAGCGCAGCGGGCACTGCTCGGCATTGCCTTGAACGAATACCTGAGTAAATCCTGGCGCACGCCCAAGGTCAAAAATACCCTGCGCTATGACCTGGCCATTCTGCACAACCCCAATGAACAAACCGCGCCGTCCAACGGCAAAGCGCTGCAGAAATTCGTCAAGGCCGGCAAAAAGCTCGGCGTTAATGTAGAGCTGATCGAAAAGAAAGATTACAGTCGCCTGGCCGAATATGACGCGCTGTTTATCCGCGAAACCACCGCCATCGATCACTATACCTATCATTTTGCCCGCAAAGCGCGTATCGAAGGCATGGTGGTGCTGGATGACCCGGATTCCATCGTCAAGTGCGCCAATAAGGTTTATTTGGCTGAGTTGTTTGCCGCTCACAACATACCCAGCCCCAAAACCAAAATCCTGCAAAAAGGCGTCCACGAAACGGCGCAGGGTTATATCGATTTTCCCGTGGTTTTGAAAATACCCGACGGCTCGTTTTCGCGCGGCGTCTACAAAGCCAACGACGCCGCCGAATATAAGGCGCTGACCGACAAGCTGTTCAAAGAATCGGATCTGATCCTGGCCCAGGAGTTTCTCTATACCGAATTCGACTGGCGCATCGGCATTCTCAATCACCAACCGCTGTATGCCTGCCAGTACTTTATGTCGCGCAAACACTGGCAAATCCTCAAACACGACGCCTTGGGCCACGTCGAAGAAGGCCGCTTCAAAACCTGGCGGGTGCAGGACGTGCCGCACAAAGTGCTGGACGTCGCGCTGGCTTCGGCGCGGCTGATCGGCGATGGTCTGTTTGGCGTGGACGTCAAGCAAACCGCCGGCAGCGTTTACGTCATCGAAGTCAACGACAATCCCAACCTGGATGCGGGCATTGAAGACCAATGCCTGGGCGATGAGCTGTACGCCACCATCCTGCGTGAATTCCAGCGCCGCATCGAAATGCGGCGCTGGAATTGAATTCAACAATAACTGAATTATCATGTCCCAAATCAAAACTGCAGACGAGCTGCTGACGGCGTATCTCATTCTGTCGAACAACGAAAAGCACCTGCTGAATTTATTGGCCGTAGCCTATACGCCGCTGGCGCTGACCGACATTAACCGGGCATTCAAAACGCTGAAACTGCGGATATCCGTCGAACCGCTGCTGGCGCCGCTGGCGAAAACCGGCCTGCTCAATGTAAGTTATCAGTATAGCAGACCAATATCATGCACCTGCGCCACGCCGATCATCGAACGCATCTGCCGGCAACTGGTCAAGGAGGATAAATTTTCGCTACTGGCCCAGGCGGTGGAAGCCGTGGCGCCATTGCCCCGATCTTATTATGTAAACACCAAATACAATTTCACAAACACCGAGCAATTCATGCGTTACGTACGCATGGCTTTTTACCAGGGCGATTTTGCACGCATCCAAGAATATTACGCCATCGTCACGCGGCCTGGGTTTTACTTGTCAGCCGGCCATGTACAGGCAGACGTGTTGGACCCGGCCGTGGCTTTTGCCTTGATTTGCGGCAATCCTTTCGACCGGGAATGGTTTTTGGCGCTGCCCCAGGGCGTGATCGACGTTACTCTGCCGCAGCTGGCCGACACCATCACCTCCCTGTGGTCGGAGCCCGGCGAAAGCGTTTTGCAATTGCTGGAGGACGGCTGCAACGGGCGACTGGGGCGCCAGGCACCGGACAGCTGGTATTTCGAACTGGCGCACTGGCAATTTTTGAGGGGCGAATTCGGGCGCGCCGCCGAAACGTTGACGCACCTGCCGGGCCTGACTTTGCCGCACGCCTGCCTCAGCCTGCTGCGTGACGGCACCGACGCCGGCATCGGCGGCTTTGCCACGCTGCTTCCCGCCTACAGAAAACTGCTGGGCAAACGCAAGGCCGTCATACCCGGCACTCTCGGCGCCTTGTATCCCATCGCGCTGTGGTTGCGCAATCAGGCAGCGGATGCCCGCGAGGCTGAAACCTATATCGCCCTGTGGTCCATGCAAAGCATCCACAACAGCCAGCTGAAAGCCTGCCTGACGCACGTACCCGGCCTGATGCGCAATGATCCGGCCGCCCGTCAACAGTTTGCCGCCGTTTTTCGCTTCATCAACGAATCCTGGCGGCTAGCCCCCCTGGAATTCATGCTGGCTTATCTGCTGGCAGCCTGGCTGGACCGCAGCGTAGCCCGCCAATACCTTAAAACCGCCATGGAATGCATGACGCAGGCCGTGGATACCGGCCTGGCATGGCCGGCGGAAGAGTTGTCGGCGCTGATTTCCGATCTGGAACCCCAATTGACCGAGCTGAAAACCGAAGCGGATGCATTCGAAGCCGAGGCGAAAATTTCTTTGCTGGCGCGGCGCATTCGCTATCTGGAGCCGTGGGCTTGGGCACTGCAATCGTTGTCGAAACTGGGTACCG
>SCQD01000324.1 GCA_004299145.1 Methylococcaceae bacterium | reverse complement strand
GACAGCGACGCCGATGCAGACAGTGACGCCGATGCGGATAGCGATGCCGACGCGGACAGTGATGCTGACGCAGATAGCGACGCCGATGCAGACAGCGACGCTGACGCAGATAGCGACGCCGATGCAGACAGCGACGCTGACGCAGATAGCGATGCCGACGCGGACAGCGATGCTGACGCAGATAGCGACGCCGATGCAGACAGTGACGCCGATGCGGATAGCGATGCCGACGCGGACAGTGATGCTGACGCAGATAGCGACGCCGATGCAGACAGCGACGCTGACGCAGATAGCGATGCGGATGCGGATAGTGACGCTGATGCAGACAGCGATGCCGATGCGGACAGTGACGCTGACGCAGATAGCGATGCCGATGCAGACAGTGACGCCGACGCAGACAGCGACGCCGATGCCGACAGTGATGCGGATGCGGACAGCGACGCGGATGCCGACAGTGACGCGGATGCGGACAGCGATGCCGACGCAGATAGCGATGCCGACGCAGACAGTGATGCGGATGCCGACGGTGATGCCGACGCTGACAGCGACGCGGATGCTGACAGCGATGCCGATGCGGACAGCGACGCCGATGCTGACAGCGATGCCGATGCAGATAGCGACACGGATGCTGACAGCGATGCCGATGCAGATAGCGACGCGGATGCCGACAGCGATGCCGATGCGGACAGCGATGCCGATGCGGACAGCGATGCGGATGCAGACAGCGATGCCGACGCAGATAGCGATGCGGATGCGGATAGTGATGCTGACGCCGACAGTGATGCCGATACGGACAGCGATGCCGACGCAGACAGTGATGCGGATGCCGACAGCGACGCGGATGCGGACAGCGACGCGGATGCGGACAGCGACGCCGATGCCGACAGCGATGCCGACGCGGATAGCGACGCGGATGCGGATAGTGATGCTGACGCCGACAGTGATGCCGATGCGGACAGCGACACCGACGCGGATGCCGACAGCGATGCCGACACGGACCATGACCACGACGACCAGCACGGCAACAACGGTTTCGGCAACGGTGACCAGAACGCGCCCGGCAAATCAGCGGATCAGAACAGCGCTGAAAACAGCACCCATGGCGATATGACGGCGGGTAGCGAGATCGACGGTAACCGCAGCGATGGCGGTATCGGCGAAACGGAGCAGCACGGACAGGAAAAATCTTCCGATCAAAGCCCGCAGGAGCAGGCGGAGTCAGGTCGGCACGCCGCTGAATCTCAATCCGACGCCTGCCATGACGACAAGTCAGCGGACCACGATGGACGAAACAACGGTTACGGCAATGGCGATCAGGATGCGCCTGGCAACTCGGCACTGAACAATAACGCCGAAAACCGCCACGACGCACAAGGCGGCCAGGATAGCGTTGCGGGTGCAGACACCCAATCCGCGCAGGAAGGCAGCGACGTTTTACAGTATGCCGAGGACAGTGACACGCTGACTGGGGGGGATGGCAAAGACCATATGGACGGGGGCGCCGGTAACGACCTGTTGCAAGGCGGCGCGAACGCCGATACCCTGCTGGGCGGTGACGGCAACGACACTTTGTTCGGCGATACCGGCAAAGACGTGCTGCACGGCGACGCCGGTGACGACGCCTTACATGGCGGCGATGACAAAGACACCTTGCAAGGCGGTACGGGCAACGACGCTTTATGGGGCGATGCCGATAAAGACTCGCTGGATGGCGGCGCTGGTAACGACACGCTGCTCGGCGGGGAGGGCAGCGATACGCTGTATGGTTCTGAAGGAGATGATCAAATGTTCGGTGATGCAGGCAATGACTTGTTCGTTTTCGGAGACATTTCCGGTCATGCTACTGTCGATGGCGGCAGCGGCAATTGGACGGACGTGATTGAAATCGATATGGCCGATGGTCCAGCCGGTTCTGCTGCCGGCGGCAACTGGACGCTGGAAATCGAAGACCATAAGATCGTCGATGGTCATGACCATGGCGCCGTCGACGTCAACGGCGCGGAAGGCACCATCCATACCGAACATGGCGATATCAACTTCGACAATATCGACAAAATAGAATGGTAGCCTGATCGATGTAATCGTTTACGCCCCCCGCTTTTTTATGCCCTCACCCCAACCCTCTCCCGGTGGGAGAGGGGGACAAAGGTGGGGCGTGAACGATTACTGATCAATTGCTACCTGATTAAGGCGGAATCCCCAGCTGGCGATTCCGCCTTTTTTATGGAAAGCATCGGGGCCGGCACGAGCGCCCTGGATGGGCATCGATCCCGGCCACCACTGGCGGTTTAGCTTCGATCTGGTGTTAAATGCCGCTTTTGCGTTGCCGCTTGCGATGCCCAATTCCATTCACCTGCCATCCATCGTGATTCCCCCCAGCCGGTTTCGCCGTTCCGCGCCATACGGTGCGCGCGTGGTGCATGGCTTGCTCCGTCTGGTTTTGGGCTTGCTGGGGCTGGCGGTGGCTTTGGCGCTGCTGCTGCTGGAAAACAACCCATTAATCGATCCGGCCCGCCAACTGTCCGCGCAGGAAATGAGCGCCGCGCGCAGCGTGCTGGATTTCGGCATACGCTCGGTGCGCTCGGTGGGCGTGACCAATGCGGTCAGCCTGAACAGCGAAGAACTGGACGCCACCGTCAATTACCTGCTCAAGCAATACGTGACCGGTATCGCCCATTTTCGCCTGGAAGATGGCCGCTTGATCTTCACTGCCACGGCACGGCTGGGCAATTGGCCCTGGCTGTCTTATCTCAACCTGTCGATCCGCGCCGATACGGCATCCGGGCGTTTCAATGTCGCGGGCGTGCGCGTGGGCGACGCCAATTTGCCGGCAAATTGGGCGCTGGCCGGGTTGGCGCTGGCGCAGCGCTATTCCACCCTGGTGCGGTTTCTCGACGTAACGGATAAAGCGGTCAAAGACATTGCCGTCGAACCCGACCGGCTGCGCGTGATTTACAGCTGGGACAGCGCTTCGCTGAACACCTTGCGTGATCTGATGCTGGATATCACCGGCAAGCGGCGCTTGCGGCACTATCACGCCCGACTGGTGGAGACGGTGAAATCCGCCAAAGGGCGGCGCATGGCACTGGGGGATTTATTGCAGCCTTTGTTCGCATTGGCGCAGGAGCGTTCCAAAGAGCGCGACCCCATCGAAGAAAACCGTGCCCTGCTGCTGGTGCTCAGCACTTATCTCAGCGGCCACAAAACCGCGCCGGTGCTGGCGGCTCACTACAGCGCCAGCGTTGCCCAGCCGCGCACGGTGTTGCTCAACAATCGCCTGGATCTGGCCAAGCACTTCATTATCTCCGCGGCGCTGGCTGCCACCTCCAGCGGCACGTTCGCCGATTTTGCCGGATTAACCAAAGAAATCGACGATTCTCACGGCGGCAGCGGCTTTAATTTTCAAGACTTGGCGGCTGACATGGCGGGCCAGCGTTTTGGACAATTGGCGGTAGCCGGCGAAAAATCCGCCCGCCGTCTGCAAAAGCGCTTGAGCCGCAACGCCGAGGACAGCGTCATCATGCCGCAAGTCCGCGATTTACCGGAAAACCTGGATGCCGAGACCTTTGCCAGCCGCTATGTGGCGGTGGGCAGTCCCGCTTTTGCGGAGGTAGAACGGGATATTGCGCAGCGGCTGGATGCGATGGGCTTGTATTGGCGGGGAACGGGGGATTGAAGCCGGGCCGGCTATGCACAATGCCGTTAAGTTAGCGGAAGTTGTTTTTAGCCAAAACCCAAGCCGTTCGTGGCGAGCTTGTCGAACCATGTTGGCTTATGCGCCACACCCCACGCTGATCCGCTGCCAATCGCCATCCAGGCGCAAGGCGGTGAGTTCTCCGCCCCACAGACAGCCGGTATCCAGGCAATAGCAGCCCTGATCTGCATAAAATCCCAAGGTGGACCAGTGACCGAAGACGATGTGCTCGCCCAGGCTGCGGCGCCCAGGCACGGCGAACCACGGCAGCAGATAAGTAGGGCTGGCGGACGGCCCCAGCTTGCAGGTCAAGTCCAGGCGTCCTTCGGCATCGCAGTAGCGCATTCGGGTCAGGCAGTTGGTGATGAAGCGCAAGCGCCGCCAGCCGGTGAGATCGGCTGACCATAGGTCCGGCCGGTCGCCGTACATGTGCTCGAAAAATTCGGGGTAGTGGTTGCCGCGCAGCACCGCCTCCACTTCCCCGGCCAGCGCTTTGGCCGTCGCGGCATCCCACTGGGGCGGCAATCCGGCGTGTATCAGGTTCAGCCGTCGCATAACGCCGCCGCCACTGCAAACCTGCTGCTGGTGCAGCAACGGCCGGCGCCGCAGCCAATCCAGCAATTCTTCCGTATCGGGCGCCGCCAATATTTCGTGCAGCGTGTCCTTGCGGTGCGGTTTGCGCTTGCAGGTGGCTATCGCCAACAGGTGCAGGTCGTGGTTGCCCAGCACGGCGACGGCGGCATCGGCCAATTGCTTGACGAAGCGCAGGGTATCCAGCGAATGCGGGCCGCGATTGACCAAATCGCCGGTGAACCACAGTTGGTCGTGAGCGGGATCGAAAGCCAGCTTGTCCAGCAGGCGGCGCAAGGGATCGAAGCAACCCTGCACGTCGCCGATGGTATAGATGGCCATGGCGCTCAGTGCAGAGTGCGCGGCACAGCCAGCGTAAAGGCCGGAATCACCGCCGCAAAAGTCTCGCCGTCTTCCGAAATCATGCCGTAGCTCCCTTGCATGACGCCCACCGGGGTAGCGATCATCGTGCCGCTGGTGTAGCGGAAGATTTCACCCGGCTGCAACAGGGGCTGTTGGCCGACCACTCCTTCACCGTTGACTTCTTCGATCTTACCGTGAGCGTCGCTGACCAGCCAGTGGCGGGTTACCAGCCGCGCGGCGCGCTTGCCCTGGTTGTGAATGGTGATGGTGTAGCTGAACATGTAGCGCTCCGCGGACGGCTCCGATTCGGAGTCGACGAAGCTACTCACCGCCTGGACGACAATGTTATGCTGTGATTTGTTCCGCGTTTGTCGAAGTGATGCTTTCATGGCAATGCCTTATAGATTGTGCTGCTCATTAAACCCATGCCCCATTTTAACGTAAAGCTTATCTGGCTGTTCTGTTTTGGTTTGTTGTGGCTGGGCGCGGCACCCTCCTGGGCTGAGGACGGCGCATCCGCGCTGTCGGCAAACACAGGACCAACCAGCCAGGAACTGTTCCTGGCCGTGACGCAGGGTGACATACGTCTAGTGGAAACCGCGTTGGCCCAAGGTGTCGATGTTAACAGCAAAACCGGCGCAAATCGCACGGCTTTGATGCTGGCCGCCGCTCACGGCAACACGCGCGTCGCGCAAACCCTGCTGGCTTACGGCGCCGACGTGAAAACGGCGGATAACCGCGGCATCACAGCCTTGATGGATGCGGTGATTTTCGGCCGGCGCGACATGCTGCCCATGCTCATCGGCGCCGGCGCGGATGTCAACGGCGTGGACGGCAGCGGCGAAACCGTGCTGGATAAGGCCAAAAAAGCCGGCGACCAAGGTATTGTCGTTTTGCTGGAGAAAGCCGGCGCCAAAGGCAAGGAAGAAGAAAAGCCACCAGAGGCGCCGGCGGAAGGCGCTGCCGAGGGAACCACCACCGAGGGCGGCGCTGAAACCACCCCAGAAGCCGGTAGCGGTGAAAAAGGCAAAGACGAGAAAACAGCCGCGCCCGCGGCGCCCGTCGAGAAAAAAGATGGGCCAGGCGAGGCGAAGCCTTGATAACTGGCGGGACGGGGTTTGCTGGCTCCCAAGCTCTGCTTGGGAGCCCTGTATTGGAAGCTCCAGCTTCCCGTTTGCGTCATAACGCTGATCATCTTGTTTTGGCCGGCCGGGGTATGCCCCGCCCCGCCCCGCCCCCCAGGAGATGAAAAGACGCTCCCGTTTCCTGAAATGAACGGCAAGCTGGAGCTTGCAAGGCTGGATTCCCAAGCCGGAGCTTGGGAACCAGTAAACCCAAATATAATGCGGCCCACATGACACCATCCCCACACATTCACATCCTCGGCATCTGCGGCACCTTCATGGGCGGGCTGGCGGTGTTGGCCCAGCAGCTGGGCTATCGCGTCAGCGGTTCCGATCAAAACGTCTATCCGCCCATGAGCAGCCAGTTGCAAAGCCTGGGCGTGTGCCTGATGGAAGGCTATCGCGCGGAAAACCTCGACCCGGCGCCCGATCTGGTGGTGGTGGGCAATGCGTTATCGCGCGGCAATGCCGAAGTGGAAGCCGTGCTGAATCGCGGCCTGCCCTATGTGTCCGGTCCGCAGTGGCTATACGAGCACGTGCTCAAAGACCGCTGGGTGCTGGCGGTGGCCGGCACGCACGGCAAGACCACCACGACCAGCCTGCTCACTTGGTTGCTGGAAGACGCCGGTTTGGAACCGGGTTTTCTGGTGGGCGGCGTACCGCAAAATTTCGGCTTGTCGGCGCGGTTGGGCGGCGGGCGCTATTTCGTGGTGGAAGCGGACGAATACGACACGGCGTTTTTCGACAAGCGTTCCAAGTTCGTGCACTACCGTCCGCGCACGGCGATTTTGAACAACCTGGAATACGACCACGCGGATATTTTCCCGGACTTGGCGGCCATCCAGCGCCAGTTTCATCACCTGGTGCGCAGCGTGCCCGGCAATGGCTTGCTGATCGCCCCGCAAAACGACGCGGCGCTGGCGGAAACGCTGGGCATGGGCTGTTGGACGCCGGTGCAGTACACCGGCCTGGATGCCGCCGATACCGACTGGTCGGCACAGTTGCTGCTGGAGGACGGCAGCCGCTTTGCCGTGCGCCACGGCGGCCGGCTGGTCGGCCAGGTCAGCTGGAACATGCTGGGCCGCCACAACGTCATGAATGCCTTGTCGGCCATCGCCGCCGCGTGCCACGCCGGCGTGGAGCCGGCCCAGGCGCTGCAATCGCTGAGCCGATTCGACGGCGTCAAACGACGCCTGGAGTTGCGCGCCGAAGTGCACGGCATCGCTATCTACGATGATTTCGCCCACCACCCCACGGCGGTGCACGCCACTTTGCAGGCATTGCGGGCCAAGGCGGGAGAGCAGCGCATCATCGCCGTGCTGGAGCCGCGCTCCAACACCATGCGGCTGGGGGTGCACGGCGCGGCTTTGGGGGCCAGCCTGAGTCTGGCCGATCAGGCTTTGCTCTACCAGCCGCCGGGGTTGGGCTGGGACTTGAACACCGCCGTAGGGCAGGCCGCCAATGTCCAGGTGCACGAGGATTTGGACGGCATCGTCGCTTGGTTGGCTCGTGAAACCCGCGCCGGCGACCACGTGGTATTCATGAGCAACGGCGGCTTCGGCGGCATACACGGCAAGGTGGAACAGGCGTTGCGTCAGTCGCATAGATCGAATGAAACGCTGTGAAAACTGCCGCGAAGCGGATTAACCCAGGCGTTACAAATTTGGGGCGGCTTGCTACCCAGCCGGATTATCGGTAAGTAGCGCTGAAATGTGTTTCGAGATTGTGAACAAGATTGTCCTTGGCAGTTGCAATACTTGCCAAAACCGCACTATCTGACGTCTGAGACACGAAGTCATTCGTTTCAAAGTTCTGCATGGTCACGGCTTGGCGCAACGTCTTCATCCTTTGGTCAAACACTGGTTTTTGAAGCAGGTTTTCACGCTGGATGAGCTTGGCCGCTCGATCCAGTTGCACTTTAATTTCTCGGGCAACGTTAATGCGGTGATGTGACCCTGTGTGGTAATCAATCGCCGAGGCTTCCAATGCATCCAACTCCGCCAGCAACCGATCAATAATGGAGCGTTTCTCCTTGCGCAATTCTCGACGATTATTTTGTCGATCAACAATATACCACCCAGCAATAAGGGTAAACCACTGAGCCACCGGCATTACCGCTTGAATGACAGAGCAGTCGGTCATCAGACGCCTGCCCTGGCCTCGTCAATGTAACCGTATACCTCCGCTTCCAATGACGAATCATCGTTGCTGATCAGCTTGAAGCATTGTTTGATCCGGTCCGTGCTGTAGCCTTTGCGAACCAAGCCACCAAATGCTTCTTCCAAAAAGGAAGAGCCGTAACCCCGCGCTCCATCCAGAATAACTTCAGTTGACTCACCGCTCTCCAAAACGGGCGTCAAAAATTCTTCGCGAAACCGCTCTCCACTATTTGGCCCATCGGTGCAAAAACGGCCTGCGGGGTACCGAGAGAACTGTGTAGCTATATTAATTTTGCGCATAATAAATGTGTTCCCTTTTTGAAATGGGAATGGTCCAGGATATCAGCGTGCCTAAAATGGAACTTTCGTAATTCCGTAACTTATCTTGACGCCCTGCCGACACGGTATAGCGTCCTTGATTGCTGTAGATATCGATAGAACCATGAAAATTTTCGGTAACTGCTTTTACCATCTGACCAAGTCCACGGCCACGGTGATGTTGTTCTGTTCTGGATTTCTCCAATTTAGTCGCTTCCTGTATCACCCTGGCATCATCAACATTACTTGCCACCAATGTTTCCAGCAATTTCTGCCAAATAGAAGGATGTTTTCTTGGTAAAGTTTCAGGAATACCTACACCAAGATCGCAAAACACCACATGCAGATAATCATCTTTTTCTTGGGAGAACATCCACCAGTCCCTAACTTGCCTGTCAACCAACAAACCATCTTGGCGTGGAGAGATATAGGCGTGGTGATGTGCATTGGTCATAGCTTCGGTAATTCCCTGGTAAAGTTTGCGGCTTAGCGCTGTCGCGATGCGCCCGTCATAATTCCCAAGAATGTCATCAAATTTTTCTCCCTCTGCACCGTGCCCAGTCGCAAAACACCAATGAACAACATCATCGTGCTGTCCGATATTGATTTTTTTACGATACCCCACCAGCCGAAATACGCCGACTTGCTGGAAGACCTGGGCAATAAGCCGTTTCTTGGGCGGAATACAGCTCACACGGGTTTTATGCTTTGCGAGACTAATTGATCTGCGTAATTCAGCGACAAAAAGCAGCGTGCCGCTGGCAACCAACTTTTCTGTATTGGAAAAGTCAATGCACACATGACCGCCTTTCGTAATTATGGCGATACGCAGCCGCTTTATAAAGGCCAATAATTTGCTGCGGGGTTTCGCTTTCCTAATATCCATCAGCGGCGGAGCAACAAAATAGGTTGCTTGCAAATGTTTTCTGCTGATCAACGACAGATTTCTTTTGCGCTCTTTCATTAAGCGCCGACAACGCCGAAGTATCTTGCGGCGCTGGTGTATACGCGCCTTTTTATCGAACTTCCTCATGTTTTCCCCGTTCCAGGCACAGGAACTACAGCTAATCAGCGCTATGCCTGAGCGTTAATGCGCTTCAGCGGCCCTCCCTGTTATACCAACTCCCGATGCCGTACCAAAATATTGTAAGGGGAAGCCTGAAAGTGACGGCTTAACGCTTCCACCAGATAAACCGAGCGGTGCTGGCCGCCGGTACAGCCGATGGCGACGGTGAGGTAACTGCGGTTTTCGGCTTCGAACAACGGCACCCAGCGCTCCAATAAAGCGATGATGTCGGCCTGATAAGCCTGGGCTTCCGGGCTATGGTCGAGAAACTTCGCCACCGCCGCATCGCGGCCGGTCAGCTCGCGCAGGCCCAGTTCCCAATAGGGGTTGGGCAAACAGCGCGCGTCGAAGACGAAATCGGTGTCCAGCGGAATGCCGTGCTTGTAGCCGAAAGACTGAAAAAACAGCGACAGTATGCCGTGGGCTTTGCTGCCCACTCTGGTGCGCACCAGAGCGCGCAATTGGTGCATATTGGTGCGGCTGGTGTCGATGACCAGGTCGGCGCTGCAGGCCACCGGTTCCAGCAACTGCTGTTCCAGCGCAATGGCTTCGGCCAGCGAATGGCTGGCATCGGTCAGCGGGTGCTTGCGGCGGGTTTCGCTGTAGCGCTTGAGCAGGGTGTCGTGGTCCGCCTGCAAAAACAGGATTTCGCAATCCAGCCCCAGTTTTTTGACCGCCGCCAGGCTGGCCGAAAAT
This sequence comes from Methylococcaceae bacterium, assembly GCA_004299145.1. Classification (GTDB taxonomy): domain Bacteria; phylum Pseudomonadota; class Gammaproteobacteria; order Methylococcales; family Methylococcaceae; genus Methylogaea. Next base: position 16,431 of record SCQD01000324.1, on the reverse strand, counting down.
TGCGCCAGGTTGTTGCTCTGGTTGCGGGCATCGATGGCGATGGCGGTTTTTTGGTAAATGGCGGGATTCGCCAGGGCGATTTGGCTGGCAAAAGCTTCCAGCAACGCCACCGGCAGGTTGTCGATACAGTAAAAGCCGCAGTCTTCCAGGGTGGCGAGGGCGATGCTTTTGCCGGAACCGGACAGGCCGCTGACGATGACCAGGGTCATGCCGGGCTGCCCTTTGCGCTCTCCTTGTGCTTCCACTCCCGGCGCCCGGCTCATGGCCTAGATGTCCTTGCGCTCGTTGGAGGGGGGAATCCCTAAGGCTTCGCGGTATTTGGCAACGGTGCGGCGGGCGACGTTGATGCCTTTGGCGACCAGCAGCTTGGCGATTTTGTCGTCGCTCAACGGCTTTTGCGGCGACTCCTGGCCGACCAGTTCCTTGATGAAGCCCTTGATGGCGGTGGCGGAGGCTTCGCCGCCGCCGTCGGTGGATACGTGGCTGGAAAAGAAAAATTTGAACTCGTAAATGCCGTTGGGCGTGTGCATGTATTTCTGGGTGGTGACCCTGGAAATGGTGGATTCATGCATGCTGACGGCTTCGGCGATGTCGCGCAGCACCAGCGGCCGCATGGCGGTTTCACCCTGTTCCAGAAAATCCTGCTGGCGCTCGACGATGGCTTTGGCGACTTTCAGCAGGGTTTCGTTGCGGCTTTGCAGGCTTTTGATGAACCAGCGCGCCTCCTGCAAGTGATCGCGCATGCTCTGGTTGCCGGCGCTGTCGTCGGCGCGCTTGATCAGCCCGGAATAATAAGGGTTCACCCGCAGTTTGGGGGCGGTTTCCGGGTTGAGCGCCACTTGCCAGGCGCCCTCCCGTTTGATGACGTACACGTCGGGAATGATGTACTGCGGCTCGGCGCTGGCGACGCGCCGGCCGGGGCGCGGGTCCAGCGAGCGGATCAGCGCCACCACGTCGCTCAATGCATCGTCGTCCAGGTGCATCAAGCGCTTGATGCGGCTGAAGTCCTTGCGCGCCAGATGATCCAGGTGCCTGCTCACCAGATCCAGCGCCAGCTGCCGGTGCGGCGTGTCTGCGTCCAGCTGCTTCAGTTGAATGCACAGGCAATCGGCCAGATCCAGGGCGGCCACGCCGGGCGGGTCGAACTGCTGCACGCGGTGCAACACGGCCTGCACTTCGTCCAGCTCCAGATCGTCGCCCAATTGGCTGACCAGGCCTTCGTGGATGTCTTCGGCGCCGGCTTCCAGATAACCGTCGTCGTCGACGGCGTCGATGATGGCGGCGGCGATGGCGTGATCGCGCTCGGAAAACGGCGTCAGTTCCAGCTGCCAGTTGAGGTGATCGTGCAGCGTTTGCGGGGCGCTGCGCTGAAACGTGAACTCTTCGTTGTCGCCGCCGGCGGATGACGAGGTCGAAGCGGCGCCGGCCTCGTAAACGTCGTCCCAGGTGATGTCCACGGCCAACTCGGTGGGTATGTCGTTTTGCGGCGCATCGGAACCGGCCAGTTCCTGGTAGTAGTTTTCTTCGGCGGGGGCTTCGGGCATGCGCTCCGACAGCGGAATGTCCCCCGCTTCGGCGGCGTTGGTTTCCTCGTCGATTTCCAGCATCATGTTGGAATCCAGCGCTTCCTGAATTTCCTGCTGCAAGTCGAGCGTGGACAGCTGCAACAGACGGATGGCCTGTTGCAGTTGCGGGGTCATGGCGAGCTGTTGGCCCAGCCGTAGTTGTAGCGACTGTTTCATGGGCAAATCAGCCCGTGGTGAAATTCATGAATAGGCATGGTCGTCAGATGGTAAAAGACTCGCCCAAATACACACGCTTGACTTCCGCGTTGGCGACGATGGCGGCCGGATCGCCTTCGGCAATCACTCTACCGCTGTTGATAATATAGGCCCTGTGGCAAATATTGAGGGTTTCGCGCACGTTGTGCTCGGTAATCAGGATGCCGATGCCGCGCTGGGACAGGTGAGAAATGATGCCCTGAATATCGATGACCGACAAAGGGTCCACGCCGGCAAACGGTTCGTCCAGCAAGATAAACTGCGGCTCGCTGGCCAATGCCCTGGCGATTTCCACGCGCCGCCGCTCGCCACCGGACAAGCCGATGCCGGACTGGTGGCGCAAGTGAGCAATGTGGAATTCTTCCAGCAGCTCTTCGATAATCAACTCCTGCTGCCCTGCGCTCAAATCGTCGCGCAACTGCAAAACGGCGCGCAGATTGTCGGCCACGCTCAATTTGCGGAACACGGAAGGTTCCTGGGGCAGATAGCCCAGGCCCAGCTTGGCCCTGGCGTGCATGGGCATGTGGGTGACGTCGGTCTCGTCGATATGGATGTTGCCGCCGTCCGGCTGCACCAATCCGGCGATCATGTAGAAACTGGTGGTTTTACCGGCGCCGTTGGGTCCCAGCAAACCGACGATTTCGCCGCTGTCGACGCGCAGCGATACTTCATCGACCACGCGGCGCTTGTGATAGGTTTTCAGCAGTTTATGGGCATTCAGGACGGCCATGGCGTTCAGCGTTTGTGGAGAGGAGCCGGCGCATCCGGCCCCTTGGGACCGATCACGGTATGCACCCTTTTGCTGCCGGAAGATTTTTCCCCGGCCACGGCCACGGAATTGCGGGTATCGTATTCGATGCGGTCGCTGCTGTAGGTATTGCCGCTTTGCACGACCACGGCCTTGCCGATGAGGATCAGGCGGTATTGGCCGGGATAGTATTCGGCTTTTTCCGAGGTGGCGTCGATGGCGCCCTTGCCCGCTTCCGGCGTTTGCACGATGTGCACCCTGGGGCTGCCGACGGCGAGAATTTTGTCTATCGAGCCCTGGTTCAAATACACGGTCAACTGGTGGCTGTCCGTTTTCAATGTGCCCTGCACCGAGTGCACGTTACCGGTGTAAATGGCGACGCCTTTCTGATCGTCGTAAGTGGCGGTATCGGAGTCCACGTAAATGGCCTCTTTGGAGTCACTTTCCAGCGCCTTTGCCAGCATGGGCATCAACAAAATCGGCAGCAGCCACAGGCGGCGACTAAAACTCATAACGTCCTCTCATCGGGATAGCGGGGTCATCTTCATGCCGCCGGCAAAGTCCGCACGCATGCCGGTAGCGCCGTGGTCTCGGGGGTGATTGAAAGTTTCGGTGCATGCATCGTCTTGCCAGTCTATGCCGTACGAAAGGTTGCGTCCCGGTCGGGTGAGGACGTGGGCCGCATTATATAGCGTGCGACTGGTGAATGGGCTTCGTAATCGGCGGGTTCGACTTTTCCTACGCCCCCCACACCTGGATTATCCGCCCATCATAACTTTCCGCACTGTGCCGGATTTTTTCCTCCCAGGGTATGCCTGAGCGGCGATCAAAGATCAGCAAGTGCGCTTCGCTCGCGCCGCAACGGTCGGCGTAGTCGGCGGTTTGCTCTAATCCTGCCGCCAGCGTTTGTTGCAAAGATTTGTGCAACAGTTTCAGTTCGATCACCACCCGCTGTACCGGGCCATGGTAGCCTTGCCATTCATCCAAAGGCCATTCCAGCAGCAGATCGGTGCGGCGCAGCCCCAGGCCGTATTCGCGGTTGACACGCCCGCCGCCGTTCACCACGCGCTGTAAAAAAGCTTGCAGCAATAATTGCGGACCGGCCTCTTTGTAGTCGAAACGCTCCAGCCAGGCATCGGCGTGTTCGCGGAAAAATTGCTGAAACGCCGCCAGCAATTTGAGCAGGTCCAAGCGATGATCGGGGGTGACGTACCAGGCCGTCTGCTGGTGCAGGCCGTCCTGGATCGGCGCGGTGAGTTCGCGTGGAATGGTTTCCCGGTAGATGCGGTTGGCGATGGTCACTTCCGGCTTGCGGCGGATCAACCCCAGGTCTTCCACGTATTGCAGGTCGTCTTCGCGAAACTCCCGGCTGCTTCCTTCACTTTGCAGCAAAGGGGCCATCACGCGGTGTACCCGCTTTTCCTTGAGTTTGTCGGTGAGTTGGTCCAGATGGGTGGCGCGTGAGCGGATCAAGCGTTCCCGCGCCGCCTGATAGCGTTCCAGGGTAATGGGCACGCTGCGCTCGCGCGCCGCTTTGTCCTGCCAGGTCAGTTCGTGCCCCAGGGCGTTGACCAGCCAGGGCTGGCCCTGCGTGTCCTCCCACAGTTCAGCGAATATTTCCGGCATAAAAGCCTGGCCGGTATCCTCCGTGTGCTGCTGGAACAACGCTGCCGCCTCCGCCCGGCTGAAATTACCCAGGCGCAAAGAAACCGCCTTGATGTTGAAGGCTGAGCCGCCGGTGATGATTTCCTGATCTTTGGTGTGAATGCGGTAGTCGCGCACGTCGCGCACGCCGCACAGAATGATGGCCTGGGGGAACGCCGCCGGGCGGCGGTGATAACCGGCGCGCACCTGGCGCAGCAGCGAAATCAGCGTATCGCCCACCAGGGCGTCCACTTCGTCCAGCATCAGCACCACCGGCTTGTCCGCCGCTTGCGCCCAGCGGCTCAAATAGGCCGTCAACGCGGCGCCTGCCGACAAAGCGTCCTGCTTCCAGGCATTGAAGCGCTCGTCGTGCAGGTACAGCGCGCCTTCCATGGCGATAAAATCGATGATGGTCTCCACGCCGCGCGCCACATCTCCGCGCGCAGCCTGGGCCGCTTCGATGTTGGCGTACAGCGCCTGATAGCGGCCCTGGGCGTTGAGGTGTCGCATCAGCGCCAGCAGGCAGGAGGTCTTGCCGGTCTGGCGCGGCGCGTGCAGCACGAAATAGCGCTGCTGCTCGATCAATGCTTCCACCTCCGGCAGATCCAGGCGCTGCAAGGGAGGAATCATGTAGTGTTGACCATCCACGCTCGGCCCGGCGGTGTTGAAAAAGCGCATGGGTCGGGTCTCGTGTTTCAGGGATGGCGGCGCAAGCGCGCCCACAAACGCAGCCCGCCGCGCAGCGCCCAGCGCCAGCAGCGCTTCCAAGCCGGCATCTCGGCCATTTCCGCCTGTCGCCACGCCAATAGTTCATCCAGCGCCCGTTCCGGCGTGGTAAAGCGTCCGCTGGTGCGGCTGACGTAAGCGGGATATTCGATCAACACCCCGGCCACCAGGGCGTCCAGCTCCAGGCAGCGCTTGCGCCGCTGCGCGACCGTCTGCGTCAGTCCTGCGTCGTGGGTCAGGCCCCAACCGGCGTAGAACGGCTGGCCATAGGTGGTGACCGGCTTGCCGCGCAGCAGGGCCTCGAAACCGGTCAGCGAGGTCAGAACGTGCACGGCGTCCACCTGCTCCAGCAGCTCCTGCATGGGAACGTCCAGAACCAACTCGTCGCAGTATTGCTCGGCGCTTTGTTCACCCGAACCTTGCGCGCGCAAGCCGGTTTGTACGTCCGGGTGCGGTTTGTATAGCACGTAGGCGTCGGGATTGGCGGCGCGCACCGCTTGCAACAATGCCAGGTTGGTGCGGATATGCGCGCCGCCGTAGCGTATGGAGGCGTCGCTTTCCACCTGGCCGGGCACCAAAATCACGTAGCCGGCGCGGGCGGGGCGTTGCCAGACGTCGCCGCCGACGTTGTACTTGGTCAAGCCTTCGTTCACGACGCGCTCGCGCAAGCGCCGGGCCCGCTCCAGCAAGCCGGGGGGGAAATCCGCCGTCGCCAGCAGGTGTTCCAGATCGGAAGGGAAACGCGCGTCGTAATAAATGCCGCGTCCGTCCATGACCCAGGACAGCGGCCGGGTCAAATCGGCGCCCAGGCCCACCGAGCGCAGAAAACCGTCCTCCAGGCGGATGAGGCGGGGAGGATGGGGAAATAACGGGCCGTGCTCATTGACAGATTCCGGGGGACAAAGCACATCCCGGCTGCCCCAGACGGCGATTACCCCGCCGGCGGGCGCCTGCCGGGGCCGGCGGATAAAGCACACGCGGCTGCCCTGAAAAAACACGCGGATGATCGGCTTTTTGTAGAGCGAAAACCGCAGCGCATACACGACGGCGGGAAACCTGGCGCGCATGCGCCGCTGCAACGCCAAGTGCGCCAGCAGCGTTTCCACGGCGCAACGCCGCCCGGTTTCCGGGTCCACGTAGCGGGGATAATCGATCAGGGTGGCGTGCACCAACTGCGCCAACCCCACAGCCCCCGCCGGCAACTCCCTGCGCCGCTGCGGGCTGGGCAGCTCATCCTGCGTCAAGCCCCAGCCCGCATAAAAAGGCATGCCGAAGGTGCGCACCGGCTTGCCCCACAGCAAGCCTTCAAAGCCCATCTGCGAAGTGACGGCATAAACCGCGCGGGCGTTTTCGATCAAACGCACCGGATGCACGTCTTCGGCCAGCACGGTGACCCGCGCCAGGCCGGCAAGCTCGGCCGGGTCGAAATGACCGCGCTTGCGTCCGGCAAACACGTCGGGGTGTATTTTCAGCAAGACCGTGCAGCCGGGGTTTTCCGCCAGCGCGGCCTGCAACATGCGCTGGAAGCTGTCCGGCCCGGCCATGCCGTGGCGGATCGAGGTATCGCCAAACGTCTGGTCGACCACCAGCACATAGGCATCAGGCAGTTCGCCGCTGAATTCGCGCAAGTGGTTGTATTTGGAGACGCGCCCGGCGCGCCAGGCCGTTATCAGGTCCGCGGCGCGTGCGCTTTCCGCTGGGGACAGCGGGCGGGGAATCAGCGATTCGAGGCGGGAGGGGCGGCTGGCATCGTAATAAATGCCCAGATCATCCACCAGCAAAGACCAGGGCGGGTCCTGGTTGCCCAGGCCGACCGAACGCAGAAAACCGTCTTCCAGCGCCAGATAAGGAATGGCGTGGCGTTCCGCGTAACGGCGGGCGGATAAGGCGGTGGGGCGCAAACCCCAGCCGGCGATGGCTTGAATGGGCCGGCGGAATTTCCCCCAGACGGAGAACGTCACCGGCGCCGCCAGGAAAGTGGCCAGATGCGGGATTTTTAGTATGCCGGGTGAAAAAATGCCGATCACAGCTCAGCCAAACAGCGCGCTCCAATTCACGGCGCTGTTTCCATGCACGATGAAATAGGGGTTGAGGATGGCGGATAAATCGTCATAAGCCAGCGGCTCTCCCGTCAGCTTGATCACGCCGCCGCCGGCCTGCTCGGCCACGCACTGCGCCGCCGCCGTATCCCACAATGACGTAGGCCCCAGGCGCGGGTAGACGTCGGCGCTGCCGTCCGCCACCAGACACAGCTTCAGGGAACTGCCCATGGATACCAGTTCGTGCGCGCCGAGTTTTTGCAGCAGGCCGGGCAAAGTATCGCCCGCGTGCGACCGGCTGCCCACCACCCGCCAGGGCGTGCCGTCTTTGTGTTCCGCCACCCGGATAGGCACGGGCGCCGCATCGCCTTCCTGTTTGAAAGCGCCGACGCCAGCCGCCGCCGCATAGGTAACGCCCAATGCCGGGGCAAAAACCACGCCCAACACCGAACGGGCGCCTTCGATCAAAGCGATGTTGACGGTAAACTCGCCGTTGCGCTTGATGAATTCCTTGGTGCCGTCCAACGGGTCCACCAGCCAATAGCGCCCGGCGGCGTCAGGCCCGGAAAAGTCCTCCACCGCCTCTTCCGAGAGTATCGGCACGCCCGGCGTCAGCGCCGCCAAGCGCCGGGTGATGACGGCATGGGCGGCGAGGTCGGCCTCGGTCAGCGGCGATTTGTCCGACTTTTCTTCTATCGAAAAATCGCGCGTATACACCGACATAATCGCCGCGCCCGCTTCGCGGGCAATGGCTACGACGGCTTGCAACAAACGATCATCAATCATGAGCATTGGTTCCCTGCTGCCAGACGATGCCGCGATCACGCAGCATCTGCATCACTTTGGCCACGCATTCCTCCATGGTCAGCACATCGGTTTCCACCACCAGTTCGGGATCGTCCGGCTCCTCATAGGGCGAGGAAATGCCGGTGAAGTCTTTGATTTCTCCCGCCCGCGCCCGCTTGTACAGCCCTTTGACGTCGCGCTGTTCGCAGACTTCCAGCGAACAGCGGCAAAAAATCTCCAAAAAATCCCCGTGCGGCATCAGCGAACGCACGCGCTCCCTGTCGCTGCGAAATGGCGAAATAAAAGCGGTCAGTGCGATAACCCCCGCTTCGATGAAAAGCTTGGACATTTCGCCCACCCGGCGGATGTTTTCCACGCGGTCAGCCGAAGCAAACCCCAGATCGGCGCACAAGCCGTGACGCACGTTGTCGCCGTCGAATACGAAGGTTCTGCAACCCACCAGGTACAACTCTTCTTCCACGGCGTGCGCCAGCGTGGACTTGCCCGCGCCGGACAGACCGGTAAACCATAAAACGGCGCTGTTGTGGCCATTCAGCGCTTCGCGGCGCTGCCGGGTAACCGTGGAGTGATGCCAAACGACATTACTGGATTTTTTGCTGTGAGCATCCATAAGATTCGCCCTGTGAATATAAAAATTGCATGGCAGCCGTCGCTGCATGCACTTATCTTGAGATGGCCCGCATCATGCCATAGTTCACGCCAATTTGTCGTGTACCGCAGGGAGCGCGCAAACCAGGGCGGCTCAGTCATCGGTCAACCGATCCGCTCGATGCCGCCCATGTAAGGACTGAGCGCCGCCGGCACGCGAATGCGCCCTGCGGCGTCCTGATAGTTTTCCATGACCGCCACCAAAGTACGGCCCACGGCCAGGCCGGAACCATTCAAGGTGTGCACCAGTTCAGGCTTGTTCGTTTCCGGATTGCGCCAGCGGGCCAGCATGCGGCGCGCCTGAAAATCGCGGAAATTGCTGCACGAAGAAATTTCCCGGTATTTGTCCTGCCCCGGCAGCCATACTTCCAGATCGAACGTTTTGCTGGAAGAAAACCCGGTGTCGCCCGCGCACAGCAGGATGCGGCGATACGGCAGGCCGAGCCGTTCCAGCACCGTTTCAGCGTGGCGGGTCAGCGCTTCATGGGCGGCTTCGGACGCTTCCGGGCGCACCACCCATACCAGTTCGACTTTTTCGAACTGGTGCTGGCGGATCATGCCGCGCGTGTCTTTGCCGTAAGCACCGGCTTCACTGCGAAAGCATGGCGTGTGGCAGGCGAATTGCAGCGGCAGCCTGGCGGCCTCGACGATTTCATCGCGTACCAGATTGGTCACCGGCACTTCGGCGGTAGGGATCAGATAAAAATCGGGATCGTGGCCGATTTTGAACAAATCCGCTTCGAACTTCGGCAACTGGCCGGTGCCGCGCAGACTGTCGGCGTTCACCATGAACGGCACATAGGTTTCGCTGTAGCCGTGTTCCACCGTGTGCAAGTCCAGCATGAACTGGGTCAGCGCCCGCTGCAGCCGGGCCAATGGCCCGTGCAGGGTGACAAAGCGCGTGCCGGTGATTTTGACCGCCGCGGCGAAGTCCATCATCCCCAGTCCTTCGCCCAGTTCCACGTGGTCCTTGGGGGTAAATTCGAAACGGGTGGGCTCGCCCCAGCGCTTGATCTCGAGATTGTCATCCTCGCTGCGCCCATCCGGCACCGTGGCATCCAGGATATTGGGAATGCCCTGCAGCATGGCCTCCATCTGCGTTTGAATGTCGGCCAACTCCGTTTCGGCGGCGGCCAGATCGTCGCCCAAATGCTGGACCTCGGCCAGCAAGGGCGCGATGTCTTCGCCTTTGGCCTTGGCCTGGCCGATGCTTTTGGAGCGGGTGTTGCGTTCGTTTTGCAGACTTTGCGTGCGCACTTGCACGGCTTTGCGGCGGTTTTCCAGCGCCAGAAACGCCTCTTTATCAACCTGAAAACCGCGTCGCATCAACTGTGTTGCCACATAGTCCAAATCGGTACGGAATAATCGGGGGTCTAGCATGGTGTGTTTACTCGATTCTGTGTGCGCCAATAGAGGCGGCAATATTACAAAAAATTCTTAGGCCGCAGGCGGAAATCGCCAAAACTTCGGCCACCGCAACGTCATGGCCGCGGCGTGAAATTGTGCGCACACAGCCTGCATCTATACAATCGGCGCACCCTTATTCACTTCATCAGGCCAAAATCATGCGCAACTTGCTGACTCTTTGTTTTGCCGCCCTCTGCCTGCCCGTCTTGACGGCCGCCCACGCCGAGCCGCGCATCGTCGGCGGGCGTTCTGCGACGCCGGGCTCCATGCCCTGGCTGGTCGCCGTTGCCGATGCCAAACCTCCCGCCAAACCGCTGTACGACCGGCAATTCTGCGGCGGCGCGCTGATCGCGGATAACTGGGTGCTGACCGCCGCCCATTGCGTGGAAGGAACCAGGCCCGAGTCGCTCCAGGTCGTCGCGCAAATTTACGATTTGACCAAAGACAGCGGTCAAGTCTCGGCGGTACGCCGGAAGATCATGCACCCCAATTACAACCGCTTTTCCATGAACGCCGATATCGCCCTGCTCGAACTGGCCACCCCGCTGGACGCCATACCCATTCCGGTATTGCAGCAAAACCTGGCGCTGACCGGGCAATGGCTGAGCATCGCCGGCTGGGGTTCCATCGACAAAGCGGGCAACAATTACGCCGAGCAGTTGCGTGAAACGGAAGTCCCCATCGTCAGCAACGCCACCTGCCAAAGGGCTTACGGCAGGCTGGACAAGATTACCGGCAACATGCTGTGCGCGGGATTCAAGGAGGGCGGCAGGGATTCCTGCCAGGGCGACAGCGGCGGCCCGGCGCTGGTCGAAATCAACGGACGCTGGCTGTTGGCCGGCGTGGTCAGCTTTGGCGAAGGCTGCGCCAGAGCCAATTATTACGGCATTTACACCAGGGTCAGCCGTTTTGCCGCTTTTCTGCATGAGTACGTCGATTTCGACGGCAACCGGCTGGCGGATGTCAATCAGGATGGCAGGGTCAATGCCGCTGATGCGATCGACAAAAACCAGGCTTTGCAGGATGAGTTCGACGCTTGGCTGGAAGACTGCTGGAAAACCCGCAGCGATTGTGGCGACGTCGACGGCGATAAAAACATCGACTGGCGCGACGTATTGCGCCGCAACCAGTACATGGACGGCTTATGGCAAGCCTGGACGACGGAATACTGGCAGCCGCTACGGGATTAATTCTACTTTGCCGGATTTCACCAACAACGTCGTTCCGCGGAATTTCAAACGCAGCTCGAGAATCTGACGTGGAACGTGAAAGGGCAATCAAGCATACTGCCCGGCGCACCAGCCGGACGACCAAGCCCACTGCAAGTTGTAGCCGCCCAGCCAGCCGGTCACGTCCAGCACCTCGCCGGTGAAATACAATCCCGGTACTGCCCGGCTTTCCAGGGTTTTCGACGACACCGCCTCGCAGTCCACCCCGCCCAAGGTCACTTCCGCGGTGCGGTAGCCTTCCGTGCCGTTGGGGCTTACCCGCCACCGTTGCAACACCGCCGCCACTTGCGTCAAGTCCTGGCGGGACAGGTGTTGCAGCGGCTTTTCCGTCAGCGCCTCATCCAGCAGGACGGCGATCAGCCGCTTCGGCAGATAATTCCCCAGCAGCGTTTTCAGTGCCGTTTGCGGCCTTTCCCCCCGCGCCCGCTGCAACTCGGCGGCTAAATCCAATCCGGGCAGCAAATCGATATCCACCGCCTCGCCGGGCTGCCAGTAGGACGAGATTTGCAGAATGGCAGGGCCACTCAAGCCCCGGTGGGTGAACAGCAGGTTTTCCCGGAAAGCCGCCGCGAAGCGGTATCCATCAGGCTTCTGGAAAGACTGGCGCGGATTTTCCACCACGCAGTCCACGGCTATGCCGGACAGCGGGGCGAGCCGCTCCTTGTCGTGGGGATGCAGGGTGAAAGGCACCAGCCCCGCCCGCGTCGGCCACACCTTGATGCCGAACTGCCCGGCGATCCTGTAGCCGAACGGGCTGGCGCCCATGGCGGGAATGGACAAGCCGCCGCTGGCGATGACCAGGGATCGGCAGGATATTGTGCCGACGTTGGTTTGTAGGCTGAAGCCGCCTTCGGGGCGCTGGGCGATGGCATCGATACGGGTGTTCAGGCGAATCGTCACGCCGGCCCGCTCGCACTCGGACAACAGCATGGCCAGGATGTCCCCGGCGCTGTCGTCGCAGAACAGCTGGCCGTGCTCCCGCTCGTGGTAGGCAATGCGGTGCTGCTGCACCAGGGCGATGAAATCCCACTGGCTAAAGCGGCTCAAGGCCGATTTGCAGAAGTGCGGATTGCGCGACAGGTAATTTTCCGCGCCCACGCTCAAATTGGTGAAATTGCAGCGCCCGCCGCCGGACATGAGGATCTTCTTACCCGCCTTGTTGGCATGGTCCAACACCAGCACCTTGCGGCGGCGCTTGCCGGCCTCAATGGCGCACATCAAGCCGGAAGCGCCGGCACCGATGACGATGACGTCGGCGGTCATGGATGCAGGACGTCGAGCGCCGCGACTTTCATGGCAACCCACGACTCATGGAACGCCGGCGCACGATCAGCAACAGTGGCAAACACAGCAAAGCCAGCCAGACGGCGGCCAGCCAGCCGATGATGTGATCGTAATCGCCCACCAGAAACCGCCAGGGCGTGGTCGGCGCCAGATCGGTGAGGGCCAGCGTGGTTCGGAGCGTATACACCCAGGCGATGTGCACGCCGATACACAGCAGCAAGCCGCAGCGCAGCAGCAGGCGCAGACAGCCCAGCAATATGCCGGCAAAAAACAGCGCGGCAAACGAATCCAGGTGACTCCAGCGCAATAAATGCGCGAAACCGTCCCGGACGACGAGCAGGCCACTGCCCCAGTGCAGGCTGTCCGGCGGCAGCTTCAACTCGCTGTGGTAAAAGTGCAGGGCGGCGTAATAAAACGCGCTGACCGTGACGGCGTAAAAAGGCCGGCGGTATCGCAACAGCGCCCCCAACAGCACACCGCGAAACAACAACTCTTCCACACAGCCCACCAGCACGCCGACCAGCAGCGGTTTGGCGGATGCGCGCAGCCACGCTGCGGCAAATTCGCCCGGCGGCCAGATGCCGACGCGCAGCCCCCAGGCGGCTTCCATCAGCACCAGCAGTCCCATGATGCCCGCTCCCGCCGTCAAGCCGATCATCAGATTTTTAAGCTTCAATGCCGTGGGCGCAGCCAGACCCAATTCGTGCGCCGTCAAGCGCAGCCGGCGTATCAGCCAGGGTAGCGACAACACGATCAATGCCAGCGTGCCGCGGCTGACCACGGCGCGCAGCGACATGGCGTCGTGCAACAGCAGGTGCAAGGGATAAGCCAGCAAGCCGGCGCTGAGCAGGGGAATCAGCAAATAGCCCAGCGGCAGTAGAGCGATCAGTAACAGCCTCGGCGGCATGGCGATGGGTAGTAAAACGGAGTGGGCGGGTAGTTTACACGAGCTCGGCGTTCGGCCAGGTTCGCCGGCACGGCGAAACGTCGATAGCGGTGGAGTCGATGCAACTGATCTCATATTTTGTCGCGCAGCGCATGAGCAACCAGTGGTTCTTTGGGATTTCGCATGGTGACACTGAAATGATGACATTTATTTTGCGACAACAGCCGCCATGGCAAACACGGGGCGCGGCGCGCCCAAACTGCATTCCCACGCGGCGCGTGGGAACGAGAAAACCAGTGCCCCCCATGCTATTCGATACCAGGAACCAGGTATCTGCATTAATGAAATAACGGTATTTACAGCGCACCGAAAACATGGCCGCCAAGCGCCATCATAGTGCACACAGATAATCCGAAGATTATCTTCGATTTGCCGCGCGCCACCAGAAAGCGCCACGACTTACGCTGCTTATGCAGTGCTGCACAATACCTTGATCACGGTAGTTTTCTGCACAACGCCTCATAGCAGCAATATGGCGATTAATGCACTGATTTAGTCGGGATATTGCAACTCATGCCTTGCCGAATATCCTGGCGATGCAGAATATTTTTGTTGTTCTATACTCCAGGCGTGCATGGTATTGAAGCGGGGGAATCGGTGCTTTACAGGGTCGAATGACGCAGTTTTCATACTCACCGAATACTTACTGGCTCAGCGCCCATGACGGCGTTATCTGTATAGCATCGGGGTATCGACATGACACGAGAAAGATCCTGGGACGGCGATGGCTCGCGCTTTGCGCCGATGTTGCCGCTGTTTGTTTTGAGCGGGGTTGGAATGACCGCCGTTCTGGTTTGCGGCGGCATTCAGCCTGTGACCGTGAGTGGCGCGTTCGTGGTCGCGCTGGCCGGCGGATTGTGTGCGCTTCCAGCGGAATTTTGCCGCTGCTGCGCGATTGCCAACGTGAACTGGATGCCGTCGTCTTGAGCCGATTTCACGCGGAACGGCAAGTCCCGCCGAAATCACCTTTTTTTAAGCGTAGGAGGTTTTATGACCAGGACCATATTGATCGTAGACGACTCCATTACCTTGCGGCAGGTAGTAGCGATAGCCCTGAGCGACGCCGGCTACCAGGTCGTGGAGGCGGGCGACGGCAAAGAAGGCTTGACCAAGCTGGACGCCCATAAAGTCCAGCTCATCATCAGCGACGTCAACATGCCCGTCATGGACGGCATCGCCTTTCTCAAGGCGATAAAGCAGCGGCCTGACTACAAGTTCACGCCGGTGATCATACTGACTACTGAAAATGCCCAGGCAAAAATGCAGGAAGGCCAGGCGGCCGGCGCCAGAGCCTGGGTGGTCAAACCGTTCCAGCCGGCGCAGATGCTGTCGGCTGTAGCCAAACTGATACAGGCCTGACGCCATGGCTACCGAAACAAACACTGGCACAAACCACGTCGCCGTCGAAGGCGCGCTGACCATTTATACGGCAGCGAGTTGCAAAGAGCTATGGGTGGCGGCGCTGAACGGGGCCGATGGGCTGGAGCTGGACGTGTCGGCGGTCGCGGAAATCGACGGCGCCGGCTTGCAGCTATTGATCATGATCAAGCGCGAAGCCGCCGAGCAAGGCAAGTCCTTGTGCATCGTCGGGCACAGCGCGCCGGTGCTGGAAGTCCTGGATCTATGCCATCTGGCCGGATTCTTCGGCGACCCGCTGGTCATTCCTTCCCCCACCCACTGATTGGAGCACCGGCATGAACGTGGATGAACTGCTCAATTCATTTGTCATCGAGAGCCGCGAACTGCTCGGCAACATGGAAAGCGCACTGCTGGACATGGAGCGGGGCGAATGCGATGCCGACGGCATCAATGCCGTTTTCCGTGCCGCCCACACCATCAAGGGCACGGCCGGCCTGTTCGGACTGGAGCACATCGTGGCGTTTACCCACGTGGCGGAAAACGTGCTGAATAAAGTGCGCGACGGCGAGTTGCCGCTGGATGCGGAGCTGACGGCGCTGTTGCTGCGCGTGTGCGACCATCTGGGGCTGTTGGTGACGCTGGTGGCCGACGGTGAGACGGCGGACGAGGCGACGCAGGCCGCTGGCCGCGAACTGACCACCCGGTTGACCGCCTTGCTGGGTACGCAGCCGGTTGAAAACAAAGCGGCCCCGGCTGAGCAGCCGGCTCCCGTCGAGCGGGAAGCCGGCCCACAAGTGGAAAGCGACAACTGGCACCTATCGCTGCGCTTTGGCCGCGACCTGCTGCGCAACGGCATGGATCCTTTGTCGTTTTTGCGCTATCTGGGCACGCTGGGCCGCCTGGTCAACGTGGTCACCCTGGTGGATGAGGTGCCGACCGCCGCCGCCATGGACCCGGAGACCTGTTATCTGGGCTTCGAAATCGATTTTCACAGCGACGCTGAAAAAGCCGAGATTGAAGGCGCATTCGAGTTCGCGCGGCAGGACAGCTTTATCCGCATCCTGCCGCCGCGCTGCAAAATCGACGAATACCTGCAACTGATCCGCGACCTGCCGGAAGAAGACATGCGCCTGGGCGAAATCCTGGTCAGGTGCGGCACGCTGACGCCGGCGGAACTGGCGGCCGCCCTGCACTGCCAAACGCAAGCCCCCCTGCGCATCGGCGAAGTACTGGTGGCGCACGCCGCCGTGGAACAAAAGGTGGTGGAGGCGGCTTTGGAAAAGCAGCAGCAGGTCAAGGAACTCAAGCACAGCGAAAACAATTCCATCCGCGTGGATGCCGGCAAGCTGGACCGGCTCATCGACCTGGTGGGCGAACTGGTCATCGCCGGGGCCGGCGCCAGCCTCACCGCGCAGCGGCTGGGCATCACCGAACTGTTCGAAGCTACCGCCACCATCGCCCAGTTGCTGGAAGAAGTGCGCGATTCGGCGCTCAGCCTGCGCATGGTGCCCATCGGCAGCGCCTGCAGCCGCTTTCAGCGCGTGGTGCACGACGTGAGCAAGGAGTTGGGCAAAGACATCCGCCTGGAACTGTCCGGCATGGAAACCGAGTTGGACAAAACGGTGATGGAAAAAATCGGCGACCCGCTCACCCATCTGGTGCGCAATGCCATGGACCACGGCATAGAACCGGCGGAAGTGCGCCGCGCCGCCGGCAAGCCGGCGCACGGCACGCTCAAGCTGAGCGCTTACCAGGACGCCGGCAGCATCGTCATCGACGTCAGCGACGACGGCGGCGGCCTGAATCGCGACAA
>SCQD01000323.1 GCA_004299145.1 Methylococcaceae bacterium | reverse complement strand
GGCGGCGAAATCTTCATCGACCATCCAGCGCCCAGCCTGGGCGCGAAAGCGGTTTTGCAGCTGTACGGCGCCCCACTGTTCGTGGGCGCTGTGCCAGGCGGCGGCCACCAGGCCTTGTGTGCCGGCCACCGGGCGCGGCAGCCAGGTCCGATAAGACAGATAATCGCCAAAGTCACCGCGCTCGTCGGCTACCAGCAGCACGTCATAGTCGACGCCTTGCGTGAAGGTCGCCACTTCCGACTGGGCGCTGCGGCGCGCATCGAATTCGTGCGTCCAGGCGCGTTCTTCGACGATCTTGCTGCCAAAACGCTTGGCCGCGCGCCGATAGGCCGCCGCCAGCAGCTGGTCTTCGTCTTTGGGGCCCACTACCAGCAACCATTCCTTCCAGCGCTTGAACATCATGTACTGGGCCAGGGCGTCGGCGCGCATGGCGCGCGAAGGCAGCAGGTGCAGGGTATTGGCGCGGCACTGTTCGTTGCGCAAGGCGTCGTCCGGCGCTGCGACGTTGTAGAGCAGATCGTCGGCGGCTTCCGGCAAATCCGCCAGCATTGACAACTGCGCCGCCGGCAAGGCGACGACGACGTGCTGTGGGCCGTTGCCGGCGGCCTGTTTATAGGCCGTTACCACGTTGCCGTCTTCGGCAACCCGTACTTCTTTCAAGACAAACTGCTGTTTGGTGAACTGGCCGGTGGTGTTGTCATCGCCGATGGCCAGCCGGGCGCCTTGCACGCCCCGGTCGGTGATGACCGGGTCCAGGTTCGACAACGCCGGCAGGATTTCGCGCTCTTGCGTCAGGAAGATGATTTCCAGCGTATCGACGCTGGGTTTGGCGGGAGGCTCGGGGAGTTTGACTTCCGCGGGTTTGGTGGCTTCATCCGCGGGACTCGTTTTTTTGACCGCACTGCCGGGGTTGGCGTCTTTTTTGGCTTTGGCCGCCGTGGAACATTTGTCGGTCGCGCGCCGGTTGGAGCAATCCGGCTTGGCGGGGGAGGGAGCACGATCGCGGCGCACCTGCCGTTTGCCGTCGGCGGCGGCATGTTTGCCGTGATCGTGAGACGGCGCGGGTTTGGGTTTTGCGGGGGGGGCGGCAATAGCCGCCGACATTGCCAGCCACAGCAGCAGGCCGCAGCCGGTCCAGTGCCTGATTTTTTGAGAAGTCGGATCGTTGCCCATCGGTAATTATTCAGCGTGTTTCAAAAACAACGCTTTTTATACCATGGAGGGCAGGGGAAAGAGATGGATGTTATGGATTCCGGCTCTGGGATTTCGCGGGGTGACCTGGGCGGGATGGGGTTTAAACCCTTAATGCCCACCCAGCATAATCTCGGCATGTGCCAGCGTAGCCAAGGCCGCCGTGTAGTTGAAGTGGTCGATCTGGCGCAGCAGGCGCGTCAGCACTTCTTCCGGCAAATCGGTTTGCGCCGGCTGTTGCAGCCTTTGGATCAATTCGTCGGGCACGAGTTCATGCTCTTCCAGGTAAGGTTTCAATTGGGTCAAAACCTCCGCCAGGGCCGAGCGGTCGATCGTCGTGACGCTTTTGCCCGGCGGTTGGGAGATGCGGCGGCGGATGCTCGCCAGCGTGTTGTTCAAGGCATCGGCGAAAGCCTGGCAGGAAATAGCCGTATCGCCCTGTTTTAAAGCCGATTCCAGTTGCCGCGCTGCTTCCGCCAGCGCCGAGGCGCCCAGGTTGGCCGCCTCGCCTTTCAGACTATGCAGCAGTTGCAGCGCTTGATCGTGCTCGCCCGTGTGCAGCAGGCCGGTCAAGCGCTCCAGGCAGCCTGCGTGTTCTTCGGCAAAACCACACAACAAGCGCGCCAGCAGGGCTTGATCGTTTTCCAGCCGGCTCAGGGCCGGCTGCAGATCGAAACCGGGCAGTTCATCCAGCAGCGCCTGGGGGCCCTGGGTGCGCAACGGCTCGCCGGTTGCCGCCGTCGGCTCCAAACCGGTTCGAGTGGTCGTGGCCGCCGGCCGTAACCAGCGCTGCAACACGCGGGTCAGTTCTTGCGGGTTGATCGGCTTGGCGACGAAATCGACCATGCCGGCGGCGCCGCAGCGCTCGCGATCCTGCTGCAATACCGCCGCCGTCATGGCGATGATGGGCAGATGCGCCGCCTGCGGCCGCGCCAGGATGCGGCGGGTGGCCTCCAAACCGTCCATGACCGGCATGTGCAGGTCCATCAACACGGCGTCGAAGCGTTGCCGTTCCACCCAGGCCAGCGCTTCGGCGCCATCGTTGGCAAAAGTCACAGCTATGCCGCGTTTGCGCAAAAACTCGCCGGCCACCATTTGGTTCAGCGCATTGTCTTCCGCCAACAGAATGCGGCAACCGTCGAAACAGGCGGGGCTGGGCGCCGGCTGGCTTGCCGTGGGCGAGGGCTGTGGGGGCCTGCGGCTGTTGACCAGGGCGTCCAGCAGGTGCGAGGGCGTCACCGGTTTGCTCAACACGGCGTCCAGCCGCAAATCGGCGGCATCGGCCAGCAGCGTCTCCCTGTCGTGCGCCGTGACCATCACCACCCGCAGCGGATGCGTCATCCGTCCCGTGACCAGGGTTTGTTCCAGGCGGCGCGCCACTTCCAGGCCGCTCATGCCGGGCATGCGCCAGTCGAGCAGCACGGCGTCGAACGGCGCGCCTTCCGCCTGCGCCGCGCGGAGTTCGGCCAGCGCCGCCGCACCCGAGTCCACGGCCAGGGCGTGCAATCCCCAGGCGTGCAGCCATTGCAGCAGGATGGTGCATGAAGTCGGCTGGTCGTCCACCACCAGGACTTTCATGTGTCCCAGCCGTTGCAGGTCGTAAGCCGCTTCGGCCGGCGAGGAGCGGCCGACCCGGATGGTGAAGGTAAAAACAGCGCCTTGCCCCTCCTCGCTGGACACGGTGATGTCGCCGCCCATCAGCATCACCAGCTTTTGGCTGATCGCCAGCCCCAGGCCGGTGCCGCCGTATTTGCGCGTGATGGTGCTGTCGGCCTGGGTAAATGCCTGGAACAAGCGGTCCGCCTGGCTTTTGGAGAGGCCTATGCCGGTGTCGCGCACCGCGTAGCGCAAGACCAGTTCGTCGCCGACGCTGTCGGCCACGTCGACTTTGAGGTGCACCTCGCCCTGCTCGGTGAACTTGACGGCGTTGCCTACCAGGTTGTTGAGCACCTGGGTCAGGCGCAGGGCATCGCCCAGCACTTCGGCGGGCACATCGGGGTGTATGTCCAGGAATAGTTCCAGTCCTTTTTCTTCGATGCGGGCGCCGAACAAATCGGCCACTTCGTGCAGCACCGTTTCCACGCGCATGGGCAGGCGCTCGATTTCCAGATGGCCGGACTCGATTTTGGCGTAATCGAGAATGTCGTTGAGTATGCCCAGCAGCGCTTTGGAGGAGGCGTGGACTTTCTGCAGATAATCCTTTTGATGCGGCGTCAGCCCGGTTTCCAGCACCAGTTGCGTCAGGCCCAGAATGGCGTTCATCGGCGTGCGGATTTCGTGGCTCATATTGGCCAGGAATTCGGACTTGGCGCGATTGGCGGCGTCGGCGGCCTGCATGGCCAGGTGCAATACTTCTTCGGAATGCTTGCGTTCGGTGACGTCGGTCACCACGCCGTTCCACAGGCTGCCGCCGTTTTCCAGCGGCACCGGCTCGGATTCGATGTGCAGCCAGCGCACTTGGTTGCGTACGATGAAGCGGCATTCCATGCGAAACGGCTGCAAGCTCAAGCCGGCTTCATGGTTGCGCTGCAGCAGTTCGTCGCGGTCGTCGGGATGCGCCGCCAGGAAAGCCAGCATGGCGTCTTGCAAAACCGCTTCCTCCTTGACCCCCATCAACTCGCAAAATCGCGGACTGACGTAATCGAAGCCCATGCTGCCGTTGGGCTGCATGCGAAACACGTAAACGCCCGCCGAAATGCCGGCGACCAGCAAATCATAGCGGGCCGTGCTTTCCTGCAAAGCACGGGTGCGCTCTTCCACCCGATGCTCCAACAGCGCTTGTCCGGCGCGGATGCGCGCCGCCATGTGGTTGAAGCTGATGGCGAGGTCGCGCAGTTCGGCCCAGCCCTGCACGGGGGCTTGATGCTGCAAATCGCCCTCGGCGATGCGGCGCGTGGCGGTGATCAATTGCTGGACCGGCGTTACCAGCGAACGGCCGAACAGCACGGCAGTGCCGGCCGCGAACAACAGCAGCAGGCTGAAGGCGCTCCAGGCCGTGGCGCGCAAGCGCTGTGCCGGCGCAAACGCTTCGGCGCCGTCCATTTTTACCACCATGCCCCAGCCCAGTGCCGGCAGATAGCGCCAGACGGCGGCCACTTCCACGCCGGCATAGTCGAAAGCCACGCCCTGGCCTCTTTTGCCCTCCAGCGCATAGCGCATGGGGACGGCCAGCGCGCCAGACTCCGGCACAAAATAGCGGAAGGTCGCGTCGGGGATGCGCCGCAAGGAGCTGACATACAAGGCGCCTCCGTCCTTGGACTGCGCCAGCACCGTTTCGCCGCTGACGCCCAAACCGGTGTCGTCGCTGGTGACGGCATTGAGCCGCGCCAGATCCAGTTGCAATACCACCGTGCCGGTGACGGCATTGGGTGTGCGCACCGGGCTGGCGATAAAAATCGCCGGCTGATTGCCGGATGGTGCATAGTCCGGCGTCAGCGTGATTTGCGTGTCGAGCAGCATCATCGATTCCCGGTGTGCCTGGGCCAGGGCGCTGTCCCGGTAGGGGCCGGATTGCAGGTTGGTTCCCAGGTCCGGCTCCCGGCGCAGTGAAAACACCACGTTGCCCAGCGCGTCGACGAGCAGCAGATCGTAATAGTCGGCGCTGCTGAAGCGGGCCAGCAGATAATCGCGATAATGCCGGGCTTGCTCTTGATTGCGCGGCGCTGCCGGTCCTTCATCCGCTTGCAGCAAGCCGGAGAAGGTTTGCAGCGCGTCGCGGGTGGTGGACAGCAGGCCGAGCAGCCGGGCGTCGGCCATGCGCTCGCTCAGGTAAATGTCGATTTGATCGCGCTTTTTGTCGGCGATATTGGACAGATTGGCCTGCACCGTCGTTTTAAGCGCCTGTTCGAATGCCTGGCTGTACAGCCAGCCCAGCAGCGCCAGGGGAAGCGGCGACAGCAATAAAAAACCCAGCAGCAGGCGGGGGATGATTTTTGTTGTCATGGCAGTTTCCCGGCGGGCAGGGTGTCCAGCAGGGCTTGCCAGGCTTCGCGGCTGCGCTGCAAAGGCCAGGGCGTGGGACGCAGCAGCGCGCTGGAAGTGAACACCGGTTCGAACTGTCCATCCGGCAGCACTCGGCCCACCCGTACCCTTTTCCACAAATGGCGGGTAGCGGGGTCCACCGCCGCCACCCCGGACGGTCCCGACAGGCTTTGGCGCAACAAAACCGCTGTATTGACCCGTAGCGGATCAACACTGCCGGCTTCTTGTACCGCTTGTGCCCACAAACGCACTCCGGCGTAACTGGCTTCCATCGGATCGTCGATTGTGTTTTGGGTATTTGGAAAATGCGCCTGGAAAGCGCTCACGAAACGGCGGTTTTCCTCGTTCGGCAGCGATTGGAAATAATTCCATACGGCGTAGTGCTGTTTCAGGTGCGTGCCTTGCCAGGCCCGCATTTCGTTTTCCGCCACGCTGAAGGACAGCAGGGGCAGGTCGGCCAGCCCCGCTTGTTCCAGCGCCGCAAAAAAGTGTGCGTTGCTGTCGCCGTTGAGGGTGTTGAGCACCACGTCCGGCCGCTGTGCCTGAATGTCCGCGACGATGTCCGCGACCGCCGTGCCGCCCAAGGGAAGATAGCGCTCGCCCAGGATTTCGCCGCCGTTGGAAGCGGCCAGTTCATGGATGATCAGGTTGGCGACGCGGGGAAAGATATAGTCCGACCCCAGCAGGTAAATCCGCTTGCCGAATTGCTGCATGGCCCAATAGGTACCGGGAATGATCTGCTGATTGGGAGCTGAGCCGGTGTACAAGATATTGGGTGATTGTTCCAGACCTTCGTACTGCACCGGGTAGAACATCAGGTGGCGATGCCGTTCCACTACCGGTTTGACCGCTTTGCGGCAGGCCGAGGTCCAGCAGGCAAACAGCACGCTGACTTTTTCCTGGGTGATCAACCGTTCCGCTTCGGCGGCAAAGACGTTCCAGTCGGACCTGCCGTCCGCCATCACCATTTCCAGGGGGCGTTCCAGCAGACCGCCCTGGGCGTTGATTTCATCCACCGCCAGCCGCACGGCGTCCACCAGCGGCGCTTCGCTGACCGCCATGGTGCCGGTCAGCGAATGCAGCACGCCGATGCGGATGGGGGGCGGGGACGAGTCGGGATAGTAGAACCAGGCCAGCAATGCCGACAAGCCGGCGATAATCACCATGCCAAACAGCGCGCGGCGTGTAGCGAAAACAGGCAAAGGCATTGCGCCATTCCTCGGTGAGGGCGAAAGCCAAAGTTTACACGCGACCAGGATGCGGGGCTAAAAAACCGGTAAGCGTTTACCCGAAGGGAGCCGGGCAGGACAGCCCGGCATGATCGGCAGAAGCGCCGGATACTTGTTCTTTAACCGCTTTCGGCCACCGCCTTCGGTAGGCATGGCTGATCTGTTCCGCACCTTTCGTCCGGCGGTGTATCATTAGCGCTGCCATAGTCCGCTGCTCCTGCCCTTCCTCATCAAACCGTGCGCGCCGTTTTATTCGTCTCGGCAAGCACTCGCGGCCGATCCCAGCTTTGGGTGGAGCCTGTCGACAGGTGAAAGGCCGGTGCGCCTTTACGCCGCATTTCGCCGTGGCGAACACGCACTATTTGGAAAAACGAGAATGTCAATAGAGGTGTTGGGGGAGTTTGATGGCTTTTGACGGTATCATTTTTGATTTCGACGGTACTCTCATCGATTCGTCGGCGGGCATTCTTGCCGGTTTTCGCGGCGCGTTCGACGCCGTGGGCATGGAGGTTAAACACCCCATTACGGAACATATTATCGGTCCGCCGTTGATGGAAACACTGGCGCTGCTGGCTGGGACGGACGATGCAGCGGTGCTGCGCCCGTTGGCGGATGCGTTTATGGTTTACTACGATACGGAAGGTTATCGATCGACCACGCTGTTTCCGGGCGTCGAATCTTTGCTCGCGCGATTGGCTGCCTTGCAAATCCCGTTGTTTATCGCCACCAACAAGCGCGCCGTCCCGACCCGGCGTATCGTCGATCATCTGGGGTTGGCGCAGTACTTTGCCGCCGTGTATGCGCTGGACAGTTTTAGCCCCAAGTTGGCGAATAAATCGCAGCTGTTGGCGCGCATTGCGCTGGCTCACCATTTGCCGGCGGCTGCCACTTTATACGTCGGTGACTGCCGTGAAGATGAAGTGGCGGCCAGTAACAATGGAATGCCTTTTGCCATGGCGCTTTGGGGCTACCACGTCGAAGCCGCTGAAAACATGCCTGCCCATTGGCAACTTTTAACTTCTCCTGAAGCGTTATGGTTGCCGGAGCTGGTAAAGCGGCATTGAACAGCCTACCCGAATAGTGGGCTTGGCACTGAATTCACTGGGTGTGTTCATGACGTGGTGCCGTCTCCCGTTTTACGCAACTCGCTGTATTTCATGCCGTAGCGGGAATAAATCGTCAGGCCGATACCCATCCATACGATAAACAGCAGCCAGGTTCTGAACGGCAGGTTAACCATCAGGTAAAAACAGGCCAGCATGCCGGCGATCGGCACGTAGGGTACGCCGGGACAGTGAAACGGACGCGGCAGTTCGGGACGGCTGCGGCGCAGCAGCAACACGCCGCCGCATACGACGCCGAATGAAAATAATGTCCCCAGGCTGACCAGTTCGCTCAATACGTTGAGCGGTACCAGGGCCGCCACCGTCGCCACGCCGACGCCGACCACCAGGGTGGAAGTATGCGGCGTTTTGTATTCGGGATGTATGTCCGCCGCCCAGGGGGGCAGCAAGCCATCGCGGCCCATGGCGTAAAACACCCGGCTTTGCCCCAGCAGCAGCACCAGGATCACCGAGGTCATGCCGACCAAAGCCCCTATCTCGATGATGAAAGCCAGATCGCCCTGGCCGATGCTGTGCAACGCTTTGGCGATGGGCGCCGGTACGTTCAGCTCGGTGTAGGAGATCATGCCGGTCAGCACGGCGGCGGTCAGCAGGTACAGCACGGTGCAGACCGCCAGGGAAATGATGATGCCCCGCGGCAGGTTCACTTCGGGATCGATGGCTTCCTGGGCGGCGGTGGAGACGGCGTCGAAGCCGATGTAAGCGAAGAAAATCACGCCCGCCCCGGTCATCATGCCGGAAAAGCCGAACGGCATGAACGGCGTCCAGTTGCTGGGGTGGATCGAGCCCATGCCGGCCAGGATGAACAGCACGACCATGGAAATTTTGATGATCACCATGACGTTGTTGGCGCGGGCCGACTCACGGATGCCGGTGATCAGCAAGTAGGTCAGCGCGCTGACCACCAGCACCGCCGGCAGGTTGATGAAGCCGCCCTCGCCCATGAACATGGATGAGGTCAGCAGCTTGGGCAGGCGTATGCCCAGACCGCCCAGCAGACTGGCCAGATAGCCGGACCAGCCTATCGCCACCGTGCTGGCGGCCATGGCGTATTCGAGCACCAGATCCCAGCCGATGATCCAGGCGATCACTTCGCCCATGGTGGCGTAGGCGTAGCTGTAAGCGCTGCCGGAAATCGGGATCATGGCGGTCAATTCGCTGTAGCACAGCGCCGCCAGGCCACAGGCAAAGCCAGCCAGTACAAATGACAGCATGATGGACGGCCCCGCATACTTAGCCGCCGCCACGCCGGTGATGACGAAAATACCGGCGCCGATGATGGCGCCTATGCCTAAAAAGACCAGGTCCTTGGCGCGCAGCGTGCGCTTCAGGTCGTGTTGCGTGGCCAGCATTTCGTCGATGGACTTGGCTTGGAATAGCTTCTGCATGAGTTTCGCCCTTGGGTTTTAGGATATGGTCCGCATGTGTTTTTATACAATCCAAATATCGTGCGGTGAATTAAAGCTGGATAGTCCTGTTGCGCTGACATTCTGCAGCAATACCAGATTATCGGCAATCAGGCCGGTGCCGCTGTCCACGAATACGTAAGCGCCGTCGGTTTTGCCGTCGAACTGGAAAGCGACGGCCTGATGGCCGGTAATATTGGCGGACAGGTAGTTGAGCACGCTACCCAGATTGGCGTCGATAATTTTCAGTCCGGTGGAAAACGTATCGGTATCGTCGAATTGAATGACGCCGCCGGAGATGTGGTGGCTTCTAATGACGGTATTGTCGGAAACTTTATCGTCGATGCCGTTATCGGAAATGACGTTGCCGGCGACGATATTGCTGGGCATGTCCAGCTTGTCTTCAGCCGCTTGAAAGCCTCGCACGATGTCGCGGTTACCCAGCGCCGCAGTGCTCTGCCCAACGCCTATGAACACGCGGTCGGTCGAGTAATAGGCGTCATTGCCGACGTCGCCGATGTCGATGATGTCCGCTCCCTTGCCGCCGCTGACGAGATCGCTGCCTTCTTTGGCGACCAGCAGATTATTGGCCGAATTGCCCAGCAGCACGTTGTTGAGGGCGTTGCCGGTGCCGCTGATGGCGGCTTTGCCGCCCAGCGTCAGCCTTTCCACCCAGGGTGACAGCGCATAACCGTTGACGGATGAAACCACCGTATCGACGCCCGAGCCGTTGTCGCGCGGAATATTGGTGCCGGATTCGAGCAAAAACCCGGTCGAAGGGTCTTTTTTCAAGTCCTTGGCGTCGGCATAGTCCTGATGCACCGGACGGTTGGTAAATAAGAACCACATTTCCACGGCGGGGTCGGTTTTGGGGTCGACCTCAACCACTTTATCCCTGACGCTGTCGACGTAATAAACGTCGTTGCCGAAGTCGCCTTCCAGGGTGTCGGCGCCACCGCCGCCAACCAGGGTATCGTTGCCCTTGTATCCCCAAATATCGTCCGCATAGGGCGAGCCGGATACGCGGTCATCGCCCGTGAGTATCGTCCCCATCATGTTTCTGTCGTCCGAAGTGGCAATCCACAGGGCGAGGTCCGTTGCGTTCAGCGCCAGATCGGTATAAGCGTAAAGCTTGTCGGCGCCATTGTAATAAGTGACGGCGTTGATCGTGCCGCTGAAACTGCCGTCGGGATTCACGACAAAAGTGGATGCGCTGCTGGTCGACGTGGCGCCGGTTGCGGCGTCGGTTACCGTGGTGGTTGCCATCTCCCATGAAAATGCCGCTCTGAGATTGGTGGCGCCGTCGTCCAGTATTTCCGACCAGGTGGCCGGCAACGTGGTTCGGGCTATCGAAAAGGCATTGATATCGGCCATCAACGTCAAGGGAAACATGTTGATGGGGGAGTAGTAGGTAAGGTTTGCCATGGCAGCGTATCCGATTAAATTAAAGATTATAAGCCTGAGTATTCCGTGATCAGCGATAGCGTATCCGATTGCCGGTCACCCATTCGTCCCAGCTGTTGTCGTAGCCGTCATAATGAATTTTCACCTGGCTGCCTCCCAGCTGGATGACGGTGGCGCTGTACCACTGGGTTTTCCACCATACCAGTACCGAATCGCCGAGGCGATAAGGCAAGGCGGGGCTTGACGCCGTGCCGCCGCGAGTGGCGGGAGCGCGTGCCGGGGCGGCGGACTTGATGCTGCGAAAATCCCACATGCCTTTTTGCGCATCCCAGATCAGGCGGTATGACCCACCGGCATAAACATCGTATTCCACATAGCCGCGGCTGGTGGTGGCGATGCGGATTTTCCCGGAAGGTATGCCGGAGGTCATGGAAAACGATTTTTTCTCGTGTGGGTTGGTGGTCTGGCTCTTCCAGGTGCCGCGACCCGGGTCCAGGGTCTCGAAATTGAGCGCTTCATTGGTATCGTTGAATAGCGTGTAGGTGGGGTATTGCGCCCATGCTCCCAACGGGAGGACGAGCCATAAAATCAGACAAATGCGCCGCAACATGGAAACCTCCCAGACTTATCGATGGTTGAAGACGGTTCAGTATAAAGATGTACCGGGAACGTGGAAATAAGAAAACTCCCTTGTCCACCGGGAGCGGGTTGGGCGCCATTCGGCGCGGGGAACGCGCTGGAGTCTCTCCCCTCACACGTGTAGGTTTGGCGTCAGGACGCATGCAGCCGGCCCAGCAAGGCGGCAAATGCCTCCCCCGGCATGGGTTTGTCGAACCAGTATCCCTGCAGAAAATCACAGCCTTTTTGGCGCAGAAAATCTCTTTGCGCTTCGGTTTCCACCCCTTCCGCCACCACCTGCAAACCCAGCCCGGCCGCCATGTGGATGATGGCTTGGGCGATGGCGGCGTCGTTGGGGTCGTCGGGAATGTCCATGATGAACGAGCGGTCGATTTTCAGTTTGTCGACGGGAAAACGCTTGAGATAGCTGAGCGAGGAATAGCCCGTGCCGAAATCGTCGATGGCTATGCCGACGCCCAGTTCGTGCAAGGCATGAAACACGGCGGTCGCCGTTTCCGCGCGATCCATGGCGGCGCTTTCGGTAATTTCCAATTCGATGGATGCCGGGGCAATGCCGGCTTCGCTCAGGATGCCGCGCACGCAGTCCACCAGGTTGTCCTGGCGAAACTGGCGCGCCGACAGATTGACGGCGATGACCGGCGGCTGCAAACCGGCTTCGCGCCAGGCGTGGATTTGCCGGCAGACTTGGCGCAGCACCCATTCGCCGATCGGCATGATCAGGCCATTGTCCTCGGCGGTGGGAATAAAAGCGTCGGGCGTCAGCAAGCCGCGCTCGGGGTGTTGCCAGCGGATCAGCGCTTCGGCGCCGACCAGGCGGCCGCTCTGCACGTCCGCCTGGGGCTGGTAGTACACGAGGAATTCTTCCAGCTCCAATGCCTGGTGCAGGTGATTTTCCAGCGTCAGGCGCTCCTGATTGTGCCGGTTCATCGCTTCCTTGTAAAAATGAAACTGGCAGCGTCCGGCTTCCTTGGCATGGTACATGGCGGTGTCGGCGCTTTTCATCAAGGCATCGATGCCGCCGCCGTCTTGCGGATACAGGCTGATGCCGATACTGGGCGTGGTGTGCAGCGCGTGGCTTTCCACCTGGTAGGGCTGGGACACCGTGCCGAGAATTTTTTCCGCCACGCTGACGGCGGCATGGGCGATGGGCTCGCCGCTCAGCACCACCACGAATTCGTCGCCGCCCAGGCGCGCCACCAGGTCGCTTTCCCGCACGCTGGCTTTCAGCCGTTGCGCCACCTGGACCAGCAAACCGTCGCCGATGTTGTGGCCCAGGGTGTCGTTGATGATTTTGAAACGGTCCAGGTCGATGAACATCAGCGCCACTTCCCGCCGTTCCCGCCGGGCCAGGGCCAGGCTTTGTTCCAGGGCAATCTGCAAGTGCAGGCGATTGGGCAGGCCGGTCAGCGGGTCGTGATGCGCCACGTGGCGGATGCGTTCCTCGGTGGCTTTTTGCTGGCTGATGTCGGCGAAGCTGGCCAGGTGAAAATCGATCTCCCGGCGGGCATTGCGCACCACCGTGATGGTGAGCAGCTTGGGGAACACGTTGCCGTCCTTGTTGCGGTCCCACATTTCTCCTTGCCAGAAACCGCGCTGGTGGATGGCCTCCCACATTTCCCGGTATAGCTCGGGATCGGTATGACCGGCGGATAAAATGCGCGGGTTTTTGCCCAGCACGTCGGCCAGGGTGTAACCGGTGAGCCGGGTGAACGCCGGATTGACTTCGATGATGTCGTTATGGTGGTTGGTGACGATGATGGCTTCACCGCTGTGCTCGAAGACGTGGGCAGCCAGGCGCAGCTGGGTTTCGGCGCGCTTGCGCTGCAGAATGTTGCGTACCCGGACCAGCAGCACCGAGGTCACCACCGGTTTGGTGAGGTAGTCGTCGGCTCCCAGTTCCAGGCCATCCAACTGGCTTTGTTCGGAGGTGTCGGCGCTGATGAAAATCACCGGAATGTCCCGGGTTTCCGCTTTTTGGCGCATGCGCCGCAAGACTTCGATGCCGCTCATGCCGGGCATCATCACGTCCAGCAGGACCAGCAGCGGTTTGTCGTCCCGCTCCAGCAATTCCAGCGCCGCCGGGCCGCTGGTGGCGGTTTTGATGCGATAGCCGGCTTTCAGCGCCGCCGCCAAAACGTGCAGATTGGCGGGCACGTCGTCCACCAGCAAAATCAAGGGTTTGTCGTGCGTGGCGGGGTTCACGTCAGGCATCGCCGTTGGATACACCCGCTCCGGCCAGCGCCGTGATATAGCTGTAGCAGGTATAGGCGTCTTCGGCCAGTTCCTGGAAATTGATGGTGCGCCGGCGCCACGGTGCAAAATTCAATTCGCCCTGGCATTTTCCGATATCGCGGAATCCCATGCTCCACTCGGAAAATATCCGGTGCGCCGTTTCTCCCTGCATGACCACGCGCACCGCCTGGTGACGCGGGTCCCGTTCGATGCTCTGCATCAACGCCAGTACCGCCAAGCGCCGGCCTTCCAGCATCTGCATGAAATAACCGTCCTGATAGATCAGGCAGCCGGTAATGCCGTTGGCGCGATTCCAGCCTCTGGCGCTCAGCAATAATTTTTCCAGCTCGGCTTCGCTCATCGGTTGCACCGCCTGGCTGACGTAGATCAAAAAATACCACTCGTTTGCCTCCAGCTCTGCTGTGCCGGCGGCCTCGCGATTGACCGTTTCGATAAACGTGGTTTCATCCAGCGGCCGGTAAAAGAAATACCCTTGGATCAGGTCGCAGCCGTTGCTGCGCAATTCCTGCAGTTGCACCGAGTTTTCCACGCCTTCGGCCACCAGCTTCAAATTCAGCGCTTTGCCCAGGCCGATGACGGCGCGGATCACCGTGCAGCATTCTTTTTGTTTTTCTATGCCGTCGACGAACGCCCTATCGATTTTCAGCACGTTGACCGGCAAGCGGATCAGCTGCGCCAGCGAAGAATAACCGGTGCCGAAATCGTCCACCGCCACGCGCAGGCCCAGTTCGGCCAGCCGGTTCAACACGCGCAGATTGGCTTCGATGTCGGCCATCAAAGCGGTTTCGGTGACTTCCAGCAAAATGCGCGCGGGTATGGCGCCGGTTTCCCGCAGAATGGCGGTGATATCCCGCAATAACGAATCTTCGCTGATCTGGCGCGCCGAAATATTCACCGACACATAAGGCGCGGCATCGCCCCAGCGCTGCCGCCAGTCGACTTCCGCCCGGCAGGCCTCCCGAAATACCCACAGGCCGATGGGCACGATGGTTCCCGTCATTTCCGCGACGGGAATGAACACGGCGGGCGAAATTTCACCTTCCGGCGGGTGCCAGCGCAGCAGCAGTTCGGCGCCGACGATGCGGCCGCTGTCGGCGCCAACGATGGGCTGAAAACGCGGCGACAACTCCTGGTTGGCTATCGCCAGCCGCAAGCCCTGGATGATGAGCAGGCGCTGTCTGGCTTGATCCTGCAGGCTTTCGTTGAAAAATTGCCAGCCGTCGCGGCCTTTTTCCTTGACCGCATACATCGCGGTATCGGCGGAGCGCAACAGGTCGTCGACCGAGTGGGTGGCGCCGTGGCCGATGGCGACGCCGATGCTGGCGGTTACCGTCAAAGGGATGGCTTCGAAAACCAGCGGTTGGCGCAATACGGCGTTGATGCGCTGCGCCAGGGTGACGATGGCATCGGGTTGCTCGATCTGCTCGCACAGCACGACGAACTCGTCGCCCGCCAGACGCGCCACGGTATCCCCCGGTCTTACCTGTTCCAGCAGCCGTTGCGCCACGCTTGTCAGCACCGCGTCGCCGGCGTCGTGGCCGTAGGTGTCGTTGATCAATTTGAAACCGTCCAGGTCCACGAACAGCAAGGCCACGCTCAGTTTTTGCCGCCGCGAGCGCTGCAAGGCGCCGGCCAGCCGTTCGCGGATCAGCGCGCGGTTCGGCAGTCCGGTCAAGGCGTCGTGGGTCGCGCGCCACAACAGGTCTTCTTCGGCGCGCTTGCGCTCGGTCACGTCGCGCATGGTGACCACCAGCAGCCAGTCGTCGCCGTCGCGAAATTTGGCGATGGAAGCTTCCAGCGGAAAAAACGTACCGTCTTTGCGATAACCCGTCACTTCGCTGCGCGCCGCCATGCGCCGCTCGGTTTCATCGCTTTCGATAAAGTGCTGTATCAGCTCAACGTGGCGTTGCCGAAAATGCGGCGGCAACAGCGTATGCACCGACATGCCCGGCATTTCCTCGCTGGTATAGCCGAACAGCAAACAGGCCTGGCGGTTGGACTCGGTGATGACGCCGTGCGCGTCGGTCGCCAGTATCGCCATGTCGGCCAGCGACAAAATCCGGTGGGCATTGCCGATTTTTTGTTTGGCGACGCTC
Source organism: Methylococcaceae bacterium (assembly GCA_004299145.1). Lineage (GTDB taxonomy): Bacteria > Pseudomonadota > Gammaproteobacteria > Methylococcales > Methylococcaceae > Methylogaea. The sequence goes on along the minus strand of SCQD01000323.1, from coordinate 26,115 downwards.
ATTTCCGCCGCCAGACGGGCCGCCGCTTGGGGTGAAGCGGGTGATTCGTGCAGTTTGGCGGCTTGCGCCTGTTCCTGATAGCGCTCGGGAATGCGTGGCCGGTTATGGCCGAAAGATTCGACGATGCGGAAAGTGCCGTCCGCGTTGCAGCGCGCCAGATAAGTATTGACGGCGGCATGGTGGGTGGCGACGTCCATCTTCACCTGGCCTTGCGGAGCGGTGACGCAAACCTGTTCCAGGGCCTCCACCAGCGCTTCGGCGTCGGTCGAGCCGGCGGCGGTGACGGCTTGGGCGAAAGCGTGCACGCACAGATAAGTGCCTTCGCCGAAATTGGTCAACACGCCGTTGCCCCGCGGCCAGATGCCCGCTATGCCCGGCAGTTCGGCCAGGCGTTCGAGATAGCGCCGGTTTTCCGGGGTGTCGACCGACATGAAATAGGTGTTGCTGGAATAAAAGCCTTCCCGCACCGTCGCCGGCAGCCGGCTCACCATCACTTCGTCGTAGTGTCCCATCACGACCGCCATGTGCTTTTTCAAATCCCTGGCGGTAAAGCGCGTCAGCAGTTCGATCTGGTCGGCGCCGGCGAAATAAGGCACGAACACGTCGGCGCCGGACTTGGCCACCTGTTCCAGCAAAGCCTCGATTTCTTCGCCGCCGACGCCGATGGACAGGTATTCCTCGCCGACGCAAGCGCCTTCGATGCGCTTCAAGGCGCGTTTGGCCGCATCGATGGAGCCGCGCGGCCATTCGTAGTTGTTGCCGGCAAAAAACATCTTCTGGCCGAAGTTCTGCGCCATCCACGGGATCATTTTGTCGATCTGCTGATTGGGCAGCGCGGCGAAGTGGAAAAAATAGCGTCCTGCGATGCTGCCTTCGTAAAACGAAAAATTCAGGTAGGGGATGCGTTGCTGTTCGGCCACCCGATTCGCCACCGCGATGCGTGAATTGGACAGCAGATTGCCGATGATGGCGACGCAGCGGTGTTCTTCGGTGAGGCGCAATGCCGCCGCCACCGCCGTTGCCGGCAGGCTGCCGTCGTCCTCGACGATCAGCTCCAGCGGCCGGCCGAGCAGGCCGCCCCGTTGATTGATTTCATCGCAAGCAATGTGCGCCGCCCAGGTGATCTCGGGGCCGTACATTGCCACCAGCCCCGTCAGGGGAGGCATCAGGCCCAAGCGTATGGGGTCAGCGCGCGCTTCATTTTTCATCGGAACATTTTTTGAACGGGGGCCGGAAAATGCCAAGCCAAGTACTGCAAGCCCATGTTACCAGTGTTGTGCCGTCGGTGGCGATGGAGGTGGGTTTGAAAGCCGCCGCGTAGCGGTATCACTAAGGCTTCTTGAAAGCCGCCGCGTAGCGGTATCACTAAGGCTTCTTGAAAAAGCGGGGGGCGCTATTTGCGCCATTTCTGTAGCAAGGGGGCGGTCTGTAGCCCCGTGAAACACCCTGCGGGATACGGGGGCTTGACGCGGAAGGGCGCATGGAAGGGGCACTGCCATTAAGCTAAGCCCCTCTCCCCGCGGGAGAGGGGTTGGGGTGAGGGCCAACGAGGTACGCAGCGTCTGCCCTCACCTCGGCCCTCTCCCCGAGGGAGAGGGGACCGGACCGCAAGGCAAGTGCTAACTTAATGGCAGTGATGGAAGGGTGGGGCGCTGCCCATCACCATTGGATGGGCAGGTCTTTGGCGATCAGTTCAGGCTTGTGTATGAAAGATGAATAGGGGAACGCGGAAAACGGCGGCTTATTCGCTGAGCCCCAGCGCTTTGCGCCAGTCCGGATAATAGCGGTCGGCGTCCTGCGGGAAGGAGGCGAAAGCGCCTTTCAGTTCCGGGTGATCTTTGGCGTATTCCAGCAAGGAAATGCCTTGCTGCCAGGCATCCTGCGCCTGGCGTAGCGATTTGGCGCCGGCCGTGCCGCCGTCTTTGTGGCCGAAGGCGCCGCCGCCCGAGGTCTGGATGACGTTGGAATGCCCCAGGTTGTCGAAAAAGCCCGGCAGGCGCAGCGCGTTCATGCCGCCGGAAATGATCGGCGTGGTGGCTTTCATGCCGTACCACTCCTGGTGATAGTAAGGACCGTCGGCGCTGTCCTGCTCCAGCATGAACGCAATGTTCTTGTCCTTGGCTTCGCCTTCCATCTTGCCGTAGCCCATGGTGCCTGTGTGGATGCCGGAAGCGCCGGAAAGCCTGGCCATTTTGCAGTGCACGAAAGCCGTGTAACCACGCTTGGCCTGCGGGCTGGTGACGGCGCCGTGACCGGCGCGGTGATAGTGCAGAAACTGGTTGGGGAAATAACGGCGGCAGGTGGTGACGGCGGTCGGGCCGGCCACGTAGCCGTCGACCAGAAAGGCCACGTGCGAGGCGTTTTCCGCGAAAGTTTCCAGAATGTATTCGCCGCGCGCGATCATTTCGAAAGGATCGTCCGCCGTGATGTTGGCGGAAAACAGCTTGGCCTCGCCGGTTTCATCCTGGGCGCGCTGCATGGCGGCGGCGACCAGGCGGATGGTTTCCTTGAGCGGCGCGAATACCTGGTTGCCCTGGGGTTCGTCGTTTTTGATGAAGTCGCCGCCCAGCCAGAATTGATGGCAGGCATCGGCGAACGGCTGGGGACGCAGGCCCAGCTTGGGCTTGATGATGGTGCCGACCACCATGCCGCCGTTGGTCACCGAGCGGTCCAGCACGCGCCACATGTCGACGATGTTCATGACCGGGCCGTCGAACAATTGCAAAAACTGGGGCGGCACGTAGAAATCGTGCATCTTGGCGTATTCCACGTCGCCCATGCCCTGGTTGTTGCCGATGGTGAGCGTCAAAAACGAGGCCAGCATGGCGCGGCCGTCGATGATGTTGCGGTCGAACAGTTCCACCGGGTAGGCGATTTTCATCAGCTCCCTGGCTTCGTCGATTTCATACACCAGGGCGTCGACGCCACGGGTAAAGTCGTCGGTGGTACTGACTTCCACGTTGGTGCCGGTGGACGACTCGGCGGCAAAGTGGGCGGCGGTGGACAGGTAATCGCCGTAGCCCGCCTTGGGTTTCATGATGTAGGCGCACAGCACGTGGCGTCCGCCTTGAATGAGGTCTTGCTCGTTCAGGTCGAGCCGGGCATAGCGTTGCGATTGATCCATGGTGTTCTCCTGGGTTGAAAGTGAAGGAGGCGGGCGAAGCGGCTACTTTAGCCAGCCGCCGCATTTAATGCCAGTTAGAAGTTTTGATGACTGTTATAAGCAAAACGGTCCGTCATTCGTGAGGAGCTGGCCGCTCATAACGAATGATCCATTGTTCATCAGCTGCTGAATCGCCTGCTGGACACGGGGCGCGGTGGTTGCGCAGGCGGCATCGGCACGCGCAACAAAAAAGCCGGGCCCGCAAAGTTGCGAGCCCGGCTTTTTCATCCCGAACAGGGGAAAACGATCAGCCCTGACCGTACCTGCGGCGGAATTTATCGATACGGCCAGCCGTATCGAGAATTTTCTGCTTGCCCGTATAAAACGGATGGCACGCAGAGCATACTTCGATGCTCAAGTCGTGTCGTATGGTTGAACCCGTCTGGAAGACGTTGCCGCAACTACAGGTCACGTTAACCTGCTGGTAGTTGGGATGTATATCTGGTTTCATTGAGCCGCTCCACCTAGGCTAGGTTGCCCGAAAACGTAAACGCGCCATAATACGCAACCCCATCGTCCTTAGCAACCTAAAATCCATTATTCGACCTATCTATGCGCGTCATCACATTCAACGCTAACGGCATACGCTCCGCTGCCCAAAAAGGTTTTTTCACCTGGCTGGCCCAACAAAACGCCGACGTGGTCTGCATCCAGGAAACCAAGGCGCAGATCGCGCAGCTGGGCGAAGAGGTATTTTGGCCGCCAGGCTATCACCACGCCTATTTCGACGCCGTGCAAAAAGGCTACAGCGGCGTGGCGCTGTATAGCCGCAAGCCGCCGGACGAAATGATCCGTGGCCTGGGCTGGGACGACATGGACGCGGAAGGCCGCTATCTGGAAGCGCGCTTCGGCGATTTGTGCATCGCATCGATTTACTTGCCGTCCGGCTCTTCCGGCGAACAGCGTCAGGCGGTCAAATTCTCCTTCCTGGAGCGCTTTGCCGAGTTTTTGCGCCCCCGGCTCAGCGACCAGCGCCGGCACGTGCTGTGCGGCGACTGGAACATCGCGCACAAAGCCATCGACTTGAAAAACTGGCGCGGCAATCAAAAAAACTCCGGCTTTTTGCCGGAAGAGCGGGCCTGGATGGATGAGCGCGTCGCCGAAGGCTGGGTGGACGCTTTTCGCGCTGTCAACCAGGAGCCGGACCAGTACACCTGGTGGTCCAACCGGGGGCAGGCCAGGGCCAACAACGTCGGTTGGCGCATCGACTACCAGATCGTCAGCCCCTGCCTGCAACACGCCGTTACGGCGGCGCACATCTATACCGCAGAGCGCTTTTCCGACCACGCCCCCTTGATCATCGATTATGCCCGGCCATTCTGAAGCGCCGGGCCACAGCCATGCTCTCTGGAGCACGATACTCAGCAAGCGCATGGGCTTTGCCCTGCTGATGGGGTTTTACAGCGGCTTGCCGCTGTTGTTGACCGGCGCTTTGCTGCAAGCCTGGCTCAAAGATTCCGGCACGGACTTGACGATGCTGGGGGCTGTCGCCTTGCTGGGCCTGCCGTACACCCTGAAATTTCTCTGGGCGCCGCTGGTCGATCGCTACAGCCTGTTCCGGCTGGGGCGGCGGCGCGGCTGGCTGATCGTCAGCCAGTTGCTGCTCAGCCTCAGTATCGCCGCGCTGGGGATGACGCAACCGGCGCACGCCATTTTTGCCACCCTGGCCGCCGCCCTGTGCACCAGTTTTTTTTCCGCCACGCAAGACATCGTCATTGACGCCTACCGGCGCGAAAACCTGCTGGATAGGGAACAAGGGCTGGGCGCGGCCTTGTACGTCAACGGCTATCGCTTCGCCATGCTGCTGGTGGGCGGCGGCGGCTTGATCCTGGCGGATTTTGTCGGTTTCCGCGATTTATACCTGCTGGCGGCGACGCTGATGTTCAGCAGCGTACTCGTGACCCTGGCCGCGCCCGAACCGAAAAATGTCCATCCATACCCCGCCACGCTGAAAGAGGCGGTGCTGCTCCCGCTGCTGAGTTTTTTTGCGCGCCGCAACGCCTGGGTCATTCTGGCTTTTATCGTGCTGTACAAGCTGGGCGATACCCTGGCCGGGCAAATGACCATTCCGTTTTACTTGACGGTGGGATTCAGCAAGACCGAAATCGGCATGGTGGTAAAATTGTTCGGCTTTTGGGCCACCTTGCTGGGCAGCCTGCTGGGCGGCGTGCTGGTGTTGCGCGGCGGATTGTACGTTTCCCTGTGGGTTTTCGGCGTGCTGCAAGGCTTGTCCACCGCCTGCTTTGCCCTGTTGCTGGCCACCGGTCCATCGCAGATGGCGCTGGCTGCGGTGGTTTCTTTCGAAAATCTTTCCGCCGGCATGGGGTCGGCGGCCTTCACGGCCTTCATGGCCATCCAGTCCGATCAGCGCTATACCGCCACCCAATACGCGCTGCTGTCCAGCCTGATGGGCGTGCCGCGCGTTTTTGCCGCCGCGCCCAGCGGCTGGCTGGTGGAGCAGGTCGGCTGGCAAAATTTTTTCCTCTCCAGCGCCATGGTGGCTGTGCCCGGCTTGCTGATGCTGGCGGGGTTGAAGCCGGTATTGCGTTAACAGATATTGTTCCCCCACTACGCCCAATTTGACCATGACGCCTCCTGACCAACGCCCCGACCCCGACGAACTGCTGGCCAAAGTCGAGCGGGAAACCGCCAAAGCCCGCCGGGGACGCTTGAAAATCTTTTTCGGCGCCGCCGCCGGCGTGGGTAAAACCTATGCCATGTTGTTGGCGGCGCGCGAGCGCCGCGCCGAGGCGGTGGACGTGGTCGTGGGCTGGGTGGAAACCCATGGCCGCAAGGATACCGCCGCGCTGCTGGATGGCCTGGAAGTGTTGCCGCCCAAGCGCATCGAATACCGGGGGGCGATGCTGCACGAATTCGATTTGGATGTGGCCCTTAAGCGCAAGCCCTCGGTCATCCTGGTCGACGAACTGGCGCATACCAACGTGCCCGGTTCCCGGCACGCCAAGCGCTGGCAGGACATCGAGGAACTGCGCGAGGCCGGCATCGACGTCTATACCGCCTTGAACGTGCAGCACCTGGAAAGCCTGAACGACGACATCGGCCAGATTTCCGGCATCCGGGTGTGGGAAACGGTGCCCGACACGGTATTCGAGAGCGCCGACGAGGTCGAGCTGGTCGACCTGCCGCCCGACGAACTGCTGGTCCGCCTGAAAGAAGGCAAGGTGTACCTGCCACAACAGGCGCAAGAGGCCGTCAAACACTTTTTCCGCAAAGGCAATCTGATTGCCTTGCGCGAACTGGCGTTGCGCCAGACCGCCAGCCGGGTCGATGCCCAGATGCTGGATTACCGCGAAGACCATGCCATACAGGAAGTCTGGCAGGTCAGTGAGCGCATCCTGGTGTGTATCGGTCCCCATGCACTGGCCGAGCGCCTGGTCAGGGCCGGCAAGCGTCTGGCGACCGATTTGCGCGCCGAGTGGATCGTGGTTTACGTGGAAACGCCGGAATTACAGCGCTTGTCGGCGGAAAAACGCGACGGCGTGTTGCGCATCCTGCGTCTGGCGGAACAACTGGGTGCGGAGTCGGCTACCCTGAGCGCGCCGCAGATGAGCGAGGCCATCATCCGCCTCGCACGGGAACGGAACGTCACTAAAATCGTGATGGGCAAACCCAGCCGCCGCGGCTGGCGGCGCTGGCTGATGGGGTCGGTGGTGGACAGCCTGATCAGCCACGCCCATAACGTCAACATTTATCTGCTGGGCAGTCCGCGCAACCGGCGCGGCGAAGAAACGGCATTCGAGCGGTCCGGTTCAAGGCGTGGGGTATTGCCGGGGCTGGGGCAACGCCTGGCCGGCCGTAAAGCGGGCTACTATCGCGGCTATGTCTGGGCCGTGACCGTGACCCTGCTCAGCACGCTGGTGGCCAAGTTGATGTTCGGGCGCTTCGAACTGGCCAATCTGGTGATGGTGTTTTTGCTCGGCGTGGTATTTATCGCCACCCGCTTCGGCCGGGGGCCGTCGATACTGGCGTCCATCCTCGGCGTGGGCTGTTTCGATTTCTTTTTCGTCACTCCCTACCTGAGTTTTTCAGTCAACGACTCCCAGTATTTGTTGACGCTGCTGGCCATGCTGGCCGTCGCCATGCTGATCAGCCACCTGATGGCCAACGTGCGCTCCCAGGCCAAAGTCGCCTCGCACCGGGAGCGCCGCGCCACGGTGCTGTATGCGATGAGCAAGGAACTGGCGGCCAGCCGCAGCGAGGAGGAGATCGTGTGCGCGGCGGTGCGCCATCTTTATACGGAATTCAGCAGCCGCAACGTCATCCTGTTGCCCGACGCCAGCGGCCGCGTCGTGTATCCGCAAGGCAAAAGCCTGTCCGAGTCCTTGCTGGGGGCCGATCTGGGCGTAGCGCAGTGGGTCATGGATCATGACGAACTGGCCGGGCAGGGCACCAACACCCTGGCCGGGGCGGCGGCCGTATATTTTCCTTTGAGCAGCCACGGCGCGGTGCTGGGGGTGTTGGCCTTGTTGCCGGTCAATCTGCGGCGCATATTTTTGCCGGAGCAACGCAAGCTGCTCGATACCTTTCTGGCGTTGATCGTGCAGGCCATTACCCGTGTCCGCTTGGCCGAGCAGGCGAAAACCTCGCAACTGCAAATGGATGCGGAGCGGCTGCGCAATTCGCTGCTCAGTTCCATTTCCCACGATCTGCGCACGCCGCTGGCCACCATCGTCGGTTCCGCCAGCACTTTGGCGGAAGACGACGGCAGCCTCAAGCCGGCGGACAAAATGGAGTTGAGCCGCGCCATCTATGACGAAGCCCAGCGCATGTCCAACCTGGTCAACAACATTTTGGACATGGCGCGGCTGGATGCCGGCGTGGTCACGCTCAACCAGGAATGGCATCCGTTGGAAGAAATCATCGGCACCGTGTTGACCCGGCTGAAAAAAAACTTCGATCAGCGGCCCATCCAAGTGACGCTGCCGCCCGGCATACCGATGATTTACGTGGATGCGGTGATGATCGAACAGGTGCTGATCAATCTGCTGGAAAACGCCATACGCTATACGCCGCCGGACAGCCCACTGGAAATCAGCGCCGAAACTTCTTCGTTCGCCGTGGAAATTTCGGTGGCCGATCACGGTCCGGGGATACCGCAAGGGTTGGAAGAGCGCCTGTTCGAAAAGTTTTACCGGGTGCGGCACGAAAGCGCGCAGAGCGGCGTCGGCTTGGGGCTGGCGATCTGCCGCGCCATCGTCGAAGCGCACGGCGGCAGCATTCGCGCCCACAACCGGCCGCACGGCGGCGCCGTGTTTGCCTTGGTGTTGCCGCTGAATCAGGCGCCGCCGGAAATTGAGCAGGAAGAGTGAATCCAACCATGGCAAATCCTGAACCCCGCATCGTCGTCATCGAAGACGATCCCCTGATCCGCCGTTTTTTACGCACCGGTCTCGGCTCGCACGGTTTTGAAGTATTTGAAGCCTCGACCGGGCAGCAAGGCATCGTGGAAGCGGGGGTGCGCAAGCCGGACCTCATCATCCTCGACCTGGGCCTGCCCGACATGGACGGCGTGGCGGTGATCAAAGCGGTGCGGGCATGGTCGTCCATGCCGGTCATCGTGTTGTCCGCGCGCAGTGCCGAGCCGCACAAAATCGAAGCGCTGGATGCCGGCGCCGACGATTACCTGACCAAGCCGTTCGGTTTGGGCGAGCTGCTCGCCCGCATCCGGGTTGCCTTGCGACATGCCGCAGGCGGCAGCGAACAAACAGCCGACGGCGTGTTTGTGAGCGGCAGCCTGAAAGTCGATTTGCTCAAGCGCCTGGTTTACCTGGACGAACAGGAAGTCCACCTGACGCCGATCCAGTACCGGCTGCTGTCGGTATTGATCAAGGACGCCGGCAAAGTCTTGACACAGCGCCAGATACTGCGGGCAGTGTGGGGGCCTTCATACGCGGAGAATGCCCATTACCTTCGCATCTACATGAGCCAGCTCCGGCAAAAGCTGGAAACCGATCCGACCCAGCCCAAGTACCTGCTGACCGAATCGGGGGTGGGGTATCGTTTCAAGGTCTGAGGCATTGCCGATGTTCGAAGTCGATGCCGTCGAAGTGCTTGCCGATTTTGGATTGCTGCTCACAGGTCCATCATCTGAAAATGAGCCCGGCTCAAAAATTAAAGCGTATCTCTCCATAAACCGTGCGTCCGGCCAACGGCAGATCGTTGGTGATCGAGGCGGTCGGATTACCGGCCTGACTGGGTTCACGGGCATCCACGTCGAACAGGTTGCGTACCGAAAACGCCACCTCCCAGTGCTGGGCCAGATGCTGGCGGCGTAGCGTCAAATCGGTCAGCGCATAATCGGCGATGCTGGGACGGTTGTCGCCGAATACCCGGTCGCGGCCGACGATCCATTTGATTTGCGGGCTGAAGTGCCATTGCGGCATAAACTCCCAGTCAGCGCGAAAATAGACCTGATGGCGCGGGGAATTGCCTGCTACGTGGTCAAACGTATCGTCGGTGGCTTGTTGCCAAGCGTAGTTGCCTGTCAGCTTGAGCGTATCGCCGGCTTTCCATTCTGCTTCCAGTTCGCTGCCGTAACCGGTTTGCGTGCCGGTATTCTGGGCCACATTATTGCTGCCGTCGGGAACGTAACGAATAATATCCTTCCACCAGTAATAAAACAGGTTCCAACCCAGGCGCAGATCATCACGGGGACGGTAATCAAACGCCAGTTCCGTCGTATCCATGGTTTCCGGTTGAAGATCGGTATTGCCCACGGCTGGTGGATTTTTTTTGTTGTACATCTCTGCAAAAGAAGGCGCGCGGTATGCGCTGCCATATAGTAGTTTTGCGGTAATGTCGTAGGTGGGGTCCCAAATCAAAGCCACGCGCGGGTTTATGGTGTCACCAAAATCGGAAAAATAATCATAGCGCGCGCCCAGCGTCAATTGCCAGTCTTTGGCGAACTTCCATTCATCTTGTACATAGGCGAACAGGTTTTTACGGTCAGGATGGGTCATAAAAACTTCCGCCGTGTCGCTGACATCGACCAATCCAAAACTGTTGGAAAATGGTATGGCATTCCCCGTGCCCGGGTCCAACCCGAAGTTTTTGACTTCAGTGGTTTTGTAGATCACGTCGTAGTTGAATCCGCTGCCGATTCTAAATAAGTGGCTTTCGATGCCTGCATACGTGCCGGATAAATTAAAGCGTGCATGGCGTTCAAATACGCCTGGATTTCCACTATATCCACCGGGAAATACCACCATCTGTTGGGGACTGCTGAAATTCAATTGTCCATCAGCGCCGATCGGTAGCAACGTACCGGGAGGAAGCAGGCGGTTATAGTTGTTTTCGCCCTCATAAGTGGTATCCAGGTAACTCAATTGGCCTTGCACATCCCAATTGTCGGTAAACTTGGCGTTATGGTAAGTCAAGTCCGTATTCCAGCGGTCGCTGGCAAAACGCGCGTCCGGCGTCAATGCCTGAGCCATACCGACACCCAGGCCTAAATTTTGCCGACGTTGCACGCCCGCTCGCAGCCGCCAGTTTTCACGCGACAGGTCGATGCGGACGTCAAGATTGTCCCGCGTCAGCGTCACCGGCCCCGGCGCCAGGGATGCCTGGGTACCCAGCGCGGAGTCCAACATGGTCTGGGTGTCGGCGTCGATAATGCGACGTTGGCCGTCGGTATTGTGGTATTCCACCATGGCCACCACGTCAAACCCGGCCCAGGTGTCGCCGTGCAGCGCCCAGCCGTCGTAAGTGTTAAAGCTGCCGACGCGTCCGCCCACTTCGTTGCCGCGGATGTCTTGTTTGGTTTTGGTGATGATGTTGATTACCCCGGCGGCGGCGTCGGCGCCGTACACGGCGGAGCCCGGTCCACGCACGACTTCGATGCGGGCGATGGCCTGTACCGGCATGCCACCCCATATGAGGTTACGATCACCCTGATAAGAGTTAGTGATGGGGATGCCGTTGATCAACATCAGTACCTGGGGGTTGAGCAATGAGTTGACGCCACGAAAAGTGTAAATGGGGTTGTAGCCTACAAGCGCACTACGCGATACGTGCAAACCCGGCACGGTTTCCAGCACCTCGTCGATGTCGGTGGCGCCGATGGCTTTGATGTCCTCGGCGGTGATGACCGAAGCCACCGCCGGTGCCTTGCCGATTAATTGCTTGGTGCCGGTGGCGATGCTGATCATTTCCTTGGCGCCGTAAATTTCCAGCAAGGCTTGTTCGTCTTCGCTCAAGGCTTCGGCGCCGGCGCACATGACTGGCCAAAGCAGCAGGCCGGCAAGGATGGAGTTTGTTCTGATCATCGCTGTTTACCTCGGATTATTGTTTTTGTTAGAAATTAAAGCGAATTTCGCCGAAGACACTTCTGCCGGCCAAAGGTAAGTCATAAGGTATCGATGCCTGGGTTTTGCCGGCCAGGCTGGGTTCGCGGGCATCGACGTCGAATAAATTGCGCACCGAAAAAGCCACTTCCCAGTGCTCGGCCAAGCGTTGGCGCCGTAAAGTCAGGTCGACCCAGGCATAGTCGGCGACGGGTGAGCGATTGTCGGTTTCGCTGCGGCCACGGTCGATGACCCATTTTACCTGCGGGGTGAGTTTCCAGTCGGGCAAAAATTCCCAATCAGCGCGCAGATAAATCTGGTGATGGGGGGTATAGCCGGCATCGTGATTCAGCGCTTCGTCCTGGGATTTCTGGAATGCATAGTTACCCAGCAGTTTCAAGGTGTCGGCAGCCTGCCATTCCGCCTCCAGTTCCGTACCATAACCGGTTTGCAGACCGGTGTTTTGCGCCGTCACCGTGGGTGCTCCGGTATCGGGCACAAAGCGGATAATGTCTTTCCACCAGTAATTGAATATATTCAAGCCTAAACGCAGCTTATCCATGGGGCGGTAATCGAAAGCCAGTTCCACGGTATCCATGGTTTCCGGTTTAAGGCTGGGATTACCCCGGTTGACGGGGTTGTTGATGCTATACAGCTCCTGGAATGATGGCGCCCGAAAAGCGCTGCCATACATCAGTTTGGTGGTCAGGTCATAACGGGTTTCCCATACCAAAGCGGTGCGCGGATTGATGGTGTTGCCAAAGTCCGAATAATTGTCGTAGCGCAAGCCGGCGGTCAGCGACCAATCCTTGACGAAGCGCCATTCATCCTGGAAAAAAGTAAAAAAGTTCTTGCGGTCGGCGGGGTGTATAAAAATGTACGGGCCATCAGCGACCTCAATGACGGAAAAATTCGGCAGCAACGGATTTGCGGTTCCCGTTATGGGGTTGATGCCGGAATTTTTGTGCGTGGAGACTTTATAAAGGCTGCTGTAGTTGAATCCGCTGCCCACGCGTAGCGTATGCCGCTCAAAGCCCGTGTAAACGGCTGAGGTATTGAATCTGGCATAGCGCTCATAGATTTCGGGGGCGCCGATGAAGCCTTGTGGAAAAGTCACCAGGGGGCCGCTGCCGATCTGGCCTGTGGTGGGGTCGATAGGTAATGTTGTTCCCGGTGGGAAGAAAGCCGGATAGACTTCCGGCTCCTGCGTGGTGTCGAGATAACTCAACTGCGCTTTTACGTCCCAGTCTTTGGCGAAATGGGGATTATCGTAATTCAGATCCGCATTCCAGCGGTCACTGCCATAGCGGCCGTTCGGGTCCAATGTCTGCGCGCTGGTAGGGCTGACGCCCAGGTTGCTTCGGCTTTGCAAGCCGCCGCGCAAGCGCCAGTGCTCGCGCGAAAAATCCACTCGGGCATCGATGTTGCGCCGCGACAGGTTGACCGGACCGGGAGCCGAAGAGGCGTGGGTACCGAACAGCTGGTCGAAGTTGGTCTGGGCATCCGCCTCGATAATACTTTCCTGGCCTTGCGTATCGTGGTATTCCACCATGGCCGCCACGTCAAAACCGGCCCAAGTGTCGCCGTGCAGCGCCCAACCGTCGTAAGTATCGAAGCTGCCGATGCGTCCGCCCACTTCAGTTCCTTTGATGTCCTGCCGGGTTTTGGTGATGATGTTGATGACGCCGGCGAAAGCATCGGCGCCGTACACGGCGGAGCCCGGCCCGCGCACCACTTCGATGCGGGCGATGGCCTGTACCGGCATGCCGCCCCAGATGTTGTGGCGGCTCCCGCCATAGGCATCCGTAATCGGTATGCCGTTGATTAACATCAATACCTGTGGATTGTATTCAGAGGATACGCCGCGAAAAGCATAGATGGAGTTGTAAGCATCCTTGCTGCGCGCCACGTGCAAGCCCGGTACGGTTTCCAAAGCCTCGTCGATATCCGTGGCGCCCATGGCTTTGATGTCTTCGGCGGTAATCACCGACGCCACCGACGGCGCTTTACCAATGGGTTGCTTGGTGCCGGTGGCGATGCTGATCATTTCCTTGGCGCCGTAAATTTGCAGCAAGGCTTGTTCGTCTTCGCTGAGCTCTCTGGCGGCAAGCGTGCTGCCGGACCAGGGTAGCAGCACGAAAAAAATATGCCACAAGGTGCGTGAGTTGAGCATGATGGGTCTCTTAGCGTTGAATTTAAGACACTTCCATGCGGAAAGTTTTGCGATAAAAACCTCTAGGGTATGGGGGGCGGGAAGGTCAAATCGAATTTGCGTCTGTCTTCACTGGTAAATTTGATGCCGAGGTGTTCGGCGGTGCGCATGTTCACCGCGAGCAATAAATCCCGTAGCGGCTCGATATGCGGGCGGGTTTTTGCGTGATTGAGCGCCATTATCCCTAGGCTGCGCCCCATGGCGACATTGTTGGGGAACAACGAAAACAACGCCCCTTTGCGCACGTGTTCCAGGTTGCCGGAAAAAATCACAAAGCTTTTTTCCCACGCTTCCCTGAGTACTACCGGCAATAAAGCCTGTTCATCCATCGCGATGTTGTCGCGTGGCAGCCAAATGGAAATTGAACCACCTTTAAGCTCCAGCAGTACGTTGCGGTAATGCTGGGCTGATGCCCGGATATCATAGGCGGGGTAGGCGTTGAGCGTCAGGTGATATTTGGCGGCGGCTTTTTCCGCCTGACTGATTTCCCAGTTTTTTTGTGTGGGGTTGTATACGACGGTAACTTCCTCGACGTCGGGCACCAGGGTTCGTAGATGGTTGAACACGATGTCCGGATCCGGCGTCATGCTGATGCCGTACAGGCCTTGCGTGTCTTCGCTGGGTGAGAAGATGATGGCGCCGACGATGGCGGGGAGTGTGCCGGCCAATGCTTTGGCGTAATTCAGCCCCACTCTGCCCAGGCAGATGACGGCGTCGATCTGATCGTTTTTCAGTTGCGCGGCAATGCTTTGCGGGGTGTCGCCGTCCCGCACGGGATAGCGCCGGGCCGGCTGTTGCAAGCCGTCTTCGATGCCTTCCGTGATTTCCATGAATACATTTAAGAAAGGGTCTTGAACGTCTGGATGCAAAATCGCCACGGTAGGCGTCCCCGCCGCCGCAACGCCGTATGCGGCAAGGTTGACGGCGATCAGGATGGCTACGAAACCAGCCAGCTTGCGCAAGGAAAAAGACAGCTTCCATAGATTCATCGTGCTTGCTTCTGAGTGGTTGTTCGTTAAACGTGTACAAAATGGCGGTCGACGCGCCGAAATTTTCGTTGGTACAGCGGCAAAAGCCAAGCCTGACGCGCTCTGCCGCCCTTGTAGTCCTAGGACTACAAGAAAATCAGCCTAGGCTGACTTGATGTGTTCCTGATGATTCTGCCACATTACAGGGGGCTTGTCGTGTGCGCATCATAACAAAGGAGTGCTTCAACATCTTGATTTGTCCATGCAACCCATAGCCCAGGGGCAGGATTTTGCCTGGCTGCGGCAAGCTAAGCCTAATTATTGTTGAAAGACACAAAACTCATCGTTTTCCAGCAGCGCGGAAGCGGTGAAATATGTGAACGGCCTGACCGCCGGGCAGGCCGATATTTTGTTGTGCCAGGATTTGGCGCCTGCGGAGGACGCGGTGAACGGCGCGGTCACAGTGTCGCTGACGCAGAATCAGTTCGACGCCTTGGTGTCGTTCACGTTCAACGTCGGCAAAGGGGCGTTTCTCGGCAGCACCTTGCTGAAACTGCTCAATCAGGGCCAATACGGCCAAGTTCCGGTGCAGCTGGAACGCTGGAACCGCTCGGGCGGCCAGGTGGTGCAGGGGTTGGTCAACCGTACCAGCTCCGGCAACCATATTCATCAGGAGCCGTGCCCCTTAAACCGGGATTTTTGCAAGACGGTGAATGACCGTTTTGCCCTTCTTTTTTCATTACCCTGTTTGCTTTAACAGTTGCCAAGCAGCATACAGCCTGTTGGCCCGCCGCTGTACGTCGCGCCAGAAACCGGCTTCTTCGCGCAGCAACCCGCGTAGCGGCCGGCCACGGTAGCGGCGCAGGAAGCGCAGTACGTCGCGCCGGGTCAGGCCGATGTCCATGGCGGAAAAATACAAAGCGCCCAGATCTTTGACCAGCCAACGGCGCGGCGTTCGGCCACGCAGTTGCGCCCGGTGCAGGTCGATGACCGATAGCTTGGGTGTTTGCGCGGCCTCGGCCCGGTGCCACAAAAAATGACAGATATAAAAGTCGCGGTGGTTGACGCCGTGTTCGTGCAAGGTTTTGGCGATATCGGCCACCCGCTCGATCAGCGCGCGTTTGAACGATACGTCGGGCGGTTGCGTGGGCCAGTCGCGGCACAGGTCTTCCAAGCTGACGGTGCCTGTCAGTTCTTCGGTGATCAGAAACGATTGCCGCCGCGCCGGGTTCCAGCCCCGGCTGCCGAAGCCGGCGATCCGCATCGTGTCTATCCCCAGTTGCTGCAAGCGTGCTATGGCGCGGCGCTCGTTGTCCGCGCCCAGCACCGCCCAGCGGCCGGATAGCAGGTTTTTGCCGATTTCTTTCCAGCCGACGCCGCTGTGGATTTTGATGAAATAACCTTTGCCGCCCGCTTCGAAGCGCAAAGTACGCCGTCCCGCCACGTCCCGGAACGCCTGGCCTCGCCAAGCCAACCATTCGTCGAATGCCACGTCCCGGCCCAGGGCGCTGGTCAGCGCGGGCGATAACTGAAACTCGGTTTGGGCATAGCGTGCCCAGGCCAGCAAGGCCATGCCCAGCAGGACCAGGCCGCCGAAGCCGCCGGCAGCGTCCACCGCCGACAAGCCTGCGCGCATCAGCAGCGAATACAGGCCCACCATCAGCAGCATGCTCAGGTTTTCGAAAAAGTTTTGTACGGCGATGGCGTGGCCGCTGCCCACGCTCTCGTGACCGCGTTCTTGCAGCAGGGCGTTGAGCGGCACCACGAAAAAGCCGCCGCAAGCACCGATCAGCGTCAATAACACACAACTGGCCGGCAGCGTCGTGGTTTGCGCCAATACCAGCAGCCAGAGGCCGATCAGCAGGCCGGCCGGCAGCGCCCGGTAGACCGTCGCCAGCGTGACCCAGCGTGCTGCGGCCGCCGCACCGGTGGCGATGCCGATAGCCACCACGCCGCTCAAGTTGGCGGGCGTGCTGGTATCGTCGATGAGCAGCGCCGCCGGCACCCAGGCCACCAGCAAAAAGCGCAAGGTGCTGCCGGTGCCCCAGAACAGGCTGGTGCCCAACAGGGAAAAACGCGCATCGCCGTTGCGCAGCAAGCAGGCCGAGGCCGCGTAAAAATCTTGCAGTAATGCAGTGGGCGTGCGCCGTTGCACCGGGTGTTCCGTCGGCAAGGCGGGGATGGCGAGATTCACCGCCGCGGCCGCGCAATAGGCCGCGCATACCGCCGCCAAAGCGCCGGGGATCGACCAGTCGGCCAGCAGGCCCCCCGCCACGGCGCCCAGCAAAATGGCGACGATGGTGGAGCCTTCCATCAGGCTGTTGGCTTTGACCAGGGCCGAGGGTTCGACCAGTTCGCTGAGGATGCCGTATTTGGCGGGCGAGTAGGTGGCGGCGCCGATGCCCACCAGGTTGTAGGCCAGCAGTGGATTGAGGCCGGCCAGCATGGCGGCGGAGCCCACCAGCTTGAGGCCATTGGCGATCATCATCACCCGGCCTTTGGGCAAGGCATCGGCAAACGGGCCGACGAATGGCGCCAGCAGGATGAAGGCCAGCACGAAGCTTTCCTGCAGCAAAGGCGGCATCCAGGCGGGCGCTTGCTGTGATTTCAGCAAGGCGATGGCGGCAAACAGCAGGGCGTTGTCGGCCAGGGCCGACAGGAACTGGGCGAGCAGCACGGCGAGCATGGCGCGCGATAAAAGCGGGGTGGGCGGTGGGGGTGCGTGCATCGGAAAGATCTTTTGGCAGGAGCGGCTTTTGACTATTCCCCCGCCAACTGCGTCAACAATTCCGCCTGGTGTTCCTGAATCAAGGGGTCGATGACCTGGTCCAGATTGCCTTGCATGATGTCTTCCAGCTTGTAGAGGGTGAGGTTGATGCGGTGGTCGGTGAGGCGGCCCTGCGGGAAGTTGTAGGTGCGGATGCGTTCGGAGCGGTCGCCGCTGCCGACTTGCAGTTTGCGGGTGGCGGCGATTTCGGCGTCCTGCTTGGACTGCTGGGCGGCGAGGATGCGCGATTGCAGCAGGGACATGGCGCGGGCGCGGTTTTTGTGCTGCGAGCGCTCGTCCTGGCATTCCACCACGGTGCCGGTGGGAATGTGGGTGAGGCGGATGGCGGATTCGGTGCGGTTGACGTGCTGGCCGCCCGCCCCGGAGGCGCGGAAGGTGTCGACGCGCAAGTCTTCCGGGTTGATGGTGAATTCCACTTCGTCGATTTCCGGCAACACCGCGACGGTGCAGGCCGAGGTGTGGATGCGGCCCTGCGCTTCGGTGGTGGGCACGCGCTGCACGCGGTGGGTGCCGGATTCGAATTTGAGGCGGGAAAATACGTCGGTGCCGACCACGCGCGCCACCACTTCTTTGTAGCCGCCCAGTTCGCTTTCGCTTTCGCTGACGGTCTCGGTTTTCCAGCCGCGCTTTTCGGCGTAGCGCAGGTACATGCGGAATAAATCGGCGGCGAACAAAGCGGCTTCGGCGCCGCCGGTGCCGGCGCGGATTTCCAGGAAGGTGTTTTTGTCGTCGTCCGGGTCTTTGGGCAGCAATAAAATTTGCAGCTCGTCTTCCCGCTGTGCCTGGAGTTCCTGAAAGTTTTCCAGTTCTTCCTTGCCCATGGCGCGTACCTCGGGATCGGCGTCTTGCAGCAGGGTTTTGGCGTATTCCACGTCGTCGAGGATGCCGCTGTATTGGCGGAAGCAGGCGACGATGGGTTCCAGCTGCGCGTATTCCTTGCCCAGGGCGCGGAAGCGGTTCTGGTCGTTTTGCACGCTGGGTTCGGCCATCAGCGCGGTGATTTCTTCAAAGCGCTGGGCGAGGTTTTCGAGTTTTGACAGGATGGAGGGATTCACGGGATTTCAGGGATTACCTTGCAGTTTGAATAATTCGCGGGCGGCGGCGATGAGGTCGTGACGCTCGGTTTCGCCGGCTTGGCGCAGTTGGGTGCTGGGTGTGTGGATCAGCTTGTTGGTGAGGGCGTAAGCCAGCCAATGCAGGGTTTCATCCGGGGCTGTGCCGTTCTTCAGGCGTTGCAGCGCTTTGGCCAGGCTGGCGTCGCGCAGGGATTCGGCGTGTTGGCGATAGTCGCGGATGGTGCTGCTGGCGCCTTGGGCGCGCAGCCAGGCGAGGAAGTGTTCGACTTCGCAGTCGATGATTTCTTCTGCCTGGTGGGCGGCTTCGCGGCGGCTTTTGAAGCCTTCTTCGATGACGTTGTGCAGGTCGTCGATGGTGTACAGATAGACGTCGGCCAGTTGCTCCACTTCGGGTTCGATGTCGCGCGGCACGGCCAGGTCCACCAGCAGCATGGGCTTGTGGCGGCGCGTTTTAAGGGCGCTTTCCACGCTGCCTTTGCCGAGGATGGGTAGTTGGCTGGCGGTGGAGGAAACCAGGATGTCGGTGCGGGCCAGGTGGCGCGGCAGTTCCGCCAGCGAGATGGCGAAGCCGTTGAACTGGGCGGCCAGGGCGTGGGCTTTGTCGTAGGTGCGGTTGGCGATGATCATTTCGCCGATGCCTTGCTCGTGCAAGTGGCGCGCCGTGAGTTCTATGGTTTCGCCGGCGCCGATGAGCAGGGCGGTTTGCTGGTCGAGGTTGTCGAAAATGCGCTGCGCCAGCCGCACGGCGGCGAATGCCACCGAGACCGGGCTGGAGCCGATGGCGGTGTCGGTGCGCACTTTTTTTGCGGCGGCAAAGGTATACTGGAACAGCTTGCCCAGGTGTTTGCCCAGGGTGCCGGCTTCGCTGGCGGATTGGTAGGCCTGTTTGATCTGGCCGAGAATCTGCGCTTCGCCGAGGATCAGCGAGTCCAGCCCGCAGGCCACGCGGAACATGTGGCGGATGGTATCGCCGTCGGTGTGGCTGTAGAGGTAGGGCGTAAACGTTTCCTGGGCCAGGCCGTGATGCGATGCCAGCCAGTCGATCAGGGGCTGCGAGTTGGCGGATTCTGCGCCGCAATAGAGTTCCGTGCGGTTGCAGGTCGACAGGATGGCGGCTTCTTCTACGTCGACTTTGCGCACCAGGTCGCGCAACGCTTCTTTCAGCCGGTCGGTGGGAAAGGTGAGTCGTTCGCGAATGGCAACGGGTGCTGTGGTGTGGTTGATGCCGAGTGTCAGTATTGCCATTTATCAAGAAGCGCCAGGGAGGCAGGCTATAATTTTAAGGAAAAGCTGAGGCTACTCCAAATCCGTCGGCGCGTCCAAGGGCCGTCGGGCTCCCTCTCCCACCGGGAGAGGGTTGGGGTGAGGGCAACGATCATGGCGCGCGTAACGTTTCATTGTCAGGAGCGTTGCGCGCGCCATGATCGTTGTCATGCCCGCGCCGCTACGTGGGTGGCGTTTTGTCGGCGTAACTCCGGTATTCCGGTATAGTGTTACGATTTCCCCTTTTTCACTGGATTCGCCTAGGTGTTGATTCATATTGTTTTTTTGCGGCTGGTCGGGCTCGGCCTGTTGTTGTTGCTGGGAGCTTGCGCGACGGTTCCGCCGGACGATGCGCGCGTCGACGAACGCATCGGTGCCGCCATTTCCGAGGAAGCGTCGCAGCGCGCCGAGACTTTGTATTTGCTGTTGGCAGGGGAGTTGGCGGGGCAGAAAGGCCAGTATGACGTGGCTTTGGAATCGTATCTGAAGCTGATGCACGACTCGTCCGATGCGCGTTTGGCGGAAAGGGCCACGCAAATCGCTTTGTACGCCAAGCAGCCCGATAAAGCGCTGGAAGCCGCGACCTTGTGGCTGGAGCGGGCGCCGGACAATATGGCGGCGCGTAAGATCGTGGCGATGTTGTTGCTCAAAAATGGCCGTTATGACGAGGCTCTGGGGCATTTGGGGCAGGTTTTGCAGGGAGCGGGCGGCGATGCGGAGTCGGCTTTGGTCGATCTGGTGCGCATGATCAGCCAGGATTTGTCCAAGGAGGATGCGGCGCGGGTGATGGCGCAACTGGTGGAGCGTTTTCCGTTGCGCGCCGAGGTGCATTATGCCTATGCGTTGCTGGCCATGGAGTTGGGCGACGTGGCCCTGGCGCGTACCGAGGTGGACAAGGCGTTGCGTTTGCATCCTGACTGGGCGCGTGCGCGTGTGCTACAGGCTCAATTGGCGGCGCGGGCCGGAGACTGGGCGGCGGCCAAGGGGATTTTGGAGCAAGCGTTGCGAGTGGACCCGGGCAATAGCCATTTGCGGCTGGTGTTGGCCGAGCAGTTGGTGCGTGAAGGCAATCATAAAGCCGCCGAGCAACAGTTTCGCCGGATTTTGCGCAAAGAGCCGGAACATGAGGATGCCGCTTTCGGTTTGTCCATGGCGTTGTTGCAATCGCACCAGGAAGACGCGGCCCGTAAAGTGCTGACGCGCTTGACGGAAGGCTCGCGCTGGTCGACGCAGGCGGCTTATTACCTGGGGCTGATCGAAAGCCGGCATAAGCACTATGAAGAGGCTTTGGACTGGTTTGAGCAGGTGAATAGTGGTTCACTGACCATGGATGCGCAGGTCAATGCCGTGACTTCCTTGATTGCTTTGGGACGTGACGCGGATGCCCTGGAAAAATTGGGTCAGTTGCGCAAGCGTTTTCCCGAAGAGGCGCTGCGTTTTTTTCTGATGGAAGCGGAAGTTTTGACGCGCGACAATGACTATGCGAATGCTTTCGAGGTGTTGACCGAGGCGTTGCAGGCCATGCCGGGGCGTCCCGAATTGCTGTATACCCGTGCGCTGGTGGCCGAGCACCTGGACCGTTTGGATGTGATGGAGCAGGACCTGACTGAACTGCTCACGTTGGACCCTAATGATGCCAATGCCTTGAATGCGCTGGGGTACACGCTGGCGGATAAGAGCAATCGCTACAGCGAGGCTTTGAGCCTGTTGACGCGCGCCTTGGCGTTAAGGCCGGAAGAGGCCGCGGTTCTGGACAGCTATGGCTGGTTGCAATACCGCATGGGGAACCACGAATCCGCCATCGACTATTTGCGCCGTGCCTACCAGCGCAATCAGGATGCGGAAATTGCCGCGCACCTGGGGGAAGTGCTGTGGGTCTCGGGTAAGCGCAGCGAGGCTAAAGCAGTATGGCGTAAAGCAGCCAGGCTGGCGCCTGGCAACGAATATATCAAGCGCGTCATGGAGGCGTTCAAGGAGGTTTTTGAGTGATGCGGCGTGGCGTCAAGCCACCCTTGCGGCTGTGGGTCGTGCTGGGGCTGTCGGGTGTGTTGTCCGCTTGTGCGTGGTTGTGGCCGCCGGACGCGACCTTGCCGGGCGGCGCCGAGCGGGAAAAACTGCGTGCTTTGTCGGTTTGGTCCATGGAAGGCCGCGTCAAGGTGCATACGCCTGACGATGGTTGGACGGCTGGTCTGGAATGGCGGCACATGGGTGAGGAGGATCGCTTGTTGTTGAGTGGGCCGTTGGGGCAGCGCGTGGTCGGCATTGTGCGCAACGGCGACTACATGGCGGTCGAGGCTGCCAATGGCGGTCTGCTGGAGTCTTCCGACCCAGAGGGATTGATGTCGGAGCATTTGGGGTTCTCCGTGCCGCTGGAATCTTTGCGCTACTGGGTATTGGCCTTGCCTGCACCGCAGCAGGATTTTGCAGCGCGCCCGCCCGCTGAAAATTCCACGGCTTTGTTTGGTTTTGACCAGGCGGGCTGGTCGTTGGACTATGACGGTTTCATGCAGGAAGCGGGGTGGGTGGTGCCGCGCAAGATAACGGTTCGTGGACAAGGCGGCGTGGTTTTGAGGCTGATTGTGGATCGTTGGAGGTTCGACGAATGAGTGTTGCCGACAATAACGGTGCGCCCTGGCCGGCGCCGGGCAAGTTGAATTTGATGTTGCGTATCGTGGGGCGACGTGCGGATGGCTATCACCTGTTGCAGACGGTATTCCAGTTTATTGAGTTGTGCGACTGGCTGTCGTTTCAGGTGCATGAACATGGCGAGGTAGTGCTGATCAACCCATTGCCGGGCGTGCCCATGGAACAGGATTTGACGGTGCGGGCCGCGCGTTTGCTGCAACGTGAAACCGGTTGCGCCCAAGGCGTGACCATCGGTGTGGATAAACGCTTGCCCATGGGCGGCGGTTTGGGGGGCGGCAGTTCCGACGCGGCCACCACGCTGGTGGCGCTCAATCATTTGTGGCGGTTGGGGTTGGATTCGCAGCGCCTGCAAACGCTAGGTCTGACGTTGGGTGCGGACGTGCCTGTTTTCGTCAAGGGTGTTGCCGCTTGGGCAGAGGGGGTGGGCGAGGTTTTAACGCCCCTGGTGTTGCCGGAGCCCTGGTTTGTCGTGTTGGCGCCGGACTGTCACGTAGCGACGGGCAAAGTGTTTTCGGCACAGAATTTGACACGAAGTCGCGATCCCATCAAAATAGCTGACTTCCCAGCGGTTTGGCAGGCAAACGACTGCACGGATGTGGTCACTGAGTTGTACCCGCCGGTCAAGGCTGCGTTACGCGATTTAGCCGAGTTTTCGGGTTTGCCCAAGCTCACCGGTACGGGGGCGTGCGTGTTTGCCGCTTTCGATAATGAGCGGGCTGCTGCGTCAGCGGCCGACGCACTGCGCAGCCGCTGGCGCTTGTGGCTGACGCGCGGCGCGAATCGGTCTGCATTGCTGGACCGTCTAACAGCCGGTTGAGCATTCATCGCTGCTCGGAATTGGTGTTTTGAAATGAGTTTTACTGGGGCGTCGCCAAGCGGTAAGGCACGGGGTTTTGATCCCCGCATACCCAGGTTCGAATCCTGGCGCCCCAGCCATATTTTTTTGGCATGATTATGCAGTTGGGGGAATCGATGGACGCGTCGTTCATGGTGTTTACCGGCAACGCCAATCGATCATTGGCCGAAGGAGTGGTCCAGAAGCTGAATATGCGGCTGGGTATGGCGACCATCGGTCGTTTCAGCGATGATGAATTGTTCGTTGAAATCGAAGAAAACGTGCGTGGGCGCGAAGTATTTGTCATACAACCGACTTGTGCGCCAGCCAATGAGCATTTGATGGAGTTGCTCATCATGACGGATGCGTTGCGCCGCTCCTCGGCGGCCAGCATTACGGCTGTGATCCCCTATTTTGGTTATGCGCGGCAGGACAGGCGAACCCGCTCATCGCGCGTGCCGATTACCGCCAAGCTGGTGGCTAATATGATCGCTTGTGCGGGTGCTGATCGTGCGCTGACGGTGGATTTGCACGCAGACCAGATTCAGGGATTTTTCGATATTCCCGTCGATAATGTTTATGCTTCACCTATTTTGCTGGGTGATATCTGGCGCCAGCAATATCAGAATTTAATTGTGGTGTCGCCCGATGTGGGTGGCGTGGTGCGCGCAAGGGCGCTGGCAAAGCGGTTGGATGATGCCGATTTGGCAATTATCGATAAACGCAGGCCGCGTCCCAATGAGGCCAAGGTGATGAATATCATCGGCGACGTGGAGGGGCGTACCTGCGTGCTGGTCGATGACTTGGTGGATACGGCAGGCACTTTGTGTCAGGCGGCCAAGGCATTGAAGGAGCATGGAGCGGTAAGGGTGGTTTCTTATTGTACCCACCCGGTTTTGTCGGGTGCCGCAGTGAATAATGTTCAAAATTCCATGCTGGACGAGTTGGTGGTGACGGATAGTATTCCGCTGCGACCGGATGCGGCGGCTTGTGCAAAAATTCGCCAGCTCAGCGTGGCGGAAATGTTGGCGGAAACTATACGGCGCATCGCGGTGGGTGAATCCGTCAGTTCCATGTATGTAGATTAAGTTACGGCCAGGCGGTTGTACGAGTAAATAATTCAATCGGGAGATTCATTGCCATGTCGAGCAGTTTTGTATTTGAAGCGCAGCAGCGTTCAGGGCGGGGTAAAGGCGATGCTCGCCGGTTGCGCCGTTTGGGTAAGGTGCCGGCCGTGATTTACGGTGGTCATGCGGACCCTGCGCATATCGTTTTGGAGCATCACAAGGTGCTCAAAAATCTGGAAAATGACGCTGTATATTCGCACGTGTTGACGCTGCAGGTGGATGGTAAAGAAGAGAGCGCCATTCTGAAGGCCATGCATCGGCACTCCGCTCGCCCGATGGTTTTGCACATGGATTTTCAGCGGGTTAGCGCCACTGATAAGGTTCGCGTGCACGTGCCGCTGCACTTCGTGAATGCGGCTACGTCAGTAGGCGTCAAAAAAGGCGGCTTGGTAACCCACAGTATGGTGGATGTGGAAGTGACGTGTCTGCCGCATCAATTACCTGACTTCATTGAGGTGGATTTGGCGATGGTGGATCTGGGGCAGATCGTGCATTTGTCGGACCTGAAAGTGCCGCCCGGCGTGCAAATTTTTGCTTTGACGCATGGTCCTGAGCATGATCATCCGGTGGTGGTGATACAGCATTCTGCAGGTGCGGTGTCCGAGGCGGCGCAGTAACCAGCGTCGTGTCGTTGAGATTGATCGTTGGGTTGGGTAATCCGACGGCGCAATACGAAAAAACCCGGCATAATGCCGGGTTTTGGTTTATGGACTGTCTGTCGGAGCGGGAGGGCTTGCGCTTTGCGCATGAGCCTGCCATGCATGGTGAGCTGGCGCAGTGGCGTGTGGGTTTAGATACGATTTATCTGCTGAAGCCGCTGACTTACATGAATCGCAGCGGGATGGCTGTGCAGGCTGTGATGGCGTACTACAAAATAGCTATGGATGGCTTGATGGTCGTGCATGATGAATTGGAGTTTGCACCGGGCGTTGCCAGGCTGAAAAAAGGCGGCGGACACGGTGGGCACAACGGTCTGCGGGATATTTTTTCCCATGTTGGCCCGGCGTTTCTTCGTCTGCGTTTGGGTATTGGTCATCCCGGCGATCGTTCGCTCGTGTTGGGTTATGTGCTTGATCGCCCCTGCCTCAATGATCGGCAGGTGATTGATGCGGCGATCGATCGATCAATGGCGATATTGCCCTGTCTGGTGACCGGAGATGAGCAGCGTGCAATGAACTTATTGAATACAAAGACGGTTGTCTGATATCGACTGTTGAGCAGTTGACATGCGACTGGTTTTAAAGCAAAATACGCTGCTTAACCGTTTAGGAGGGGTTCCCGAGCGGCCAAAGGGAACAGACTGTAAATCTGTCGGCTCTGCCTTCGGTGGTTCGAATCCACCCCCCTCCACCAAATTCGAATTTGCCCAGAAGTTTTGGATGTTCGCGGGTGTAGTTCAATGGTAGAACCTCAGCCTTCCAAGCTGATGGCGTGGGTTCGATTCCCATCACCCGCTCCATTGTGCGGGCTACAGGATAGTTTTTTGCCCATATAGCTCAGTCGGTAGAGCACTTCCTTGGTAAGGAAGAGGTCACCGGTTCAAATCCGGTTATGGGCTCCATTTTTGTGTTTATTTTAGTGCGCTTAGCGTTTGAACAACAGGGGATAGTCTGATGGCTAAAGAAAAATTTGACCGCAAAAAACCGCACGTCAACGTGGGAACGATCGGCCACGTGGATCATGGCAAGACGACGCTGACGGCGGCGCTGACCAAGGTCATGGCAGAGATGCACG
>SCQD01000322.1 GCA_004299145.1 Methylococcaceae bacterium | reverse complement strand
AGCCCGCCACTGAAACCACGACTCCGGCCGCTGCAACACCGGCACCCGCCAAACCCGCCGCTGAAACCGCAGCTCCGGCCGCTGCAACGCCGGCACCCGCCAACTAATACTCGGAACGCGCGGAGCACTCGCATAAAGCCACTACCCCAAACGGGCAGTGGCTTTATTGATTGATCGCACGCCAAACAGCACCTATGATGGCGCGCTCAACCGCACTATTCATCGACCGCATAACCATGACTACCATCGCCGCCGTCTCAGCCAACGAGCTGAAAATCAAAGGCATCTCTGCTCTGGAAGCCATCCTGGGAAACCGGGACGAAGCCATCATCAGCGTGAGAGGCAAACCCCGCTACGTGGTAATGGACTTGGCCCACTACGAACAATTGCGCGAAGCTGAAATCCACGCCGCCTGGCAAGAGGCGCGAGCGGCCAAAGCCCAGGGCGATTACCACAGCGAAACCGCCGAAACTCACATCGCCCAGCTACAGCAGGAACTGGCGGAGCATGCCGTTTAAGCTGATTTTCCCCGCACCGTACCGCAAACGGGAAAAAGCCTTTCTATGAAAGTCACCGTATTCGGCTCCGGCTACGTAGGCCTGGTCACCGGCGCTTGTTTGGCCGAAGTGGGCAATCACGTGGTCTCGGTAGACATCGACCCGAACAAAATCGACCGCCTCACGCGCGGCGACGTACCGATTTATGAGCCGGGCCTGAGCGCCCTCATCAAAAACAATATGGCCGCAGGCCGGCTCAAATTCACCACCGACGTCGCCCTGGGCGTGGCCCACGGCCTGTTCCAGTTCATCGCCGTCGGCACCCCCCCCGATGAAGACGGCTCGGCGGATTTGCAATACGTACTGGCGGTAGCCGCCAGCATCGGCGCCCACATGGACGATTACCGGGTGGTCGTCACTAAAAGCACCGTGCCGGTCGGCACCGCCGACAAAGTGCGCCAAGCTGTACAAACCGCGCTGAGCCGGCGCGGCGCCGCCGTGGAATTCGACGTGGTGTCCAATCCCGAATTCCTCAAGGAAGGCGCCGCCATCGAAGACTTCATGAAACCGGACCGCATCGTGGTGGGCACAGACAACCCGCGCACCACGGAACTGCTGCGCGCTCTATACGCCCCGTTCAACCGCAACCACGACCGCATGGTCTGCATGGACATCCGCTCCGCCGAACTGACCAAGTACGCCGCCAACGCCATGCTGGCCACCAAAATCAGCTTCATGAACGAAATGGCCAATCTGGCCGAACTGCTGGGCGCCGACATCGAAAACGTCCGCTTAGGGATAGGTTCCGACCCGCGCATCGGCTACTCCTTCATTTACCCCGGCTGCGGCTATGGCGGCTCCTGCTTCCCCAAAGACGTCACCGCTCTGGAACGCACCGCCCGCGATACCGGATACCCCGCGCAACTGTTGCAAGCGGTGGAAGCCGTCAACAACCGCCAGAAACACCGGCTGTTCACGAAAGTTGCACTACACTTCGACAACGATTTGCAAGGCAAGACCATCGCCGTTTGGGGACTGGCTTTCAAACCCAACACCGACGACATGCGCGCAGCGCCCAGCCGCGATTTGCTGGAAGCCTTGTGGCAAGCGGGCGCCGCCGTTCAAGCGCACGACCCGGAAGCCATGGACGAAGCGCGCCGCCTCTACGGCGAACGGCCCGATTTGGCGCTGTGCGACGATCCCATGGCGGCGCTACGCAACGCCGACGCCCTGGTCATCGTCACCGAATGGAAGCTGTACCGCAGCCCCGATTTCGACGCGATCAAAACCGCGCTTAAGCAACCGGTGATTTTCGACGGCCGTAATTTATACGATCCGCACCACCTGCAACGCCTGGGCATCACCTATTACGGCATCGGCCGTGGCCGGCGCGTCTGACGGCATCCTGATGCAATACCATATCAGCCACACAGACGGCGCAGCACGGCGCGGACGTTTGCAATTCGAGCGTGGGGTAGTGGACACGCCCGCCTTCATGCCGGTCGGCACCTACGGCACGGTCAAAGCCATGACGCCGGAAGAACTGCGCGAGATCGGCGCACAAATCATCCTCGGCAACACGTTTCACCTGTTGCTGCGGCCCGGCATGGACGTCATCCAGGCCCACGGCGGCCTGCACGGCTTCATGCACTGGGACGGCCCCATCCTCACCGACTCCGGCGGATTCCAGGTATTCAGCCTGGGCGGCATGCGCAAAATCACCGAGCAGGGCGTGAAATTCAAATCGCCCATCGACGGCAGCCCGATTTTCATGGGGCCGGAAGAATCCATGGCGGTGCAGCGCACGTTGAATTCGGACATCGTCATGGTATTCGACGAATGCACGCCCTACCCCGCCACGGAAACCCAGGCGCGCCAGTCCATGGAGCTGTCGTTGCGCTGGGCGGCGCGCAGCAAAGCGGCGCACGGACACCCTCACCCCAACCTTCTCCCTAAGAGAGAAGGAGCTGTCTCCGACCGCAGGTTCCTGGGTAGGGCTGGGGTGAGGGAATTAAAAGCACTATTCGGCATCGTCCAAGGCGGCATGTACCCGTCGCTACGCCAAGCCTCCCTGGCCGGCCTCCTCGACATCGGCTTCGACGGCTACGCCATCGGCGGCCTGTCGGTGGGCGAACCCAAAGACGAACGCCACGCCGTGCTGGACAGCCTGCTGCCGGCCATGCCCGCCGGCAAGCCGCGCTATCTCATGGGCGTCGGCACGCCGGAGGACATCGTCGACGCCGTGCAGCGCGGCATCGACATGTTCGACTGCGTCATGCCTACCCGCAACGCCCGCAACGGTCACTTGTTCACCCATCACGGCGATTTGCGCATCCGCAACGCCCGCTACCAGCACGACCTGCGGCCGCTGGATGAAGACTGCCGCTGCTACACCTGCCGCCACTATTCGCGCGCCTATCTGCGCCATCTCGACAAGTGCGGCGAAATACTCGGCGCCCGTCTCAACACCCTCCACAACCTGTACTACTACCAGGAACTGATGGCCGGGCTGCGCCTTGCCATCGAAGAAAAAAGGTTGGCGGCTCATATAACGGATTTCCAGCAGCGGCGGGCAGCGGGAATTCCCGATTAAAGCCCCAGCTGCAAGCAAAACCGAGGCGACCTGACCAGGGAGCCTCGTTGTTGCAAATCGGACAAAATCCCCGCTTTGTCCCACCCCACCGTGCTTTATCTGACAAGTCCCGCCCCTTCCATCCCCCCGCAAATCCTGATTTGGCGCCATATTCGCGCACATGGCACGGGCCGTGCATTTCCTGCGGCAGGGGACGCCGCGCCTCTATGCTGGTTTGTTTCCGTTCGCCCTGAGCTGGGTCAAAGCGCTCGCTACGAACGGCTGACTCAACAGCACTGAGGCTGGCTCCGCAGTCATTTCCAAGGAAATCCGCGTGAACGATTACTTGATGCTGGTATTGGGCACGGCGCTGGTCAACAACGTCGTGCTGGTGAAGTTCCTGGGGCTGTGCCCTTTCATGGGCGTGTCCAAAAAGCTGGACTCCGCCATCGGCATGGGCTTCGCCACCACCTTCGTGCTGACGCTCACGGCGGTGGCCTCCTGGTTTATCGAGCACTTCCTGCTGTCGCCCCTGCAAATCGGTTTTTTGCGCATCCTGTCCTTCATTCTGGTGATCGCCGCCGTGGTGCAGTTCACCGAGATGGTGGTGCGCAAAACCAGTCCGGTGCTGTATCAGGTGCTGGGCATTTTCCTGCCGCTGATCACCACCAACTGCGCGGTGCTGGGCGTGGCCTTGCTCAACATCCAGCAGGAATACGATTTGCTCCACAGCGCCCTGTACGGTTTCGGCTCGGCGCTGGGATTCACCCTGGTCATGGTCATTTTTGCCGGCATACGCGAACGGCTGGCGCTGATGAACGTGCCCGATGCATTTGCCGGCACGCCCATCGCGTTTATCACGGCGGGCATTCTGTCGCTGGCTTTTATGGGATTTGCGGGGTTGAACGCGCATTGAGCAACGCTGTGCAGCCCCTTTTGTTTTTATGCCCTCACCCTAGCCCTACCCAGGAACCTGCCGGGGGCGCGTTTTTGATGCCCTCACCCCGGCCCTCTCCCGATGGGAGAAGGGGCTTTGCGGCGCCCCCGGTAGGTTCCTGGGCTCCATTCGGCGCGGGCAACGCGCTGGAGTCTCTCCCGCAGGGAGAGGGGATTAAAGGTGGGGCTGAACGGGTTACTTCGACGAGAGAGGATTGAAGCCATGTACATCCTGTTCGCCATCATCAGTCTGACCGGCATGGGGCTGGCGTTCGGCTTTTTGCTGGGCAGCGCGGCGCGCCGTTTCAAGGTGGAAGATAATCCCCTGCTGGATGACATCGAACGCCTGCTGCCGGGCTCGCAGTGCGGGCAGTGCGGTTATCCCGGTTGCCGCCCGGCGGCCGAGGCTTTGGTGGCGGGCAACGTGCCGGCCACCCTGTGCCCGCCCGGCGGCAAAGCCCTGGCCGAGCAATTGGCAAATCTTTTATCCATCGACCTGGATTTATCCGACGTCGAAGACCAGATACCCATGGTGGCGCGGGTGGACGAATCTTTGTGCATCGGCTGTTGCCGCTGCTACAAAGTGTGTCCCTCCGACGCCC